>VFJS01000016.1 GCA_009885955.1 Spirochaetia bacterium | reverse complement strand
ATTCGGATTGTTCACTGGTTAGAGTCATCCCTCTCCTGCCAGGAGAGGGACTGAGGGTGAGGTCAAATGGGTTATAATGTCTCAAAAGGTATTCTAAATCTGAGTAATACATTGAGAAAATTAATCAATAAATAAATTTATTCAAATGGAATAAGGGGGATATTATATGATATCGATGATAGTATGTTAAAGATTGTCTCACGCAGAGAACGCGGAGGCGCAGAGGCTATATAATTGTGAAGGATTCAAATACGTCTAATTTGATGCAGATTCAATGATTATTAAAGCATAGAACAAATGAATAAGTACTTTCAATCGGCTTCGACTCCGCTCAGCCAGCGGAAAATCCCGATCCCTGAGCGGAGTCGAAGGGACGGTGTAAGAGTATGTACAAATTCATTTGTGAACGGCTATAAAAGAAAAAATTGCTGATTATACCATACAATAGTATAGTATCTATTTACTTTTATTCAGAATCCAGAAAAAGCGATTAGCAACACGCCGCTTGAAATCAAGTCACTGAAAAATATACCTGACTGTCCTGCTGACAGGTTATTGCCGGGATTACCCGGACTAAACAATAGTATTCAATGACAACCAGCGTCCGGCCGATACAATACTAAACAGAAGCGGGGGTATGATGAAAAATAAATTTTTTATGATGCTGCTGATCATAACAGGCACATCAGCCGGTCTTTTTGCAGAAAATGAGCCTGTTGAGAATGTGCAGCCGATCGTCTGGGAGAAACACACAATAGAATTGAGTTTCGGCAACGCATTGCTGTTTCTTGATCAGGGCATTATTACGAATGAATCCGGCACTGCTGAAAAAAGGGTTCTCCCTGTATCGTCATATCTGTTTCTCGGAGAATGGCGGATCACAAACTGCCTGGAACTTGCCGGAGCCTGGAACATCCCCAAGGATACCGTGAAGCGAACCAGCGGCGGGAAAGTCTATGAAAAATATGTGGCTCCGTCATATGGCGCCGGGGTTGCTTTTATACCCTTCACATTCACCATTCTCAGAAAGACACATGTGGAAGTGCAAATGGGAGCATTCCTTTTCAATACATATAACAGCACATCGTCAAAAGGTAATTTTATATTCCCGTCGGGAACAGCAAGACTCCATATATCCAGGCCAAGCGGCACCGGGCTCTACGCCGGCGTATTCCAGGCCCCGGCAAAAAAAACAACAGCCCTTATTTTCGGAATTGGCCAGCGGTTTTAATGTGCAGTCCCGGAATGAATTTTTAATTCTGGCTTGATAAATCTTATACATACAGAAAAAAATATGCTGTAAAAAACCTTCCCTGTGACTATTTTTTATATCATACTTATATTATGTTCTGTTAACTGACTGAAAATCATGTTTATGTGACATAATACATGTGATATATCATAACATCCAGCCATTAGCATTATACTTAATCTCTTTATCATGACAAAAATATCCTGAGATTGATAATCAACAGATGGAATCCTGAATTAATATTCCTGTCAGAAATTTTACTTGAAAATATAAGTTTAGTATTATACTTTATATAATTACAACAACTACTTGTTAACAGGACAAAAAGAAGATGGCAAAGAAAAATTCTCAGGATAAAAGCATCGAGAAAGTCAAAAAGAAAGTTCTAAAAATTATCAAAATGAGCGAAAAAGAAGATTCTGATGAAAAAATCCCGGTGGATACAGATATTAATAGCGCCGGCCCTGAGAAAACAGATATACCACTCACTGCGAAGGAAGAGAAAAAAAGAAAAAAATTAGAAAAAAAGCAGCAGAAAAAAGCGAAGAAAAAATCCAGAAAACTCCCGGTGAGAATCCTTATATTCCTGGCGAAAACTCTCTTCTTAAGAATACCGGCAGTAATAATCATCCTGGTTGCCATTGCACTCATAGGCGTGAAGATATATTTATCCCCGTCCCGGGTCCAGGGCCTCATCGTCACAAATTTCAACGGCATGTCCAACGGCAAAATTGAAATGAACGTGAAGGAGTTCAGCCCCTATGGCGGCTTTGTCATAGAGGATATCGTCATCTACAACGGCCCTGAATTCAACAGCACCGTCTTTGTGAAGATGAAAAGGCTTGCAATAAAATACGGGCTCTTTCCCATGCTCATCGGAAACGTCCGCATTCCCGAAATCGGCATCTACAAACCTGAAATATACCTGGAAGAAAAAAACGGCGTATGGAACGCGGCAAAGCTCATGAAGCCCGGTGAAAAAAAGGAGCCGGAGAAAAAAGAGCCCGAAAAGAAAGAAGAGGCCAAAAAGGACGATAAGAAAGAGCCGCCCATGAAGGAGATTTCTCTCCCCGTGGCTGCGGAGTTTCTCTTCAAATTCGTCCTTGATGATTTGAAAATGTATGTGAAGGGGAGCAAGTTCAAATCATCAGTAGAAGGCCTTACCTTCAGCCTGGACATTGACATCCCGCCCTTCAAAAAAATTCCCCTTTCCGTTGAGGCCGTTAGCTTACTTAAAAACATGAGCATCGTCCTGAACCCCAAGGAGGAGATGAAAGTATCCTTTATTTCCGATGAAGCCGAGGCCTCCCCTCCCCTGGTCCTAACATGGAAGCTCCTCTTTTCCAATGAAAAAAAGGATGCTCCGCAGTTCAACAGCATATTTAAACTGGGAATGTACAATACTCCGGTGAGGTTCAAAAACATATATCTTACTCCCCTGAACTTCATGGTCTCCTATGACCTCTTCTACAACCCCGTGAAAGACCACCTCACCCTGAACCACCTGGGAGTTGAATTCCATGGAAAAAAATGGATCTATCTCACCGGGGCTGTTGAAAACGTCACGAAAAAACAGGTGATCGATTTAAAGATGAAGGAGAGCGACATCTCCCTGGGTGACCTCCATCCATATTTCAGAAGCGTTACCAATGACTACCGGACATTCTTCGGCGGGAACATTTCCCTGGCCCCCCTGACCATAAAGGGCGATCCTGATAATATCGATATTGACGGGAACGTGACATTGAAAGGCGTATCGTTTTCAATTCCCGGGACATCGGCCCTTATTCCCTATCTCAACATCTCCTACCTTGTGTTGAAAAGATCCGATGATATGATCATCTCATCCAATATTGTAATGCCGCATCTCTACTACACTCTGGGCAAATACAAGTCCGGCGACAACGGGTTTGAGCTGAAGACCGACATCAGCGCCTTCAACAACTTCAGCAGGGTGGTGATACGGAACTTCGGGGTGAGGCTCTACAGCCCCGATGACAGCAAAAATGCCCTGGACCTTGCAGTTTCAGGGGATGTGATGCTGAAGCCCCAGCTTGCCGGGAGTGTCAGCATCAGCAAACTCCAGTTCAACAAGCCGCCGCTCTATGCCATGGTTCCTGAAAAATTCAAAAAAATGCTCGACGGCATTCCCGTCTCCAAGCCCGTGGATATGAACCTGGGGGTTAACTTTTTCCTGGGCGATATCATCACCGCGAAGCTGAACATGCTGGTTAAAGTCCCGGACTTCCAGGTTCCGGACCTGGCCATGGGGCTCGATGTTGTATATGATAAAAATCAGAAAGTCGCTGATCTGAAATCCTTTACTCTCGGAAGCAAGGCATGGAACGCCGACATCAGCGCGAGCGGAAAGGTTGACCACAAAGTGGTACCAATCTCCGATGCAGACATAAAGCTGAGCGTAAAGCTCAACAACCCGCAGATGAAACAGATGCAGGGCCCCTGGTTCCTTGGAGGGCTTGTTGATATCAATGCCTTTGTCAAGGGGAACCTGGACACCGGCAAGGCATACGGATCCGTGAAGATAGAAAAATTGTTTGTAAAAAACGACGAGGGTAAAATTTATGTCGATGACATGAACATGAATTTCCCCTTTGAATTCCTGTTTAAATATCTGAAAAAAGCGCTGGCAGGGGAATCACAGATTACAATAACCAAAGAACAGGTCATCGACAGCCAGTTCTTCAGCGAAAAGCCCAATTTCTCCATAAAGTCCGTGAGGGCCAAGCACCCGGCCAGGGATATGATCTTTGAATTCGTTAAGGACTTCGAGATGTACATGGCTTTTAAAAATAACATATTTCAGATCGTAAACATGAAGGCCTATGTCCTGGACGGAGCGCTGTACGGAAGGAACATACTCTTCAACCTTTCCGATTTCAACCAGGACAACATGGAATTCAAGATGATCCTGGATATTACCAACGTGGACATAGCAAAACTCGATGAGCCGGATCCAAAAAAGAAAACACGCGATGCCGAGCTCTCTTTGAGCGCGAATTTCAGCGGCAGGGGGCTCAATGTGAAAAAGGAACTGAAACCGGTTGGTTATATTGAGATATACAAGATCGGCGAAAAATTCGCGAACAAGCTTATGAAGGGGCTCAGCGAAGAGCAGGGGCAATCCAAGCTCGGAGTGATAGGCCAGTTTGCAATGGACAACTCAATGAAAGTGAGCACCTTCAATTTTAATCTCGATAAAGGCCTGGTCTACGCAACGGTGACCCTGTCAAGGGGCGCCATCGGATATGCCTTCGGCGTTGAGAACAACCAGATTAAATTCGACAGGATAACAGTCGGTGAATTTCTAAGAAAAGTTAAGCAAGGAGATTGATATGTACGTACTTTGCAGAATATTTTTATCAGGTATCATTATATCGGCGGCAGTCGTAATTACGCGGTGCTCATCAATGCCGAGCTGCTGTGTTATTTCATCACCGAAAATCACCCTCACCGGAGATAAGACGGCTATTGAAAGGCAGATAGTCGGAGATTACCGGGAACTGGAAAAAGATTCCTGGGTCATATCCTCGGTCAAGACCACTGTCCAGAGGTCAGGGGGCGGCGCAGGTACGGCAGTTGCGGGCGACAGGGAGATCTTCGCAGCCATGAAAATTCGGGAATTCCACAGAGACAAGGTGAGGAAATACAAGGACAGGGGCCTCCTGGGCGAAGCAAACAGCGGTTATGTCCTGTACATCAAATCGGACCAGGTGGAAAAGGACAAAAAGGAAAAAGACCTTGTCCTCATGATAGTTGAAAATGAGAACAGCGCGAGAAAACAGATATTCACACGGACGCTCTTCAAATCAAAAAACAAGCAGCCCTCCGATGATGAGATTCTCTCCTTTGGAAAAGTTTTTGCCCAGGAGCAGAGGGCCCTCTCCCAAAAAAATGACATGATGCAGGATGAAACAGGAAGGTGGGTGAAAAAATGAAGAGGTTGATACTTCTAGCGGCCGTTTTGCTCCTTTATCCGGGCGCAGGTGAGATACATGCTCAGAGCACCGTGCAGTTCAGCTATAAATCCATTGTGGATAAATCATTCAAATTTGAAGGCGGCCGCGTCATACCGCTCACCTTTGAACAATCAATTGAAACGGACGGCGACATATCACTTGACAGCAATTACTTCTATTATTCATCTAACAGGGAAAATGGAAATTACGACATCTACCTCAGGGATCTAAAGGATATCACAACAGTCAGATTGACGGCCCATCCCTCCAGGGACACAAGCCCGGCCATATCACCGGATGGAAAAAGGCTTGCATTCATATCGAACAGAGAGGATCCGGAGGGGGACCTCTATGTAATGAAAATTGAGCCTGAAAAAATCATCAAACAGGCCCGCGAGTCAATATCCGACCTCCCCCCCTTTGATTTGAAGGCAAAAAATTTCACCCTTTTCCAGGACCCCGATACAAAGACTATCAAAATAATCAAAGACGCAACGCCTGCATGGTCCCCCGACGGGGAATGGATTGCCTTTTCTTCAACAAGGGAGGGAATTGAAAATATATTCATCATAAGAAAAAACGGGAAAGATCTGAAAAAAATTACATCAAAGGGAGGGATCTATCCAAAATATTCCTCAGACGGGAACCAGATAGTATTCGTCTCTTACAGGGATAAGGGGAGCAATGGCGAAGTTTACACGATTGACGTGAATTCCAAGGCTGAAAAAAGGGTGACAAACAGCAGTTCAATAAAGATATACCCTTCTTTCCTCAGCAGCGTAAATGAAATCGCCTATACACTGGTGGACAGTGACACAAACGGCGACGGGACAATCGACCTGAAAGACAATTCAGTCCTGTATTATAAAAATCTCACTACTGGAGCGGAATACCCGCTAACCCTCTATTCAGTATCATCATTCAACCAGCGGTGGGTGCCGGTCTTCGGCTCCGATACATACAAGGGTGTCCTGGTGTACTCCGAGCAGGCCAACAACAATATAAATATCAACATCCTTCCAGATATCGGAATCATTCCAAGGATGGGGAATGCAAATGCCCAGTATGAGCTTGCCAACCGGTTCCTCACCGAATTTGACGACAGGGAAAAATTTCTCAGCGGCCTGGAAAGGGTTTATTATTTTTTCAACGCCAGTACCGACAGTGAATCGGTTGTGTATATCGTTAAATCGCTGATTTCCGCAGCGATAAAATACAATGAAGACAATGACAGACTTAATTCCGGCAGGATATTAAAAATCCTTGAGGACTTCAAAAAAAAGGACAATTTCTATATTACCATGGGATATGCCTATCTTAACGCATTTCTATCGGGCAGGGATATCATCCCCATATTATCAGACTCCCTGGAAAAATCAAAAGCGGACAAGAAAAATGCATTTTTTCTTCCCTATGTAATGGAAGATCTTGCTGACGCCTATGCCGCTAAAAATCAACCCGGCCTGGCCGAAGGGCTTTATCGATCCATAATCACCGGCTACGGGACTTACAAGAGAATTATTCCCATCCATGGAAAGCTGGCCAGGATTTCTGAAACAGAACTGAAAGGGAGCATCTCCCAGTCGTTTCAACTGGCCCTTACGTCGGGGACAGTTTACCAGCAGTTCCAGATGAGAATGCATTTTTTACATATCGCAGAAAACGAAAAGGACCTGGCCAAAAGAATGGCCGTCCTTAACGGATTGCTGAAGGCCTATGAATCCAACAAAATCTTACAGGGGCTGGCTTACTATTCCATAGGGAAGGCAGGCCTTGAATTAAATAACATTGAAGAGGCAAAGAAAAACTTCGAGCTCTGCATAAAAACCATATCCATGTTCGAAATAGTCTCCTACAGGGCGAATAATCACCTTGGCGAGATAGCAGTAAAAAACGGCGACATGGCTGCAGCTGAAAATTATTTCTTCCTTGCGGTAAACCGCTATCTCAATATGTGGAAGGAAAAAAACATAATCGAAAAAATCAGGTGGCTTATTAATTATTATGAAGTTGCCGGTGAAAGAACAGAATTCACAGGAGACTATGTCAAGGCCGCTTCGCTTTACAAAAAGTATACCCTTCTTATCAACTTTCTCAACCTGAGAAAGTTCACCGAATTATATAATGAATTCGGGCCGAGGGCCCATGTCCTCTACATTGATGCATATTCCGAATCCATGGGGAATAAAACCATTGATGAACTGGAAAAGGAATATAAAGGCGACCTGGACAGAAAGAAAATGGATTTTGACAAGGCCTATATCTACGGCCTTGGCTATGCCTATACAAAAAAAGCAATCATTCTTGAGAGCGGTGAAAAACAGCTGACGATTGTTCAAAAATCCGGCATGGAAAATATTCTGAAAAATTTCAAAGCATCTATAGGACTTGTTGACTGGGCCCTTTTTCTCGATGACACCTATGTGGATCCCTACATTTTGAAGAGCTGGATATACCAGTACCTCGATTTGAAAAGGACTGAAGATCCCGACAGTGATCAGTCCATAAGCGAATATTTTCCCGGTTATCTTTTTGAACGGAATATATCCATCCTCGAGAAAGCCCTTGCTGTCAACAACGAGGTAAAGTTCAGGGAAAACGAGGGGAATATCCACCTGAACATGGCCAATAATTATTTTCTATTGTCCAACTTTCCCAGGGCCCTGAACCATTTCAGGGAAGCCCTGAAATACAAGAGCCAGTTCGGCTCAAAAATTGAGGAAGCCCTCTTCTACTTTCATGTCGGGTACTGTTTCTGGCAGACTGGCGATACAAAGTCGGCAAAGGATGAAATTAATAAATCACTGTTCATCTACGAGTCAATGGCTTCAGGGAAAAATGCCTCCAAATATAAAACACAAATTTATTCACTCTACAGATATTTCGCGCTTTTTTACCGGCATGATGAGAATTACAAGGAAGCTATCAAATGGCTGCAAAAATTAATTGATTTTGCCGGCCATAATAAAATCAATATTGATAATGCAAGGTTCCTCCAGGAAATAGCCTTCTGCTACAAGGAACTGGGAAACATCGACGCTGCCATAGCCTATCTCGATAAGTCCAGGGTCCAGCTGAAAGACGCGAAGGATGATGAAAGAAAATACAAGCTTAAATTCAGGGTCATGGGGCTGTTCTCCTTCTCATTCCTGAATCTCGGGCAGGATGCCGCGGTAATCGGGGGGAGTAAAATTTACCGGGGCCTGGACAGGAAGAATAAGGAGCTGCTGAATATTGCCCTTAATGAAGAGATACTTTCAGATACAGGTGATTATATTAAAGCCATTGAATTTCTCCAGAAAAAAATAGAACTGCTGAAAGACAAAAAGAGCAGCATCGACAGGATCACAACTATGACTGCCCTGAACAACCAGGGATATTATTATTACAAGGCAGGAAAATTCAGCGAGGCTAAAAAAAGTTTTCATAAGGCCTGGGCAATGGCATCGGACAAGGATATAAATGATCTTCCCGGAATTTTCGCCTCTCTCATGAACCTGTCAAATTTATATGCCTATCTGATTGAGAACAGTACCAGTATCAGCGACAGCCCGGTAAAGGAGATCGAATCCCTTATCACCGAAGCCGCAAAATACAGGGAAAATTACAGGTCAGAGACTACCAGGGTTGAGCTTGAGAACCTTGAGAAAAAGGCAAAGGCCAAAAATGAAAAAGTCACGGATAAAGAAAAAGAGGAACTCAAAAAATCCATTGATGAAAAGGCAAGGGATATTCATTACAAAATTGACATTGCCCTTGGAGTTTTAGAATATTACCGGATCATTATAAAAGGGGATGCCGTCCCTGCAGCAGGGCATGGCAAAACAGTAACACCCCTTGACATATATAAAAATGAAAAGTCAAATTATGATTCCTATGCCGGCATATTATTAAAATTCGAAAACGGGCTTACCAATGCAAAAAAATCCGGGAATAAAAAACTCGAGGCAAAGCTGTTGCAGAATATCGGCCTCATTAAATCAAGGCTCACGGATATTGATGAAGCGAATGAATCCTATAAAAATGCCATTATGATAGCCGAGAAGAACAGGTACTACCAGCATCTCCTTAACCTGTATCTGGAATATGGATACTTCCTGAATATGTACGGAAAGGATTTGGATGAAGGCGACAGCCTGGAGATGTCTTCACGGTTCTATAAAAAGGGTATAGATCTCGTTGTGAAGTACCCTTTTATTTTCCATGATAAAATCAGCATGATCAGGGATATTTACGATAAAAACATAAGCGCCATGCTCAGGATGAAGCAGTGGGACAGCGCCCTGGCGGAATCAGAAAAAAAATATTCAGTCATCAGGACACTTCTGGTGAATCTCACATCCCCTGAATTTCACAATAAAAACGACCGCCATATGTATTCGGAATACATATCAGCCCTCAAGGAGATGGAAAAGAGAGTAAACAAAATTTCAAAGGCATGCGAAGACGGGGAAGCCCAGGACTCGCCTGTAATTAAGGAACTGGAAAAAAATCTTGAAGAAACAAACAAAAGGTATGCGGAAATCATGGCATCCATGGGAAAAGCCGGGTCAGCACTGATACCGCTTCTTTCAACTGAAAAATTTACCGTCCCGAAATATGATGGAATAGTAATGTATAAGATGATTAGAAACGATGCTACCCTGTACCTCTGGGAAATTGAAAACGGGAAAACTGCCGTCAGGGAGTTTCCTGTGAATGCCCGCCAGGGAATGGATCAGGTATGGGAATACATTGGAAAGAATTCGAAAAAAAGATATATTATCCTCAACGAAGCCTCGCTGGAGGGATTAAATTCCTGGAAAAGCGGCTCCGGGGCAATCCCGCCCTTCATGTTCATCCCGTCAATACTGAATTCTGAAAATAGTATCAGGGATGATAATGACCAGATCATTAATGCCTTTTTCACCGGAACGGGATTGAAAAAGCTTATTCCCAATCCAAAATTCCAGATGGAAGAAGGGGATCCGAAAAATACCGACCTCTCAGGATATTCAGCCGTCATTGACGGTATCGGACGCAATATTCTCGACCCGAAATTCCTCTTCGGAAATATGCTCCAGTCGTCCCTTGCTGTTGTGAACATGGATGAATTTAATCTCGATTACCTCCTCCTTATGATGGAATCATCAAAATACTCCGGAATAAAAACAGTACTATTCACGCGGAAAGGGAGCCTGGAAACAGTCAGGAGGCTGTTTGAACTTGCTGAGACCAGGCCTTACTCTGAATCCGGACGTTCCGATAAAACAAGCCCGGACATTCTTTCGGCCGGAAACAGCGGCACCCCCGGGAAAAATATAGCAGAGAAATCACAGAAGATCAGGGACACAGAGTTCGGCATGTACAGTAAATCTCTTTCTTCCGGAGACCATCAAAAAGCCCTGATTCACCTGAACAGGTGGAATTCACTCTCCGATAGCAATGAGAGCAGGATAACCTATTACATTGAGCTTTCCCGTATTGACGGGATCAGGGAAAATTATCAGAAAGCCGCAGCCGATCTTGAAAAGGCGCTGGCGATTATTAAGCCGGACAGCGAACTCCATGATGCCTCGCTGCTGAAAATGGTTTATTATCATTATCAATCAGGCGATATTGCAAAAGCAGAGGGCATCATCCAGAAGGCCAATCCTGAACGGATGAAAAATTATTATGACTTTCACATTTTTAAGTCCATGCAGATTTTATTCAGTAAAGGTCTTGATGAAAGCAAAAATTACATCAGCCGGAATTCATCAGCAAATCTCAAAAATGCGTTGCCCGCGAATAAAATTCTCCTGCTTCTCTCGGAAGCAGTCCGTCTTTTCGGTGATGAGGAGTATTCAAGGAAACTCATAAAAGAGTGGCAGCCCGATCCGATGTCCACACAAAGGGAAATCTACAAGGCCCAGTATATCATGAAGGGAATGATTAATGAGCAGAACCTCTCCCCGGCCATGCTGAATATCAACAGGCTCTTACATGTCAGGGATGCTGAAAAGTTTATAAAAAGCTTTCTCATATATTCAGAAAACGAAGATCAGATACATTCAGGCTTCCCGGTATTTTTCATGATGGCAATTGATTATCTTATCAAAAATAATTCTCCGGGCAGATTGACACGCTTTATCGAAAATTGTAATATCGATGGCAGAATAGAAAAATACAGCTGGCTGGACAGCGCCATGGTACTGAAAAGGATTGCTGAAACCTATGCCATGGAAGGCAACAGGGAAGGGGCAATAACGGTGTATAACCGCCTTCTATTAAAAATGGAGCAGAAAAATATCTCACAGATTAAAAAGGGCCTCATCTTTAGAGCAAGCCTTGTACTGGCCGAAAACAGCAATTTCAGTGAATCTTACACACAGGCTGTCAGGATTGAGCAGATGATACAGAAGAGCGATGAAGGCTATGTTTCATACCAGCTTCATATGCTGGACTGTGAAACATCTCTCAATTTGTACGAGAAGGCTTTAAAGAGGATGAATGACCTCGCGGGAATCAGGGAGATGACAAAGAGCGAGCAGTTCATTCAAAACCTCATCAAGGCAAGAATGGAGTTGAACCGCCTTTCTAAATTAAAGGAGGCCGGCGCTCATGACGCAAAACTCTTTGACCAGCTCTTCATAAGCTCAGTGGATCTTCTGGATAAACACCCGGAAATTCTCAGGAACATACATAAAATCGGCCTCATGAATGAGATCTTTGAATCCTATATTAATTTTAAAATGAAAACCGGCTCCCATAGCGATGCCATGATCTTTACTGAAGTGAAGAAACATGTTAACCTGAGGGTTAAGTTCCCCTCCCTCCAGGAGTATTCGCCCCCGGACGGAACCATGGATAAGTTAAAGGGCGACAATCCGCAGAACATGTCGCTCCTGCTCAATACCTATCCGCAGATACAGGGTTCAAGGATAATCAGGGACTTTCCCGTAGCCCATCTTCAGAACAGGCTTAAAGACAATGAAATTGTTATATATGCCGCTAAAGCGGGGAACGATATTTTCCTGTGGGCCCTGGGAAAAAATTACAGGAACGTTGAGATCATTGACAAGGGATATCCCAGGCTTAAGCAGATTCTTTCCGGCTACAGCGATGCAGTATCTAAATTGCAGAATACCCTTGCCTATTCAAGGGATCTTGAGAGTCTATTCGCCCAAATGAAAAAACACATAGAAAAAAGGGATACGATAATCTTCATCACAGACAACGACCTCGAGCAGGTGCCTTTTGAAATTATCGGATCAAAAAACATGCTCATCGAGACTCATAAAATTGTTTATCTTACATCGATAATTTCCGGTTTAAAAAATCTCAAACCAACAGTTCCTAACGTATCTCTCTTTGGAAGCAATGAAGAAATTTTCAACCAGCTGGAAAAAGTTTCCATCAGTGAATCCGGAATTGAATATTCCCCGGTCACCAGGATTGAGCAGGGGATAGGGCATTTACAATCATCAATTTACTATAATAGTATGGAAAAGGAGCTCTTTCTTGATAATACAGGCTTTAATACAGTTATTAAAAGTCCTGTAAGCCTGTACGTCCCTTCAGTCGAATTTTACGGGATAAGTCATAATGAGTTTTCCATGTATAATTCAATTAAGGGGATAAGCAGCATTATCATTAATGACACACAGATTCATGATCTTAATAACTCCTATTTCATTGATGCCTTTTACCATGAAATCGGGAGGACAGATCTGATAAATGCCTTTTATAAGGCAAAAAATGCCATTAAAAATAGAAATGAATATAAACATCCGGCATACTGGGCGGGCTTGAGGCTCTATTTAAATGGAATATAAAAATTTATTTATCAAATCATTATATTTGATTAGTATTATTCCTGATCATTGAAAATATTAATTGATTTTTTCATATGAATAATGTACATTGAATTATAATAAAACTTTACTAAAAAAAAATTTCCAATCATTAATGGGAGGAACCCGGATGCTTAAAATCTCAAATAAATTTTTTCTCATATTAATTGTCTCTTTATTCATAATCCTGCCGGTGAACAGCTTCGCAGTTCATGTGACTTTTTTTCTGGGTGATGTAAAATTAATCAGGGACGGGTCTGCTATTACCATTCAGTCCGGCGATGTTCTCCAGGGCGGCGATACGATTCAGACCGGCGCGAGCTCTGAAATAACATTGAACTACAAGGATGAAAGCTCAATTGTTGTAAAGGAAAACAGCCAGATCGTTATCGGAACTAAAGATATAAAGGACTCTGAAGATGTGGCCCTTGTTTCGGGGAATGCATCAGGGAAATTCACCAAGCTTGTGAAAGACGGTGCTTCAAGAAAAGTCTATGGCCCCACAATTGTTTGCGCCATCAGAGGGACAGAATTCAGCATCGCGGTGAGCAAAAACGGAGATTCAAGGGTCGATTTAAATGAAGGCAAACTCGAGGTAAATAATCCCTACGGATCCACAAATCTGAAGAGCAATCAGAAAGTTGAGGCCGGGGTTGGAGAAGAGCCGGAAAAATCTAAAATGGGCGATGCTGTGGGAGACTGGCAGAAAAAACGTGACCAGGACCTTGAAAAAAATCCTGAAAAGGCGGGCAAGAACTATGACAAATACCTGAAAACCTTTAATAAAAGAAATAAAGAATCAAACAAAGAATTGTCCGAGGCAGATAGCACAGTAAAAGGCGCAAAAAATAAGGATGATATCAGCAAAGCCGGCAAGGAAATCGATTCCTCGGAACAGAAAATAAAAGACGACCTGATGATGAACAGGGCTGCTAATTTATCCATCGAAGGCGTTCTTAACGACTACAAAGACAGAAAAGGCCAGATATTTGATATTTTTGAAAAAGTAAAAAAAGAATCAAACAAGGTTTTGGAACAGCAGCAGAGGAACTATGAAGCCATTCAGAAAGTTAAACAGGCACACAGGGAAGCCTATGACAAAATTATGGGCAAATATCAGGATGATAAAAATAAAATACTGAAAGGCTTTAAAAGTGAAGATGTGAGGCCGAAATTCAAGGATAAATAAAAAAAATAATATTTTCACGCATAAACAGACAGCCTGAAATTAAAAAGGGCTCCCTTTTCAGGCAGCCCTTTTTTTGAATTTCACTTTTATTTTTAACGTTTTGAGAACTGGAATCTCTTTCTTGCTTTTTTCTGCCCCGGCTTTTTCCTCTCCACTTCACGGGAATCCCTGGTAAGAAATCCGCCGTCACGGAGAGTTTTCTTATGTCTTTCATCAACTTTGAAAAGACATCTTGCTATTGCCATTTTCATGGCTCCTGCCTGGCCAGACCAGCCGCCTCCGCAAACATTGGCACTGATATCAAACTGATCTATCTCTCCAATATGCTCCAGTGGCTGCCTCACTATAAGCTCCAGTGTCTTTCTTCTGAAATACTTGTCTATCGGCTGCTTGTTCACGGTAATTTTTCCGTTACCCGGCTTAATCCATACCCTTGCGATTGATGTCTTTCTCCTTCCAGTTGCATAATAAAGCGCTGCCATACAGTTCTCCTTGATAATTGCGTTATGTTATATGTCTAAAATTTCAGGTTGCTGGGCCTGATGAGGATGGTCCTTCCCTGCATATATTTTCAGGTTACTCAGGACCTGCCTGCCGAGTTTGGTCTTTGGAAGCATTCCTTTTACGGCTGTCTGAATGATGAATTCAGGCTTGGTCTTTAGTATTTTTTTGATGTTTGTGAACTTCATTCCGCCGGGATACCTGGAGTGTGAAAAATACTCCTTGTCCTCGAGCTTGGCGCCGGTAAGATTTATCTTCTCAGCATTAATGATGACGATGTTGTCGCCCATATCAAGATGGGGAGTGTAGGTGGGCTTGTTTTTGCCCCTTAAAACATTGGCTACCTCAGAGGCCAGCCTCCCTAAAATTTTTCCTTCGGCATCAATAAGATACCACTTTTTCTGAATTTCCGAGCCCTTCATAGAATAGGTTTTCTGTAAATTGTTCATTGCAAAATTACCTCAAAATCCGACTTTATATGTCTATTATCAGTTAATTATCTATCTTTTTTATAAAAGATTATATAAAAAACATATTTTACAAGATAAGAGCATAAAGCTATAATCATGGGATTTTATGTCAATAAAATATTCAAAAAAACATGTTTTTTTTATTTAAGATTCTATTTTAAGCAGATCAGCAACTTCCTTTCTTAATATAAAGAGCTCATTTTCAATAATTCCCCAGACAATATCATTTGAAACAGAAGCATATCCATGGATAAGCGCGTTTCTAAAATTTATAATTTTTCGATAATTTGTGATGTTTGACAAAACAGCAGAATCAATTTTAATAACCTTACTTAATGCTTCACCGATAATCTCAAACTGCCTCTCAACAGCCGATTGGACCATCCTATCCATGCAATAATTATCAAATTTCAATCCATCGATAAAATTAATTATTAAATCACATGCTTCATTTATATCATAGAGATATTTTTTAACATTAAGCTGCATACAGGACTATACGTTCCTTTTCTATTGCCTTCAAAAAGTATGGGTTCCTAATGGCTTTTGTCTCGATCAGATCAATGCGCCTGTGCAATAAATTCTCAAGGGCATCCTTAACAGAAAAATATGCATCGGCATATTGAGCAGGGGGCCTCTGTTCCAGCAGGATGAGAAAATCGAGATCGCTTAACTCGTCAACACTGTCCTTCGCAGCCGATCCGAAAAGTTCAAGTTTTAACACCCTGTGATTTATGCATATCTGTATTAAATCATTCATTTTGTTTTGGATTTCAGAGTACATGATTATTTCACTTTTTGTAAATCTATTATCTGATGATGTTTAAGACAATCTAACGGAATTAATTATTTCATAATAATTTATATATATGCAAAATACAAGAATTTATTGAAATATTCTATAATTATGTAGTGGTTAGAAGTTAATTTCTGAAAAAAAATTTATGGCATCATATCCGATCCTCCCCAAAAATGGGGTTAGAAAAAACAATGTCAATAAATAATTCACTCTGCCATTGATAATTTCTTTATAAAAAAAGATTCCTTATCGGATTTATCCTGTGTCAAATTGGCTTTCAAATCAGCCAGGATGTTTTCTTTTTCAATTTTATTCATATTCTAATAAATTCATAAACATTAATAAAAAGTCAATGAATTTTTATCGAACCTCCCGCCCTCACCCAGTGCAAATGAAATGTTTGTATTTAAATTACTGGATATCAGAACTACACATTTAAACTGGAAAATTTGTATCAGTAAATCTAAAACAATAAATCTGAAACTGATCCTTTCCCGTTACATGATGGAGTGCAACGGCAACATATATTGCACCTGAGGGATGGACCGAAATGCCTTCTATCTCATCATAGTCGCCGGGAAAATCTATATTTTTTGATGTTTTACTTAGAAGAAGTCCCGTATCCCTGTTATAGGCATGGATATAATTAAACCAGGTGCCCATCCGTTTATACCGGGTAAGGTAGAGCCTGCCGTTTGATGAAAATGCAATACCCTGTATGGAATATACCGTTTCATAACCCGAACCCTTTCTGTCATAGAACCAGAATTTTTTTACTGCCGGCTGAAGATCTATCTTCAATTTCAAATATCTTTTTGAAGCCAGCTTATAGAAAACTGAAACATCAAAAATATTAAGCCACCTGCTGTCCAATTTCGAGACAACATAAAGCGTTCTTTGACGTGGATTCACGGCGCAGCATTCATCGCTTATATCCGGAGGCAGATATGAGTAAGCGGCCATTTCCATGTCATCGTTAAGAACCAGGAGCAGATTTTTCCCTTTCTCCCTGCTTCTCACCGGAAGAAAAAGGAGCCCGTCAAAATAATCAATGTCCCCTATATGGTCATAATTTTTTGGATCTATCCCGATGGATTTTATATAATGAGCAAGAGAATTCCTGATAATTAATTTGAATGAATCAGGCTCAAAAATATTACTGCCGGAAATTGATAATTTGAAAATATGGTTTTTGCTGGATAAATATAATGTGCTGCCGTCGCCGAAGGCAAGGCCCTGGGCCTTCTCTTCAGGAAAATCATATATCTTCTTATAGGTAAGGAGGTCCAGATCCGGTTTTGGCAATAATTCTATCATCCTGCCTGCCTTAAAAAATATTCATGATGATGATCCCCCGGGCCCGGAAGATATGGAGAAAAAAATGATACCCGTCAATCCGGACATTAAGGGATCCTCAATTATCAATCATACTCTGTAAAATCAATGGTGACAGGGGATTTTATTATGTCAAGCAAATACGCCCCTGTAGAAATTTCGATTCATGACAACAATTGCACTCATCATAAAAAATAATCTTTGAATTATCATTGACATAAAAAAAGTGATTCTATTTAAACAGGATATAATCTTTATATCGGTCTGAAAAAAATTTCCGGATATTCCGGCTGTCGATTTTTAATGGATAGATAAAAATATTTTAAACCGCGGAGACAAATCATAATGAATATCATACCCGTTATCATGGCCGGCGGCGCCGGCACAAGACTGTGGCCTCTCAGCAGGGAAGAGAGGCCCAAGCAGTTTCATAATCTTTCAGGTAAAGGGACCCTGATGCATGAAACAATTACGAGGCTCCTGCCGATAACTCCGGACAAATATGTAATCGTGACATCCCATAAGTATGAAAAAATGTCCCTTGATGAGCTTTCCTCTGCCGGGGTCCCTGGTTACGTCCTGTCGGAGCCCAAACCGAAAAATACCGCGGCAGCAATACTTTACGCAACGGCATTTCTTGACAAACTCAGCCACGAATCAATCATGATAGTACTCCCGGCTGATCATTATATCCACGACAATGATCTCTTTATAAAAACTCTGAGGACAGGAATTGCCGAAGCTGAGAAGGGAAAACTGGTCTCCATTGGCATAAAGCCCACATACCCTGAAACCGGCTACGGCTACATAAAGGCCATGGAAGGAACATGTGGAAACGTACAACCGGTGGATTGTTTTGTTGAAAAGCCCGATCTGGAAACTGCGAAGGGTTTCTGTGATTCCGGGAACTATTACTGGAACAGCGGGATATTCATATGGAAAACCACAAACATATTCGAGGCATTCATCAAGCACCTCCCCGATCATGTCCATGCCTTTGAGCCGCTCTATAACCTTACCTGGGAGCGGATGATGTCCAATGATCCTGAAATATGGAAAATGAAGGAACAAATTTTTGATTCCCTGAAGTCTGTATCCATAGACTACGGCATCATGGAGAAGGCGGCAAACAGGGTTGTCATTCCCGGCGAGTTCGGCTGGGCAGACCTGGGGAGCTGGAAATCAATTGATGGAATATTAGAACATGATGAAAACATGAACCGCACCCCGGCTCCCGATAAGGTCATCTTCGTTAATTCAGGGAACTGTTCGGTTTTTCCCGAGTCGGAAAAAATTGCCGTTGTGGGGCTCTCGAATGTTATTGTCGTCCAGGCAGGCGATGCAGTGCTCGTTATCGATAAGGAATCGACCCAGGACGTGAGAAAGGTTGTGGACATCTTAAGGGGAAGGTGATTACTCCCATTCTATGGTGCTCGGGGGTTTTGATGATATATCGTAGACCACCCGGTTTACCCCTTTGACTTCATTGATGATCCTGCCCGATATCCTTCTTAAAAGATCTTCAGGAAGATACGCCCAGTCCGCGGTCATTGCATCTACAGAGGTGACACCCCGTACTGCAATGACATTCTCGTAGGTCCTCTTGTCGCCCATAACCCCCACTGACTTTACCGGAAGGAATACGGCAAAGATCTGCCACAGCTTGTAATAATGGCCTGAATTCTTAATTTCCTGTAAAAGAATATCATCTGCTTCGCGGAGAATTTCAAGCCTCTTCTCTGTGACGTCGCCGATGACCCTGATTGCAAGCCCCGGCCCGGGAAAGGGCTGCCGGTAAACAAGTTCATCCGGAAGTCCCAGCAGTTTCCCGAGGACCCTGACCTCGTCCTTGAAGAGCTCCTTCAGGGGCTCGATGACCTTCCCCGATTTTATCAGTTTCATGACTTCGGGGACCCTGTTGTGGTGGCTCTTTATCGTGTCTGACGGTCCCTTGGTGGAAACCGATTCTATGACATCGGGATAGAGCGTCCCCTGGGCAAGGAAATCAAACCTGCCGATCTTTTTTGCCTCTTTCATGAACACCGAGATGAATTCCCGGCCGATGATCCTCCTCTTCTTTTCCGGATTCTCCACCCCTTTCAGCTTTCCAAGAAACTGCCGTGAAGCATCCACATAGATCAGGTTGAGGCTCATATGCTTTTTAAAGCGCTCAATGACCTTTAGATGTTCATCCTTGCGGAGCACGCCGTTGTTTACAAATACGGAATAGAGCCGCTTGCCGATGGCTCTGTGAAGCAGCGCCGCGGTGACCGAGGAATCTACGCCGCCCGACAGGCCGAGAAGAACCGTCCCGTCACCCACATCCTTCCGGATAGATTCAACTGATGAATCTATGAAAGACTTCATGGACCAGGAGGGCCTGATTCCGCATATATCAAAGAGATAATTTTTTAATACCTTTTTTCCGTTTTTTGTGTGATGTACCTCAGGGTGAAACTGCACACCGTAAATTTTTTGCGTTTTATTTTCAATTGCCGCGATTTCGGCATTTTCTGTGGACGCGGTTACCTTGAATCCCGCAGGCAGGGACACAACCTTGTCGCCATGGCTCATCCAAACAATCTCCTTTTTCTTCAAACCCTTAAAGAGGAGGGATGATGGACTTCCTTCTATCACTGCCCTCCCGTATTCCCTGGACCTTGCCCCCTCTATTTTGCCCCTGAATGCTTCAACAACCAGGTACAATCCGTAACAGATGCCGAGAATGGGTTTGCCGAGACTGAACAGTTCCCTGTCGGCCATGGGGGCTCCCGTATCATAAACCGAAGAGGGGCCGCCCGAAAGGACAATGGCCGACGGATTAAACTCCCTGATCTCCTTCATGGAAATATCAAAGGGGACAATCTCCGCGTAAACATGGAGTTCGCGTATCTTCCGTGCAATGAGCATTGTATACTGGGAGCCGAAATCGAGAATGAGGACCTTCTCATCAGGAAGGCTTATGGTATGGCCGATCATTTCTTATTTCATCCCTTTTATGTATTCCTTATATCCCGATGAAGCAAGACTGCTGTTTATATCCTTTATCTTTTTAGCCATATCCACCCTGTAGTGTTCTATTTTTGCCGCCAGCTTTTCATCGTGAATTGAAAGAATGTTAATGGCATAGAGCGCGGCATTGGTTCCGCCGGCTTTCCCGGCAGGCATAACACCCACCGGGATTCCCGAAGGCATCTGGAGGATGGATAGAATTGAATCGAGTCCTCCGGACAGCGTGGTTTCAATGGGAATTCCAATGACCGGCAATGTTGTCTGCGATGCAACCACGCCGGGAAGATGTGCGGCGCCCCCGGCAGCGGCGATGATAACCTTGATCCCCCTCCCCCTTGCAGTGAACGCCCAGACCATCGTTTTCTCCGGCGTTCTGTGTGCCGATGATATGATGATCTCAAAATCTATACCGAATTCCTCCAGAATATCAAAACAGCCCTTGATCTTCGGCAGATCGGAATCGCTTCCTAAAATTATCCCGACTTCTGGCATACATAACTCCTTGATGTATCATAAACATGATTTTATAATATAAGGTTCACTTATATTATATTGATAAAAAAAATTCAATAACTTTATGAAGGAGTTGATTTTAATTCCTCAGGGGAACTGCATTTTTTTATTCCAGGATCCCTTAAATAATGTTCCTTACAATGTAATCCTTATCCTCCCCGCGGATATTAAAAATTGAGAAGACATAATCATCGAGCTCAGGAAAAAGACCGCCAGTTTTTTATTCAAACAATGGAAACGCCCGGCATCCCGGCTGCTTCCCCGGCAGTTATCATTTTATCACCCTCATGATTCAAAAGTACCCCTTACCATTCCCTTTAATTTGAATTCAATCCGCGTGAATCCGTGAGCAATTTTCACCCCTTTATTTTTTCCATGAAACCGGTCTCCACGGTGAGGCCGGGCCCGAAAGCCGCAGAAAACATTTTTCCATATTTATCATTATCCAGGATCTTTTTGAGCAGAAACATGATAGTGGCAGAGCTCATATTGCCGTATTCGTATAAAACATCATATGCCTCAGCCAGGTCTTCACGACCCAGGGAGAGAGTCTTTCCGAGCCTGTCCAGAATGAGCCTGCCGCCGGGGTGAATTGCCCAGAGTTTTATCTCCTCTCTGGAAACACCCGATTCCCTGAAAAAATCGGACATCACCGGTATAATGTTCTCATCGAGGATCCGGGGAATATATGCCGAGAGCTTCATATCAAAGGCGATATCGCCGATGGACCATGCCATTTTCTCCTCACTGTTGTGAATAGAGCGGGAAAAAAATTTGTGGAGCACGATCGCATCCCCCGCGGAATCCTCATCCCTGGATGATACAAGGGCAGCCGAAATTCCGTCGGCAAATATGGCATTTGCAATGATGATGTCAAGGTCCCGGCTCTGCTGGAAGTGGAGGGAACAGAGCTCCACGTTAACAACAAGGATCCTTGCATGGGGCTCTGAAAGACAGATATTCCCTGCAAGTTTGAGCGCGGGAAATGCCGCATAACAGCCCATGAAGCCTAAATGGAACCTGTGCAGCCCTGAAATGAGCCCCAGTTCCCTGGCAATGTAGTGGTCAAAGCCCGGGGCGGAAAAACCGGTGCAGCTGACGGTAATCAGATGGGTAATACTGCTTTTGTCAAGGCCAGGGAGTTCCCCGAAAAGTTTTTTCACCGCTTCAAGGGAGAGACGGTTAGCTTCAGATATAAAGAGCTGGTTCCTCATCCTGGGCGTGGGTTCGGGCTTCATATCAGGGCTTTTGGGATAGAACCTGAATTCCGACGGATCTCTGCCGTAATCGCCAATGACGGTATGCCTTTTGCCGATGGCAGAGCTCCGGTATATCCTGTCCAGAAATTTTTTCATCTCATCAGTATCGCCAATGAGCCCCTTCATCAGATCAAGGGCATGTTCCTGGGTGTAAAAAGTTTCGGGAACCACGGTGGCAATTTTATGCAGATAGACCCTTCTTCCGTTCATATCATCTCCATTGATTCACGTGCCCGTTTTTCTGCAGATAAAAACACCGTATCTCACCATGCTGTCCCGGAATCCCCGCTGCATCAGCCTTATCTGCCTGGAAAACTTCAGGCCCCGGAATCCGGAAACCGCCAGGATCTTTAAAAGTGAATAGGCCTTGACAGCGCTTATTCCAATATCCCAGCTCTTCTTAACCCTGTCCGACCAGTCAAAAGAACTGACTACGGTAAAACCCCTTTCCTTAAGCAGTGTCAAGTAATATTCCATCGAGGGCATATAGGGGAGATCAAATGCAAGGGTGATTCTTTTGTAGGCCCGTGCTTCCTTCCCTGAATATTCATCCTTCCCCGAGCACCAGGTTGCCAGCATCAATTGCCCATTCTCTTTAAGTATCCTGCCTGCCTCGGAGAGAAAACGACCCTTGTCAAAGAACTGTTCACAGCTTTCAAGGGACCAGACTATATCAAAGGAACCGTCTTTAAAGCTCTTCATATCCAGCGCGTCTTCCACCATGAATGTTACGCCAGTTGTGTTCAATGCCTTCGCCCTTGCCCTGGCCATCACTGCCTGTACAGGGCTCAGAGTAATCCCGCTTACCTGCGCTCCATATTTCCCGGCCAGATATATTGAACTCCCACCTATGCCGCACCCCACATCGGCGATGGTAGAACCTCCAATAATTTTTAACATATCAGCAAGCCTGTCGATAAGCTTTTCCTGGGCTTCCACGGGCGTCAGGATTTCATCCCCATCATAGTAACCGTGGTGAATGTGAGGGCCCCATGCCATTTCCATACCCCTGGAAATCGTGTCCCAGAATTTCGATATCCTTCTGGTAATTTTGATCCGGTCCGTTACCAGAGGAATAGAAGTTTTTACCGGCAAGCATGATTTCATATTCATATTAATGTACCCATAATATAAAATTACAGTGAATATAATAAATCAGAATTTTTATAAATAAAATCTCAAAAAATTTAATTTTTCCCAGAAAAAAATTTTTTACTTGTAAAAAAATCCATATTTTATAAAATTATTAAATACTAATTCTTAATAATATAAGGATTATGTATTAAATACATAGTAAATTTTTTAGATGATTTCAGCATCAACTTGTTGAAATCCCCCAAATGGTTGATCAATAGAAATATTTACTCTGAGCAATACAGGGCAAAATAATTCATATGTATGCCATTTATCAATTACAAAAGAGGTAGTTATTATGTTTAATAAAGAATTTGAAACAATGCCGGAAAAAAAATTACAATCCCTGCAGGTTGAAAGGCTTAAATGGTCATTAAAACATGCCTATGACAATGTCCCCTTTTACAAGAGCAGTTTTGACAAAGCCGGTTTTCATCCCGACCAGTTTAATTCTTTATCAGATATGAGAAGAGTCCCCATGCTGACCAAGCAGGAGATGAGAAACAACTATCCATTTGGCCTGTTTGCAGTTCCTCTGAGCAAGATCGTAAGAGTCCACTCTTCCTCGGGAACAACAGGCAATGCAACCGTTGTGGGATATACAAAAAATGATATTGAAGTCTTTTCTGAATGTGTAGCCAGATCGCTTGCCAGCTTCGGGGCCACGGAAAATGATATTATCCAGGTGGCTTATGGATACGGCCTGTTTACCGGCGGCCTGGGGCTTCATTATGGTTCAGAAAAACTGGGAGCGCTGACCATTCCAATATCCGGCGGCAATACCGAACGGCAGCTCATGCTGATAAAAGATCTGGGAACGACTTTCCTCTGCTCAACACCCTCTTATGCCCTGAATATCGCAGATTATATAGAGACAAAAAGACCCGATTTTGATATAAAATCCACAAAACTGAAAGCCGGTGTATTCGGCGCTGAACCATGGACCGAAGGGATGAGAAAAGAGATTGAGTCCAAACTGCATATTGATGCCTATGATATTTATGGACTGAGTGAAGTTTTGGGCCCCGGGGTGTCATCGGAATGCACTGAAAAATCCGGCCTCCATGTCTTTGAAGACCATTTCTATGTTGAAATAGTAAATCCCGACACAGGCGAAATTCTCCAAGAAGGAGAGAAAGGTGAAATAGTTTACACCTCTCTGACTAAGGAAGCATTCCCGACCATCCGGTACAGCTCAAAGGATATAACAAAACTCTACCACGATAACTGCAAATGCGGCAGAACCCTCGTTAAAATGGAAAAGGTAACGGGAAGGTCTGATGATATGCTTATCATCAGAGGAGTGAATGTTTTCCCGTCACAGATTGAATCAGTTCTCATGGGTATTGAAGGAGTTGAACCCCATTACCAGATAATAGTGGACAGAAAAAAAACTCTCGATGACATTGAAATAACCCTGGAAATAAATGAAAAGCTCTATCACGAAGGAGCAGCTACGGTAAATGCCTTATCCAAAAAAATTTCGGAAAGAATAAAAAGCGCGCTCAGTGTCTCTGCGAAAATTCTGGTAGTTGCGCCGCAGACGATAGCACGGAGCGAGGGCAAAGCAGTCAGGGTTATTGATAAACGAAAACTATAATGGATGAATGGAAGATATCTCATATCTCGAATCACTGACTCTGCCGGACAGGGTATATATTGATGTCAGGTCTCCTGTGGAGTTTGCCGATGATCATATCCCCGGCTCCATCAACCTTCCGATTTTCGATAATGAAGAGAGGAGTGAGATTGGAATCATCTATAGAATGACCGGCAGTGAAGAAGCAATTATCAAGGGGACGGAAATAGCCGGAGGAAAACTGAGCGGTATTATATCCGGCTTAATGAAATTTAAAGGTAAAAACATTGTCATTCTCTGTTTCCGCGGAGGAATGAGGTCACGGTCTGTTGCATCCCTGGCCCGGAGCATAGGCATTAATGTTTACAGATTATCCGGCGGCTACAAAGGCTACAGAAAATATATTTTTGACAGCCTGAAAAATTGTGATGCAACCCCTCCTTTTATCATACTTCAAGGGCTCACCGGAACAGGCAAGACAGAAATAATAAGAGAACTGCCGATGGGTATAGATCTTGAGAATATGGCAGGCCACAGGAGTTCACTGTTTGGTGGGATCGGCTTAAATCCGAATTCACAAAAAAAATTTGAGAGTCTGCTGGTTAACAGGCTCGCCGAACTCAGGGAATCCAGATATATTTATATTGAAGGGGAATCTAAAAAGCTTGGCAATTTGCATATCCCGGAAAATTTTTATGATAAAATGGCAAAATCTTCAATCATCCTGATTAAAGCATCCATGGAAAGAAGAATCGGGATTATATTAAAAGAGTACTCGGGGAATCTCAATATTGAACATGTTATCAATATTACAAAAAGTCTGAAATCCAAAATAGGGAATATCCTCACAGACCATTTAATCAGCCTTATAACAAATGGAGAACTGAAAGAATTTATCAAACTAATGCTGGAAAAATATTATGATCCCCTTTATAAACACAAGCTGGATAAAATGAAATGGATTGCTGAGTATGATAATATTAACAGCCAAAATATAATCAGCATTCTTGAAAAATTTGAATACTCCTGACACTTACACTAATTTCCTTAATTTTAACAAAGTTATTCAAACTATTTTTATTCATATTATAAAGAGTAATTTATATCTTCTCCACTATTTTATCTAATCTCGCTTATTCATCTTGACAGACCTAAAAGTATATGCAAAATATGCTTAATTGCATGCAAGCAGACTAATTAAATTAAAATATTCGTTTTTTCCAGTATGACCACGAAAGATAAATTTGAACTTTTTTATGCCCGGGCTATACTCAACAATCCGGTAATACCGCCTGTTGAAGATATAAAGGCATTATTCGCCGAACTTTCACGCGATGAATTTATCAGCATTATAAAAAAAACGCTGGAAAAAAATGATGACGACTCCTTCAAGCTTTTCCTCTATTATATCATACTCTTCCGTGACATGAAACACATTCAGGAGTATATAAACTCAAAGGAATTCAGCAATGAGCTTCTGGAAAACCTGGTGATGTTTACATACGGCCACTGCAGCCTCAGCGGATACACAACTGAACGCATCCTTGATGAGATATTATACTTCCTCAGCAACGACCGGCTGCTGGACCTGGCGATTTCATCAAAGTATATTTCAAGAGACAAACTCCTCCTGTTCTATATCCTCACAAAACTCGATACAGATTCGCTCAACCGCTATTTTTCCCGGTGTAAAAACATTCCCGAGTTCATGAACTTTTTTTCCAGGCTGCCGGACGATATCATGAAGTCAATTATTGCAAGAAACTACCATATGTTTCAGTATATCATGCTCCTTATGACTGAAGATGATACCTCCAGGGAGTACATAAAGAATTTTTTTACAAAATACAAGACCGAAATTGAACAGTTCAGCAGGCTCAACGATATCATTAAAGATTACAAAAAAAAGGCCAATCTTGAAGCAGAACGTGATCTCCCTTTCAAGGACAGGAATAAAAACCGTATTGCTTTCCTGGTAAAAAAAATCCGGGAGATTCCCGACACAGGCAAAGCAGTGGAATATTTTGAAGGGGAGAAGATGTTTGCCGACGAGAATGAAAAACTTATCGTAAACGCTATTGTGAATAGCCCGGTACTGAAAGACTCTTTTAATTATTATGACAGCATATTTATTTCATAAAAAAGTTCCCAATAATCAAACAATCATTAAAAATTACACATAAACTCGAAAATAACCATAAATCATCAAAAAACCACTTTTTTAATTTTACTTCATTGACATTTATATTAAAAAAAAACAAATATCTCTTTTGAAAAGTTAAAAATTACTTTATAATTTTTAAAATTTATATTAATTTAAAATACTATGCAGAGTGAGTCCTGGAACAGCAATTCAGCAGGCTCATTAAAAAATTTAATTAATTATTAGGAGAAATTGAATGAAAAGTTTACCGGTTGTTTTAATAGCTCTGGCGCTTATCCTGCCGGGATGCGGCGGCGGCACACAGTACAAGGATCCGGCAAAAGACAAGGGATCTGCACAGTGGGGACCTAAAGAGATCAAGGATACCGTATCGAAAATGGTTAAATCCATGCACGTATATCTGAAAGAAGAGAAAAAAGCGGCATACATCGAGGTCAAGAAGATAAAAAACCTCTCATCTGAACAGATCGACACAGGCATGCTTGCTAATGAACTTGTAAATAACCTCATAAAGCTCAGGATAAAATTCATCGATCCCTCTTTCACAAAGGATATGATGGCAGAAATAGAAAAAGGAATGAGCGGGATGATTGACCCCGACAGCGCCATTCCAATGGGCCAGCTTAAATCACCCAACTTCTATCTTGCCGGTGACGTCAATGACAACGTGAGAAACGTAAGCGGGAAAAACGTTCAGTATATTGTTGTAACCCTGAAGCTGATAGAATTGAGAACAGGGATGCTTCAGTGGCAGGATCAGAAGGAATTTCTTAAATCCTCATCAAAAACAAATGTGGGCTGGTAATATTCAGGTTATTGCATTATGCCCGGAATCATCATTCCCTGAGCAGCGGGATGATGATTCCGGAGTTATCCAACCCTTAGATATGAATTTTAGGAGTAAATTATGAAAAAGAATATATTATCAGTTCTGGCTGTGATACTGATCATCGGCATCGGATCGTGCAGCAGCAAAAGTTACAGAGAAGTGATGCAGGTCCCGGAAGAAAAATTCTACAAGGGACAGTACAAGGAAGCTGCCGAAATGCTGAAGCCCCTGGCAGCCAAAGAGGACAGGGATCAGCTTCTCTACATGATGGAAGCCGGTTACATGTATCATATTGCGCACGACTACAAGCTCAGCAACTTCATCCTCCTGAAGGCGGCGCAAATTGCTAAACTGAAACCGGTTAGTGTTACCCAGCAGGTTGCGGCCCTTCTCACCAACGCCACTGCCACCAACTACAGAGGGGAGGATTTTGAAAAGGTCCTTATAAGAATGTATACCGGCATAAATTTCCTCATGCTGGGCGACTATGACGCGGCCAGGGTGGAATTCAAGAATGTAAACATTGAACTGGGTTCCATACAGGTGGAGGGAAAAGCCAGGTACAAGCAGAATGCCATGGCAAAATATCTCAGCGCCATAGCCTTTGAAATTACCGCTGACCAGGACAAGAGAGCGGACGACCTCAATTTCTCAAGGGTAGAATATAAGCAGATCAAATCCCTGATGCCCGAATTTTCAATGGCCGACAGGGACATCCAGCGGATCGATGCCAGGATGGACAGCGCCAATACCTTTGACCTGCCCCAGGGCGAGCTTGTCATGATATTTCAGTCCGGGAAAACAGCCATTAAAAAATCACGGGGCGGCCTCCTGGACAACCCTGATATGAATGCAACAATCAATGTCCAGCTTAAGAGCATCTCCCTGCAGCAGGGCGTAACCATAGCAGCAGTACTCATTGCGCTGAAAAACGCTGAAAACCCAATTCCCAAATTTGAGAAGAGGTCAAACCTTGCAAGCTATGTGAGAATGGTTATCGACGGCAGGATCCACAGGACATTTATGCTTGAAAACATCGAAGAAACAGCTGTGAAAAACATGGAAGATGACTACACGATGATGAAAGTCCAGATAGCAGCTGGTGTTATCACCAAAGTCGCTGTTTCTATTGCTGCAGGGTTTGCCTCGCAGCAGATTGCAAAAAAACTCGGAGCAGGCGGATTCTCAGGTATCATCGGCCAGGTGGCCGGCGCCGGAACTGCAGCTGCCCTTTTCTCATCCATGAAACCGGATCTCAGGTGCTGGCATACAATCCCAGCGAACCTGCAGATGGGCCGCGTATTCCTTAATCCCGGATCCTATAACATGGACCTCCAGTATATGAATAACAGCGACCAGGTTCTCCTGAGCCAGAAGTTCAATATCAAAATTGAGAAAGGAAAAAAGACATTCTTTACAGCAAGGTCATTGAACTGAAAGCAATAAAAAAATCAGTTGTATATGAATAATAATCTCATTGCAGGAGCAGATATAAATGAGGCAGGTGATGAAACAGACCCTGCCTCATTTACCAGCTCCTTTTTTGAATCATTAAACAGTCCGGTATGCATCATAGGTGTTGACGGTATCATCACCTATGCCAACAAGTCCTTCCATGATATGGTCGATAATGGCGGGAAAGACATCCGGCTGGATCTGGAACACCCTCTTTTCCCGGAATACAGAAAACGGGTTGCCACTGCCTACATACAAGCTCTCAAGGGAATGGAAACCCAATGCTTCGCAGTCATAAACCTGCCCGACGGCACGCAGAAGCCCATTGAACTATACCTTTTCCCCCTATATGAAAATGAAAAAGTTGATGCAATTCTTACTATGATAAGATTTGCCGATAAGAGGCTCCTCTCCTTTGACAGGACAACCCTCTCATTCATATCTGAAGAAAATTTTAAATATGATAATCTCCATTTTGAATTTTCCCCGGTACCCATACTCAGGATTAATGAAGTCAGGGAGATTGTAAAGGTAAGTCAGTCTTTTGAAGGATTTTTCGGATTTACTTCTGAGGATATTTTTGAAAGAAAAGCCCTTAACATAGATTCAATTTTTATCCAGAACAGCGACAATATCAAAAAAGCCATATCGAACATTTTCAACGGGGAAATCCCGTTTAAAAGGATTGGGGAAGCAAGAATTAAGATAAAGGACGGAAGTGAAAAAACTGTTAACCTCACCCTGTATCCCATAATCCATGAAAGTAAAATAGCTGCGGTTGAAATAATTATAGAAGATCTCTCAAAGATTTATGAGTTGAAGGAGGAGATTAATTCCCTGGGCAGAGAGCGACTGCTGAAAGACATAACCAAAGGTTTCCTCCACTCCCTTAACAACATAATAAACATCATAACAAGCAAGACCCAGCTTCTGCTCCAGATTGCCGAGAAAGCTTCCGTCCATGAAGGAATTCAGGTAATCGCAAATGCAGCTGATGAAATAACGGAACAATCGAGGAGGATTCAGAATTTTATAAAAGATAAAAGTGACACCTATGAAGAAAAGACAGAGTTTATCTTTGATATCATAGAAGACGCAATAGAATTTTCCAGGATGCAGTTCAAAGTAGAGGACAGGGACCGGAATAGACATATAAGCATAAGCAAAAAATATTACACTGGCGCCAACATCAAAACCGATACAAGGATACTCAGGGAAATAATAATTTCCGTCATTATCCAGGTTTCGATGTTCATAAAAAAGAAAGGGACAATTTCAATTCTATTAAAGGAATTAAATGACCTCTGCCTTACCGTTGCCATAGACAAGAATGAAGAATCCGCTGCGCAGACGGCCATTCAGGAAGGTATGAATATTTTCCCCGACATAAATATCAGGCAGGAAGCGGATAAACTGAAGCTTAAAATTATAGAAGAGGAATCATCGGAGACGTATTCCATAAAAATCATATTCCCGCTGAAAATGCTTGTGAACAAGGATAAGAAGGAGCCCGATGACGGGGTCTTTAAATTAAGGGGACAGAACATCATAATCGTTGAAGATGAAAAAACTCTTCAAAAAATTATATTTGATCTATTTGAAAAAATGGGAAACACTATCGTCATGTTTGAAAACGGTGATGACGCGCTTGCGGAATTTAAGAAAAACCATTATGACATAGTCATTGCGGATTATGACGTTGGCGGCATGACCGGGATTGAACTCGCGGCAAGGGTCAAGGAGATACGCGAGGATACGGTTACCGTACTTCTATCCGGATGGGAACTGAACAATATCAGCTCCTACAAAAACATCATTGACCTTTTTCTGCCCAAGCCTTTCATGCTCGACAACCTCTTAAAAGAGACTGCTAAACTTATAAAAAGTAAAAAGAACTGAAGTAGTTTACAGAACACTGCTCATTTTCTTCATATTCTCTTCCTTCCCGAGTATTACAAGAACATCTTTTGACTCAAGCACTTCCGTAGGGGATGGATTAAAAATCATATCGCCGTTAAACTTCTTAATAAGGACAATGATAACACCAAAATTTTTTCTCAGATTGCTTTCAATGAGATTTTTTCCAATGAGATCCGACCTTGGACTGATTTTCACCTCATCCATCCTTAAACCCAGAGTCCCCTTGGATACCGCTATGTCAATAAAATCTACCACCGTGGGGCTTATCAAAAGCTGGGCCATCCTCTTCCCGCCCATTAAGTAAGGAGAAACAACACTCGAAGCTCCGGCCCTTTTCAGCTTGACCTCATTTTTTTCATCGGAGGCCCTTGATAATATAAAGATATCAGGATTGAGGCCCTTTGCGGTGAGGGTGATAAAAACATTGTCCGAATCGGAACGGACAGCGGTTACAATTGCCTTCGCCTTTAAAATACCGGCCTTTATCAGGGAATCTTCATCAACAGCATCGGATCGGATGAAGTAGTACCCGTCCTTTTCAAGTTTGTCAAGTGCCGCGGGATCATTCTCAATCACAACAAACTTCTTGCCGTTCTCCCTGAGCTCCCGGGAAATGAGGCTACCGATCCTCCCGTACCCGCAGATTATATAATGCCCGGTCAGGGATTCAATATTCTTCTCCATCTTTTTTCTCCCGAAAGTTTTTCGCAATTCCCCTTCTACGAACATTCTGATGAATGTCCCGAGGGCATAGGCCCCGTTGGTAATCCCGAGGATTATGATGAACATGGTGAGGGCCCTCCCCTGAACCGACAGGGGTTTCACCTCCATGAATCCCACGGAGCTTATTGTTATTATTGTCATGTACAGAGATTCGAATAATGTCATATCCTCAATAATGCAATACCCGGCAATACCGCTCACTATAGTAAATAAAAGAATAACAATCGATATCTTAAGCCGCTTCAAGTATGAATATCCATGAATTAAATTTTCCTATTACCAGGATTACCTGATGTTCACAGGTTACTCTTTATCATACCAAATCCTGCAGGCAATAAGAAAATAGAAATATATCAAAAAATAAATACTTTTTATTTCAATTCTTTCCATGCAATACTCCGAATTAAAACTTGACTCATCAGATTAAATATCATTACTTATAAAGCGTAATGAATATAATCCAGGAGCCACAACTTAGCGATTTCAGCGCCTGCCCATACCTGAAGGATGAGGAGGTCAGGTTTGAATATTTCTTTGCCTCTGAACTTGATGAACATGAACTGAATGAGCTCCTGAAATCGGGATGGAGAAAATTCGGATTGTATTATTTCAGGCCTGCCTGCCTGGACTGCCGAAAATGCATACCCCTGAGAATTGTGACTGCTGAGTACAGGCCGTCGAAGAGCCAGAGGAGGGTGATAAAAAAAGCATCGGCCATAGATGTAAAGTTCACCCCCCTTCATTACCGGGATGAAATTTATGAGATATATTCCGAGCATTCTATCCATCGATTCGGGAAATATACAACACCCGACGATTTTATTGCAACTTTTTATGCCCGGTCATGCCCTTCGATCCAATCGGAATATTATTATCAGGATGAACTTGCTGCAGTTGGATTCATAGACAGATCAGGTGAGTCCCTCAGTTCTGTATATTTTGTATATAAAACATCCTTCCAGGATTTCAGGCTTGGGACCTACAGCGTTATAAAAGAGATTGAATACGCCCTTGCGCTGGGATTGAAATATTATTACCTGGGATATTATGTCCCGGGAAACCGGAGCATGGAATATAAAAACAGGTTCAATCCCAATGAAAAATTTGAATGGAATGTGAATGCCTGGATTCCCGGATGAAATAAAAAATATGGTATCATAAGTTTTTGTGAGCAGCCCCAAAAAAGTATTGACGTTATTTTTTTATGATATAATAGTAGAGAACCTCGAATAATAAAATCAGATGGATTTCGAATTAATGCATCCGGGATAGAGCAAACTATGGAAAAATACAAGGATACTGTAAACACCCTGATTGAATCATTCCCGTATATCAAAGAATTCAGTGGGAAAACAATTGTCATTAAATATGGCGGAAATGCCATGATTGACAATGAGTTGAAAAAGTCCTTTGCTCTTGACATGGTGCTCCTGAAACTGATAGGTATTAATCCTGTTATTGTCCATGGCGGCGGCCCGCAGATAGGCTCACTGCTGAACCAGCTCGGAATAAAGAGCGAATTTAAAAACGGCATGAGAATTACTGATAGCGCGACAATGGAGATTGTTGAAATGGTGCTCGTGGGCAAGGTCAACAAGGAGATTGTGAATAACATAAATATCGTGGGTGGAAAGGGTGTAGGCATCTCCGGCAAGGACGGCGGCCTGATTATAGCAAGAAAAATGTACCCTATTGAAAATGGGAAAGAGATAGATATCGGAAATGTGGGTGATGTAAAAAAAATCAACCCCGAAATCCTTGAAACCCTGGACAGGGACAGGTTTATTCCGGTAATAGCGCCTATCGGCGCCGATGAAAAAGGGGAAACCTATAATATCAACGCAGACCTTGCAGCCGGGAAAATTGCCGAAGCCCTGAAAGCGGATAAACTCATACTCCTCACAGACATAGAGGGCGTAATGATTGAGAAAGAACTGGCAACAACTATTAAAAAAAGTAAAATCGCAGCCCTGATGGAAAAAGGGATAATTACCGGCGGAATGATACCAAAAGTCAATTGCTGTGTCGAGGCCCTGAACGGGGGCGTAAAAAAAACCCATATAATTGACGGAAGGGTGGAACACGCTGTTCTCCTTGAAATATTCACAAATGCCGGAATCGGTACAGAGATTATAAATTAAGAGTTAATTTTAATGCTGCTGAATACAGGTTTCAGCGCCGGGAATTATTATTTATTTATTTTATATTTTTTTCTTGTAAATTAATGGGCAGATTTTAACACATCTTATCAGCATTAAATAAGACATAATATTGGGGATTTCAGCAGACTCCGATTTAATTCCCCCATGATTTTTTTAGCAGGCTCATTAATACATGCTGCAGGAGAAGAATCATCAGACTACAGAAAGCTTATAAAATGCCGGCTTGATTTTTATCAATTGTACTCCATGAGGTCTTTATGACAAAAAAATCCTATTTAATTCTTGAAGACGGCCTGGAATTTGAGGGAACAGGATTCGGATCTGACATGGAAACAATCGGAGAGATTGTATTCAATACATCAATGAGCGGATACCAGGAGGTTCTGACGGACCCATCCTACAGCGGCCAGATTGTCACCATGACCTATCCCATGATTGGAAATTACGGCATTAATGATGACGATGGCGAATCCTCCAGGATCCAGGTTGACGGTTTTGTAGTAAAGGAATATAGTAAAACCTATTCCAACTTCAGGGCAGTACGGTCTCTTGGAGAATATCTGAAAAATGCGGGCATCCCGGCAATTGAAGGTGTTGACACCAGAAAAATAACAAGGCATATCAGGGACAGGGGCGCCATGAGGGCAGGTATTTTCCATGACAAAAAAGGCGCGCTTAAAAGGCTCCTGGCGCATCCAAAAATGGAAGGGAGCGACCTTGCCTCCGGGGTTTCCTGCAGGGAGCCCTATGACTATGGAGATAAAAAAGATGGAAGGCCCAAAGTAGCTGTTTTTGACTTTGGAGTAAAAAAAAACATACTAACCCTTCTTGTAAATACTGGCTTCAATGTAACGGTCTACCCTGGGAGCATGCCCCTGCGCCAGGTTTTAAAGGAGAGGCACGATGCGATTTTTCTATCAAACGGCCCGGGCGATCCTGATGCCGTCCCCTATGGCAAGGATCTTGTAACCAGCGCTGTCAAGGAGGGGATTCCAACTTTTGGAATATGCCTTGGCCACCAGTTCATCGCCCTGGGCCTGGGAGCAAGGACATTTAAACTAAAATTCGGGCACAGGGGCGCAAACCAGCCGGTAAAAAATATGATTACAGGCAATATTGAAATAACATCCCAGAACCATGGCTTCGCAGTAGACATAGAATCCATGAAAAAAATCAGAGACATTGAAATCACGCATATCAATCTGAATGACAATACGGTGGAAGGAATAAGGCACAAAAAGATTCCTCTTATGGCGGTACAGTATCACCCGGAGGCCAGCCCGGGTCCCCATGACTCGCAATATCTATTTAATGAATTTTATAAAATGATCAAGAGGTAGCGCATTGAACAAAAAAAATGACAACCCCGGATGGAGCAGTATAAAAATTAGTTCTAAAATAGAACCCAAGCTCTATAAAAATTCACTGATCGTCCTGGAAAAAAGATACCTTTCCAAGGACAACACCGGAAAAGTAAACGAAACACCGAGGGAACTTTTTGAACGGGTGGCAAAATATATAGCCCATGCGGATTTTGCGTACGGCAAATCCGCAGATGATGTTGCCAGAACTGCAAACAGCTTTTATGAAATAATGGCCAGGCTCCAGTTTCTTCCAAACAGCCCCACGCTCATGAATGCCGGAAGAACCCTGGGACAGCTATCAGCATGTTTTGTCCTCCCTGTTGAAGATACAATGGTTGATATTTTCGAATCCGTTAAACAGATGGCGCTTATCCACAAAAGCGGCGGAGGCACGGGATTCTCCTTTTCCAAGCTCAGGCCCAAAAATGATTTTGTCAGCTCCACTGCCGGAATATCGAGCGGGCCCATATCCTTCATGAACATATTCAATGCCGCGACCGAAACTGTCAAGCAGGGGGGCACCAGACGGGGGGCCAATATGGCCATACTCAGGGTCGATCACCCCGACATAGTTGAGTTCATATCTTCAAAGGAAGACAGCAGCTCACTGACCAACTTCAATATCTCAGTAGCTCTCACCGATGAGTTCATTGGAGCCCTGGATAAAGATGGCGATTATGAACTGAAAAATCCCAGGAACGGCAATCCGGTTAAAAAGGTAAAAGCCAGGGATATATTCAACCTTATAGTGAAAAAGGCATGGCACAATGGCGAACCTGGAATTGTTTTCATAGACAGGATAAATGAATACAATCCTCTAAAAAAAATCGGGCTCATAGAGAGCACAAACCCCTGCGGAGAACAGCCGCTCCTGCCCTATGAATCCTGCAACCTTGGATCAATAAACCTGAATACTATTCTGGCAGGAAAAAACGGGGAATTTTCCATTGATTATGACATTCTCAGAGAAATAACAAGGACCTCGGTTCATTTCCTGGATAATGTAATTGATGTTAACAATTACCCGCTGGAAATCATAAAGGAAAAAACAACCTGTAACAGAAAAATAGGCCTCGGTGTCATGGGTTTCGCAGATCTTCTGATCAGGTTGAATATCCCGTACAATTCCGATGCGGCCATTGCAGTTGCGGCTGAGATTATGTCTGCAATCCAGGATGAATCAAAAAAGGTGTCCATGGAACTGGCTGCAGAAAGGGGAGCCTTCCCCAACTTTGAAAAGTCAGAATATTTCGCCTCAGGAAAAAAGCCCCTGAGGAACGCAACAACAACCACCATAGCGCCAACCGGGACCATCAGTATCATAGCAAACTCATCCAGCGGTATTGAACCCATATTTGCCCTGGCCTATGTCAGAAATGTAATGGACAACAATGTCCTGGTGGAGACGAACCCTCTTTTTGAAGAGACTGCCAGGGAAAAAAAATTTTTCACCGATGCCGTTATTAATCAGGTAGCGGAGCATGGGTCCCTTTCCGGCATTGAGGAGATCCCTGAAGACATAAAAAATGTCTTCGTGACGGCCCATGAAGTTTCACCTGAATTCCATATCAGGATACAGGCTGAATTCCAGAAGTATGTTGACAATGCTGTTTCCAAGACAGTCAACTTTGCCAATGATGCAACTATTGAGGATATAGAACAGGTCTATACACTTGCATACAAGCTGGGATGCAAAGGGGTTACGGTGTACCGCGACGGCTCAAGGGACGAGCAGGTCCTTGAAACTAAAAGCTCGCAAAAAAGCAAAAAAGCCGGGCCCGAAACCACAGAGACCGCGGCCCAGATGCATCCTTCTCCCAGATCAAGGGGCATAACCAACTTCGGTTCAACGAGAAAAATGGCCACCGGGTGCGGCTCACTCTATGTAACGATAAATGAAGACGATAAGGGGCTCTTTGAAGTATTTGCCACAATGGGTAAAAGCGGAGGATGCGCGGCGAGCCAGACCGAGGCAGTGAGCAGGCTCATCTCCCTTTCCCTCCGGTGCGGTATTGATAAGAACCAGATAATAAAGCAGCTCAAAGGGGTACGGTGCCCCAACCAGGCATGGGAAAAGGGGGGCAAGATATATTCATGCTCCGATGCCATAGCCAAGGCAATAGAAAGACATAGCGGGTTAAACCTTGTTGCCATGGAGAGTGCAGATCCAATGGACAGCGCCAAGAGCACGGCAGAAACGAATGGGAAAGGGAACGATATTGTTATGGTTGGAGTCTGCCCCGATTGCCACGGCCCCCTGGAATATGAGTCCGGATGTTCGGTATGCCGATCCTGCGGCTATTCCAAGTGCGGTTAAGCCGGCATTATATTTTTCTTATATCAGAGTATTCAACCTTTGATGCAAGGGCCAGCTTGATGCTTTCAAGCTGTTCAGCCTCAAACCTGATGCAGATGCCGCAATCTGTGCTTATGGTCTTTGGAAGCGGAATAATCTTGAACGGAATGGCCGATTTTTTCAGGATTTTTTCGGCCTGCATTGCTCCGGTTACCGATTTAAACATCAGAACATAATATTCAGGCATCATGACCCCTTACGGCAGAATATTTTTTCAGGGCTGGATAATACGTGCCGCTGCGGTGAGGTAATTAACAATATCATACATGTTTGAAATATGACCCGCAGCGATGTTGTCCTTCATGCCGAAAAAAGCGGCACAGGTCCCGCAGATGAGAATTTCGACACCCGTTTTTTCCAGTTCAACCAGATCCCCGGCAACATCAGAACCGGCCGCAGCAAGTTTAACCCCGCTGTTATAGAAGATAATACTTCCAGGCTTTGTATCAGCCTCAAGGATCGTATGGATGAATGCCTTCATTAAGATCCTCCCCAATTCATCATTTCCTTTACCCATTGTATCGCCCGATATTACTACAACCGGGCCGCCGGTGTTTTCACTGCCGGTTTCCCGGCACCCTTCCGGTGTTGAAATAATACTTGCCGCTTCAGTACAGTTTTTTATATTGATATGATAAAGGCCCTTCTCCCCTTTCACAATATTCATCTTACATCCGAGTTTCGTTCCCAGACGGCCGATATTTTCCACCGCGGTATCATTATCCACCGTGATCTCTATATCCCCATGTGACTCAATACCCTTTTTTGCCAGGATAACAGGCTCAGGGCATTGAAGCCCTGCAGCATTTATTTTATACGTCATGTTGCACTCCTGAAATATTTATTTTTACACATGTTTCTTGCGGATATGTCAAAAAGAAAAAAATTTTGCCACGGAGGCGCAGAGACACAGAGATAATAAAAATCATAATACTCTGTGCCTCAGTGTCTCTGTGGCTGATTTTATAGTCAGGGCCATAAATTTTAAAGGTGCTCATTCTATCGACAATTCCTCAACTGCTTTAATGGCAGCTTTCACATCATCCATGGAATTGAAGTAGCCGAAACTGAACCTGTTTGTACCTCCTGGAAAGCTGCCGATGGTCATATGAGCTGATGGTGCGCAATGAAGGCCGGCCCTTGAAAGGATTCCGAACTGTTCATCCAGTTTCAATGCTATATCTGCGGGGTCTCTTCCATTTAATAAAAATGAAACAACCGGTGTCTTTTTTAACGGATCAACCGGCCCGAAAAGCCTGAGGCCCTTCACTGTTCCGGCTTCCTCCATAAATTTTCCGGAAAGCTCGATTTCCTTTTTTCTAATCGCCGCAACCCCGGTATTCAAAATAAAATCCACTCCTGCTCCGAGACCGGCAATACCGTGGGTATTCAAGGTTCCTGATTCATATTTGTCAGGCATAAAATCGGGCTGTTCAAATTTTTCCGAGTTGCTCCCCGTGCCCCCCAGGAGTAAAGGTTTAAGCATGGCCTCAACGCCTTCGCGTATATAGAGGCCCCCGGTACCCTGAAATCCGAAGAGAGATTTATGCCCTGTAAAGGCAAGCAGGCTTATGTTCATTTTCAATACATCAATATCCAAGGCCCCCATGGTCTGGGCAGCATCCAGGCAGAAGAGAATCCCCTTCCCTGCTGCGATTTTACCCACTTCCTCCACAGGCATTATCGTACCGGTTACGTTGGAGGCATGGAGCATATATATCACGCGGGTATTTTTTTTTATCATTTTATTTATTATGAAAGGGTCTACTTCACCTTCAGGCGAACATTGCGCTATGGATAACTCAACGCCTCTTTTTTCAAGAGCCTTCAGGGGGCGGAGTACAGAGTTGTGCTCCATGCCCGTAGCAATCGCATGGTCCCCGGGATTCAGGAGGCCGAAGATGGAAATATTGAGAGCTTCTGTTGCATTTTTACAGAAAACTATCCTCATTGGATTTCCGGCTCCCATGAGCATGGAAAGTGAATCGCGCGCATCAAAGACAATCCTTGCCGCCTCAACGGATATCCTGTGGCCTGAACGGCCAGGCGAACCGCCGATATCCCTGGCATAGCTGTCTGCAGCTTTGTATGTATCTTCAGGCTTGGGCCAGGATGTGGCGGCATTATCAAGATAAATTAATTTCATATTCTCCTGCTTCGAATTTGAGGTGACAGGCATCAAACCCTGCCGTTCATTTTGGTTAATTCAGAAATAAAAATCATACAGCTGCGGGAGAGAACCTTTTTTTTAAGGTATACAACATAAAAGTTTCTGCGTATATTCAGCCCATCCACCTTTATCAGGTTCAATGTACCTGATTTTAATTCATCACCTATGGCAAGCCTTGATATAAAAGATATTCCCAGGTCTGATATTACCGACTTTTTAACCATTTCCGATGTTGTGCATTCAAAAACAATCTTCATGTCCGATGGTTTTACCCTGTATGACAGGAGGGCTTTTTCATAAGCATCCCTTGTACCCGAACCCTTCTCCCTTGTGATAAACGGCATTTCTTTTATATCCCCCGCCTTTATACTGCCGGAGGAGCCGGGCGGGCCGACAAGCACAATCTCATCGCTGTAAAATAGCTCGTAAACCAGTCCGGAGTTGCTTATGATTTTTCCAACAACTCCGGCTTCAACCTTCCCTTCCTTCACAAATTCAATGGCCTCACGGCTGTTGGCTATATCAACACTGTACAGGCAGTCGGGGCTGTGCCTGTTTATCTTTTTGATTATTCCCGGGAGGATGTATGTTGATGGAATGGAACTTGCGGAAATTTTTGTGACTGTCCCGGGGATTCCCTTCTGAAAATCATTTTTAAGGTTTTCAACGTTTTCCATGAGTCTATCACAAAAATTCCTGAAAATTATACCTTCAGGTGTCAGGGTGATATCCTTCACTTTCCTGTCGATCAGGATCACCCCAAGCATCTCCTCCAGGGAATTGATCTGGTGGCTTATCGTTGACTGCCCCACCTTGAGTTTTCTGGAAGCCTTTGTGAAGCTCCCCTCCCTGATGACTCCAAGGTAGGAGATTACCTGCTTTAAATCAAAATTTAATCCGCTCTTTTTTTTCATTATCCCTATTGTCAAAAATAAAAAACTTTTCAATCATTCATGGCACCCTTGCCGGGATTCTTTAATATCATTCCGTAACCAGGGCCTTCAGAAATTTTTTCCTTATATTCCTTATATCCAATAAAATGAGCATCCGATTTTTACAACAATTTTTTTGATTTTTTATATTAATTATTTTCATAATCCCAGGCAGACGGCATTCAGCCCGGCAGCTCTCCAGAAAAAAGTGAGTCAGCTATTTTTCTGGAGCCGGAGGATTAAATAAAGAAAAACAGAAACAATCTGTAACAACTAAGATAGAAAAAAAAATGCTCACGGATTCCAGGATAAACACTGATAAAAGGGGAGTAAATGATAACAATAGTAAAAATAATCTGCGAATATCCGGGCGAATCCGTGAGCAACTATTTAAAGCTGAATAAATACAATGAAGTTACATCTTAATAAGCTTCACATTCCTCGGGATATTTAACTCATTGACTGTTTTGACTTTTACCGGGATATTCAGCCTGATGCTGTCAAAAATAAAATCCAGCTCAATTTCGCTGCTTTTTATGAGAATCCTCAAAGTCTTGAAATACCGGGTTTCTCCAGCCAGAACAAAATCCTTTATATAAATTTCAATTTTCTCACTGTTCCCTTTTTTCAGCAGAAGAAGCTTGTCAGGAATAATATTATTAAAAGAAATTGTCTGGTAATAATTATCATTCTCGATAATCAGATAGGAACCATTGCCGCTCTTCATTAAAAGGCCCTGTTTAACCCGGTAATTTTCGATGAGAGGTATTTTGCCGATGAGCAGGGAATAGAGGAGATTAAAATCGAGATTCATTTCAAGATAGTTTCTGAGATTCATCGTCCTTGCATCATCCAGAATAAGTTTGTTGTCCGCGGGAAAATAAATATTTAACAGATTGGCATTTTTATTTATTGTCGTAATCGGGCTCTTGAATATATAATCAAGAAAAACAGCGTTCATCGCGTCCTCCCTGCTGCTGAATTCAAGGCTGCCGATGGACTTGAATTTTTTCTGCTTGATACTGCCCACTATTTCGAAGGATAGGGAAAAAGTAGATGGAGACTTCCTGTTTATTGAATCTATCTGTTCAATCATTGCCTTCACATCATCATTGTAGGCAATGTTAACCTCCTTTGCGTTCAGATCAGCCTTTTTTACATTCTCCTTTGTACAATGGAAAAAGGCCGCTGCAAATATAAAAATTACAATTTTCCTGTTCCACCTTTCCAGGTTCATTCTATTTAGTCCCTTGCCTTTTCTATTTTTATAATTTTTTCCTCAATTTTAGGGTCCTTCTTTATCTCCAGTGATTTCTTCCAGTAATTGACAGCATTTTTCCTATCGCCGATTCTTTCCAGAACATCCCCGATATGATCATACACTACAGGGTCCGGCGACTTGCTTAAATTAAGTTCCTTCTCGGCCTCGAGAAGTTTTTCCAGTGCCAGTTTGAATTCACCTTTTCTGAAATATACCCACCCCAGAGAATCAAGAAAAGCGCCGTTTTTGGGCTCAATTTCAAGGGCCTTCCGGATAAGTATGAATGACCGGTCTATCTTTATATTTCTGTCAGCATAGATATAGCCAAGATAGTTGTATGATCGGGCGCTCTTTGGATCCTGGATAATGGCCTTTTCCAGGGTCTGTATCGCCTCATCAAGCTTCTCCTGCTTTTCCAGGACAATGGCCAGATAAAAATAAAAGTCTTCATTTTTTTCATTAAGGGAGATGGCCTTTTTTATGTTCACTTCAGCATAAAGATATTTGTTTGCCCTCAACATACTCAGGCCCTTTAAAAAATAGGGTTTGGAATTTTCCGGCTCCATCTCAATCGCCCTGTCAAAATATTTAAATGACAGGTCAAAGTCATTCTTTTTGAAGTAAAGATACCCGATCTGTATAAGCAGGTCTATACTCGGCTTTATATCATTTACCTTCTTATAATTCAGAATCGCCAGGGACAGGTTATCCAGTTCCTCGTAGGACCTGCCAAGATAAAAGTAAAGTTCAGGAAGGGTATCGTCTATTTTCAAGGCTTCATTGAAATATTCCCTTGCCTTTGCATAGAGCTTGTTTCTATAAGCAATAACACCCGAGGTAATATATTCAGCCAATGCGCCTTTGGTGTTGCTTTTTCTCATCTCAATTTTTGCCAGGGCTACATGCGGGGATAAATAGTCGTTTCTGTATTTGATAAGGGCGCGGAGATACTTTTCAGCTTCATCATCCTTCATCATTATTTCACTGTAAAGACCGCTTGCAAGGAGCCCTTCGAAGGATTTATCGTTTCTTACTGCTCTGAGGTAGCGGATCGTATCACCGCTGTCATTTATATACTTTATCCTTCCCATAATGGAATTCATAATAAGATTGTCAGGAATTTTTTTTAAATAAATTTCTGCATTCTCCTCGCTTTTTTTCAGGTCATAGACATCCATGTAAAGTACCGCAAGCATGTAGGCAGCATTGATATTATTATGATTCATATCCCTTACTTTAGTGAAATACTCTATTGATGCTACACTGTTTTTCGACCTGTATGCCATGTAGCCCATTGAAAAATATGAATTTTCCCTGTAGTAATCTTCTACAGATGTTCTGCCGGATATTTCAATGACCTTTTGAAAGGACATTTCGGCTTTTTTAAAATCATTCAGTTTTTTATAATAATATTCCCCGAGTACAAAGTAAATATGAATGGCGTCAGGATCTATTTTTAAAAAATCCTCATATATTTCTACTGCCTTGGCGTACATTTCAAGGTCATTATATATATTGAAAATTCTACTATACGCGGTCAGATTGGTTTTGTCTATCTGGATGGCTTTTTTTGCATAATCAAGCGATTTATCAAGTTCCTTTAAATAGTAATAGGTTTCTGAGAGCTGAAAATATATCCGGTCCAGGTTTATGCCATACCCTGCGGACTCTAAAAAATATACAACGGCCTGGTTCAGATATTTGTTCCCGTCCTGCGCATTCCCGGATTCAATGCCAAGATTCTTATAAAAAAGTCCGTAGCTAAAAGCAGCCCAGTCATTTTTTTCAGTTATTTTATAGATTTCCATATCCGGCCCGGATAGGACTTTTTTCATGGGGTCTTTATCCCCTCTCTTCAATATCGAACTGCAGCCGGCCAGGGAAATGATTATTATTAAAAACAGACATTTTTTCATCTTTATTACTTCCAGCCTCAAATCTTATGTATTATTGTAAAGATATTTCTTAAACAAAAAAATGTCAAATCATATTGTTTAAATCATATGAATGTTATATAAGCAATCCATGTATCATTGTCAGATTTATTCATGAATACATCTGATACATTATTCCAATACCTGTATGTCCAACAGAATAGAATTCCTGATCGGTCCCTAAGGCCGGCAATTTCTCAATCCCACAGTATTTCGTTGAAAATAAAAGGCGTAACTAAAAGTCTATTTCATTTACACATGTACAATATTACAGGCATTTCTAAAAATAAGAATTTCCTAATATTAGCGCTTTCATATGGAACAGCTTAATCCAATTATTTGAGGTTATCCTGTTTAAATTAATTGAGAAAAACCGGTTTACTTTTATCCTTAATTTTTTGAAATAAATGATTATTATTTTCTTGCATTATTTCAATATTTAATTAAATATATAATACCTCTGGAGGTACCTATGCTGGGAATTGACCCCTTATACTGGATGATGATGATACCCGTTTTCATCCTATCAATGGCTGCATCGTTTAAGGTGAAAAGCACCTTTAACAAATATGCAAAAGTGAGCTCCAGATCCGGAAAAACCGGGGCTCAGGTAGCAGGCGAAATATTGAGCAGAAACGGCCTCTCCAATGTTTCCGTAACGGAGACAACCGGTTTCTTAACTGATCATTACGACCCCATAAAACGGGTTGTAAGGCTATCGCCCGATGTCTTTAACGGCAATTCCATTTCCGCGCTGGGGGTTGCCGCCCATGAAACAGGGCATGCTATTCAGCATGCAAAATCCTATGGGCCGCTGATGCTCCGGAACACTTTTGTTCCAGTGGCCTCAATCGGTTCCGGCCTGTCATGGATTGTCATGATGGCCGGTTTTATGCTTAATATGATGAACCTGATAACCCTGGGGATCATTCTTTTCAGCGCTGTTGTATTCTTCCAGCTTATCACTCTGCCGGTTGAATTCAATGCATCGGGCAGGGCAAAGGAGATTCTATCCTCCTACGGGATTGTTTCTCAGGCAGAGCTTGCCGGTGTTCAAAAAGTTTTATCAGCAGCTGCATTGACCTATGTGGCGGCAGCTGTTTCATCCATTGTAACACTCATCTATTTCCTTCTCAGGGCCGGATTTCTTGGCCGAAGGGATGATTGATATTGCGCTAATCCCCGGCAGGGCCCTCTCCGGGCCCTGCCGTTACTTTAAAAACAGAATAATCATGAAAACAAACTTCAAGCCAATAGCGGAAAAGGTACTTGTCCCTTTAAGGTTCATAAAGGAATTCATTACTGTTGATTTAAAAAAACTCATCCGGAGTTTTATCGAGCATGACAGCGAGCTTTCCATATGCGCCCTTGCATTCTATACGCTTATTTCATTCATACCCGCGTCGCTTGTGATAATCTCAATACTCAGTTTTTTTTATAAATCGGAGAGCATGGCTAATTTTTACCTGAATGAGATTAAGAACCAGCTCCCGGCAATTAATATTGACGATCTCATAAATATCATAGACAGGATTATCTATAAAAAAAGGTATATTGCTTTATTCTGGGTACCCTTCCTGTTCTGGTGGGGAAGCCTTATCTTCGATGTAATCGAAAGGATTCTTGAAAAAGCGTTCAGGATAAAAGAGAGCAGGAAATACTTTAAGGCAAAAATCAGGCACTTCATCATTATCCTCGGGATAGGGATAATTGTTCTGGCCTTCATAGTCCTGTCGAATATACTGGCCCTGGTTCAGAATACAAAAGTTGCTCAACTGCTTAATCAGATCCTGAATGACTCAAACATTTTCACATTCATAACAGATTTTATTATGAATATACCGTCACTGATGAAATCATTAACTGCAATATTCACAAATGCTTTTCTCCTGTTTATCATTTACCGGTTTGTCCCTCCCAGGACAATGAGCAATGGATCCATCATTAAAGGGACCATCTTCGCATCAATCAGTTACCTCCTTGTCAAAACGCTCTTTTCCTATTACATTACAGAAATCAACGACTACAGTTCAATATTCGGATCACTCTCGTCGGTTGTAATGTTGATGATATGGATATGGTTTACCTGTTTTTTATTTGTTGCCGGAGCGGAAATGGCATGGATATTTCATGAGAAAAGCGTAAAAAAATTGTGACCGCTGTTATTTCTTAAATGCCTTAAGTCTGAAAGCCTCAATAATTCCCAGAGCATAAGCCTTAACTTTCTGTATGGCATTTATTACGGTCAGTTCTGAAAAATTTTCAATAATTTTAACACGCTTATTGTCCTCAACATAGAGCTTTTCAAAATTGAGAGGGAGTTCCATTGATGAATCCCTTTTGGCCAGGAGCTGGTCGCAATATTCAATGATATCATGAAGGATAAATGCAGATTCTTTGAGGTACTCGTTTTTATCCTTTTCTACATCAATTTCTTTTGAATAAGGCCTGGATATGATATTAATATGGTCCTGAAGCCTTTTCGGAGGGTGGTCTCCCCTTGGCAAAGCAAGATCATTTAATTTTCCATCGAACCTGTCAAGGGCCATTTTCTGCCTCTGTTCCGTGGAAATTATCCAGAGTACCGAATAATAATGTATGGTAAAGTCCTTTATTGCGCCGTAAAAATGCGATATTTCCACGCCTGCAGATTCATGAAGGGGCATGAAGGGATATTTTTTTATACGCGAAAGATTTTCTTCTATGATTGAGTCAACCTTTTCACTGAACTTTTTTACCGGCTCCTTAACAATCCTCCTGCTTTCAAATTTTTCCTTGATTTTTTCAAAATTTTCAATTTCAGCAAGAACGAACCCTTCAAGGTTCATTTTATTTTCAATTGCCATTAAAAATCTTTCCTCGTAGGCCCTCAAATTGAACCATTTTGGATTATACCTGGCAGAATAATCCCTGTAATCATTTCTCAACTTTTCGATAAGCTTGTCTACTTCAAATTTTGAAAGTCCCATAGTTTCATCCCTATATGTTTTAAGGAAACCTGGAGTAATTAAAATACGCGGTCCCCCTAAAGGCACAAAAATTGGAAAAAAATATTTTCCTTAAAATGGCAATACTGTTATTTATAAAACTCTTACTGAAGCTGCCGGATTTATCAATCAAAATACATTGATTTCCACTTATGCTGTTACTATTGACCATCATTTTTTCAAAGTCAAGCTTTTTATTATTACCTGAACAAACTGATAAAATGGAAAACCCATTATACATGATAAAAAAAACAGGCTGCCTCATGTTTATTGAAACAGCCTGTCGAAATTCTATTACTATAAAACTAATGGGATATACTAATTGCTGTAACAGCCGATTTTTCTTGATATGACAATTCTCTGAATTTCTGAAGTCCCCTCTCCGATTGTCAACAGCTTCTGATCCCTGTAGAAACGCTCTATTTTGAACTCTTTCATCAACCCGTAGCCGCCATGAATCTGAACGGCATTATCAACTACCCTGCCGAATACCTCAGAGCAATAGAGCTTTGCCATTGCCGCCTCGGTAGAAAATGGGAGATGTGAGTCCCTGAGCCTGCAGGCATGGTAGAGAAGCCTCCTGGCAGCCTCGATTTCTGTTGCCATATCGGACAACATGAATGATACAGATTGAAAGGTGGAAATAGGCTGGCCGAACTGTTTCCTTTCCTTGGCATATTTGAGGGCCAGATCATAGGATCCCTGTGCCCCGCCAAGGCCCATGGCAGCTATGGCAAGCCTGCCGTTATCCAGAGTTTTAAGCATCTGATGAAATCCTTCCCCCCTGTCACCGAGAAGATTCTCCCTGGGGACCCTGCAGTCGGTGAAGTAGAGTTCCCCGGTATCGCTGGAGCGCCACATCATCTTCCTCTTCATTGTCTTGGTCTCAAATCCGGGAGTGCCGTTAGGGACAATGATGCAGGACATCTCCTTTTTGCCGTCTGTCTTGTAACCCGTTGTCGCCTGTACCGTGCAGACACCTGCAAGGGATGATGTGGAATTTGTTATGAAAATCTTACTCCCGTTGATAACCCACTCATCCCTGTCCAGTGTGGCAGTTGTACGGCTTGCACCTGCATCCGATCCGGCATCGGGCTCAGTGAGGCCGAAGGATGCCAGAATTTTTCCGCTGCAGAGCTTCGGAAGCCAGTACTCCTTCTGTTTTTCACTTCCGTAATAAAATATAGGCCCGATGCCAAGGGAATTTCCCGCGGCAACGGTTGCTGCCTGTGAGCCGTCAACACGGGCAATCTCTTCAACAGCGATTATGTAGGACAGGTAATCCATCCCTGCTCCGCCGTATTTATCATCCACATAAATTCCGAAAAGGCCCAGTTTCGCCATCTTCTTGGTTATGTCGATGGAAAATTCCTCTTTTTCATCAAGCTCCGTGGCATAGGGGACAATGTTTTTTTCAGCAAATTCCCTTACGCTATACCTTAAAATTCTCTGTTCATCTGATAAACCAAAATCGAGCATATCAACCCTCAATATTTTTTTACTAGAAACTGAAACCGTTGGGAAGATCTTTTTTATCCGTCCCTGCCGGTACCCAGGAAAGGTCTACAATTGTATAAGACGGGTCCTGTTTCTTGAAGATAGGCACCACTTTCAAACCAAACTTAGGCTCGCCCAGTGACATGTAGCTCATCAAAATAGTCGGGACACCTTCAAATTCAATATTGATAAACTTGATAGGCTTTTCAAGAATGTTGAATGCCCCGGAACGCTCACATACCATGAATGTATAAATCTTTGATGTCTTTTTTGCGATATCAGTCATATCAAAGATGGTATTTTTTCCGAGACAGTCGGGGCAATGGATCCTGAAGGGCTGATAAATGACCCCTTTGCTGTCGCAGTTTTTGCTGTCGCATCTTGTTGCCATCAATTTTCCCTGACTCAACGACTCAAAAAAAACCGCTTCGCCGCCGTATGAATGTATGTATGTCATCTCCCTGGGATTTGTCACTCCAAGAAGTTTCATACCGTTGTCAGCATCCCTGATGGGGAGGTTAGGTGTCATATGATGGAAATCACCATTGATCCTGTACTTATTATTTTTTACATAAACATCTGCAAATCTGCTCATGACAATTCTCCTTTGTTCATTATGCGTCTTTTTTTATCACATGATCAGGATCCATTAACACGGTGCATGTAACATGGGATCCCACTCCTGCATGGCTGATGGCCAGCCCTCTTTTCGCGCCCTTTACCTGTAAATCGGTCCAGTCGGCTGGCTTCTGGCGGTCAAACTTTTTCCATCTCTTCTCATCTCCGTGAAATTCAGCCCACCTGTTCCAGAGGTGAGATGCCACTTCAAAGGCCTGCATGATACCCGTTGCTCCAACAGCATGCATGCACCCGATGAGGCCTCCGGAGAGGTTTGAAGGGAGCTTCCCCGGTTTTCCCGTCTTTGGATTTGTATGATAGCAGTCACCGGATTCAACATATGTCCTCCCCTGGCCATAGGGCCTGATTCCAATGTCCTCATAGGACTGAACATCGCTTATGGTAAAGGCATCGTGAAGTTCTATGACATCAAGGTCTTCAGTGGGGTCCTTTATCCCTGTCATACCATAGGCGTAATGCGCGCACATCCGCGCGCCCAGAAACCCGGTGAATCCCGGATACCTGTCGGCTCCTGGAAATCTTTTTTCCATGTCTTTATACTGTTCTGCTGTTTCATTTGGCAGCAGCGGTATCTCCATGTTTAACCTGTCAGCAGGGCGGAGTGAATGCGATCCAGCTGTGACCCATATCCTCAGCGGTTTATGGGGCGAATTTTTTGAAAGCTTCATAGCAGTCTCTTCATCACAGATAATCGCGCAGGCAGCGCCCACACTCATGAGACAGCAGTCCAGCGCCCTGAGGGGATATGCCACTACCGGTGAATTCAGTACATCATCCACGGTAATTTTCATGGGGGCCTGCGCCCAGGGGTTCATCCTGGCATATCCATGGTGCTTAACAGAAATCTCGGCCAGGGTTCTCCTGAAAGAATCTTCGGCCTTGCCGAATATCTGCCAGTATCTCTGTGCCATAACCGCATAGTACCCTGTATAGATATGGCCAAGGGGGCTCTCCCAGTCCTTATCCGCAGCGCAGGATATAAGGAAGTTCCCTTCATCAGTTGGAACCTCGTCCATCCTTTCCCATCCCATGGCAAGGACGCAGTCGGAATATCCGGAAGCCACGGCCTTCGCGGCCTCCCAGAGTGTTGATCCGCCTGTGGCCCCGCCTGTCTTAACTCCGACATTGCCCAGCGGATCCAGGCCGAGCCTGTCATGGATTAAAGCCTCTCCAAGAAGCTGGTCGCCGAAATGATCAGCAAAATGTCCATAGTAACAGGAATGTATGTAGCTTTTTAATTCTGCCGGTGATACATTTATCAACTCCGCGGCCATAGTGAGGGCATCGACACAAATCTCCTCAGTCCGTTTATCCGGCATTGCCCTGTCAAATTTTGACTGGCCGGCAGTAACAAGGTAAACCGGTCTGAGAAATCTTGGCGCTTTAAGCTGTTCCTTGCTGAATTTAATCATAAAAAGTACCTCTTTAACTCGTAAATACGTTTTAATATATAATAGTTATTAAAACATAATAACTATATTGTTCCAATCCATAGCACCACAGCGTTAGAAGAGCTGTTATTGCTGATCATCTGTTTTTCCGGGTATGTCCAATAATGAAAAGAATCGCCTTCAGTTAAATTTAGAACTTTTTCGCCATATAAAAATTGAATACTCCCCTTAAGTACACAGAGTATCTCCTGGCTGTTTTTAACATTTTTCCTGCCCGGGATGTTCTTTCCGGGCTCAAAGATAATTATTGCGCTGTCAATTTCAGACCTGTTTTCAGGGGGGAAAAATCTTCTTGTTGCAAATCCTGAAGGGGGAATTTCGATATCTTCCCATTCACTTTTTTTTATCAGGGAAAGCTTTTCCTGACTTTCCACCTGGGTGAGGATATCTCCGGCATTAACGCCTATGGCACCGCAGATGTTCATCAAGGTTTCCACTGAAGGAGAATTTACATTATTTTCTATCTGGCTTAAAAATCCTTCCGATATTCCTGCCCGATCAGCAACAATTTTCAATGTAAGCCTGTTGCTTTTCCGGTGTTTTTTCAAAATATTTCCAAGATTCATAAAAAAAATTCCTGAATATAAAATCTGATTGAAATTTTATTGCTTATTAATAATTATATGTACAAAATAAGTTATTTAAGCCTTCCATACAAAATATTTTGTATTTATCAATATTTACAATAACTAAATATTTACAAACATGTCAAGTATTTTATTTAAAATTTTAATATTATAGAAATTTTGTTGAAAAAAAAAGGGCTTAATTAAATATTGCATAACCTTTCTGCTAAAAACTACTTTATGTATTTTAGCAGCTAATACCACAGGAAGGAGATGAGAATGGTGAATTATGAATTAGTTATGATTTTAAGGAACAAGGACATTGATCCTTTAAAAGAAAAAGTTAAGGATATTTTCAGCAAAAACAAGGTAAATATCATCCTGGATGAACCCTGGGGGTTAAGAAAACTCGCCTACCATATCGACAGGGAAACCAACGCTTATTACTTCTATTATAACATAGAGGCCGGACCGGAAACGATTAAAAAGATGAAAAACGATTTTAATCTGCAGGCCGACATTCTTCGCTACCTCTTTATCAAGATCAACGCCAAAAAAACCGCGTAAGGAAGGGATAGATAAATGGCAGGCGATATTAATAAAGTAATTTTGATAGGCCGGTTGGTTAAGGATCCGGAATTGCGGCATACTCCCAATGGGACTTCGGTAACGGATTTCACCATTGCTACGAACAGGACCTATGCTATTGCGGGCGAGAAAAAGGAGGAGGTATCCTTCATTAAATGCACGGCATGGAGCAAGGCTGCCGATGTGATTGCCCAGTATTGTAAAAAAGGCCAGCGGATCGGAGTTGACGGCAGGCTGAAACAGCATTCATGGGATGATCCCGATGGAAAAAAACGTTCCTCCATAGAGGTTGTAATTGATAATTTTCAGTTTCTATCGCCCAAGTCGCAGTCGGACGGGGCGGACTATCATGGTGAAGCTGTGACATCAAATGAATACCATGAGCCAGGAGCTAGTGAAGAAAAACCTTTTTCAGATGACGATATACCATTTTAATTATTATATAGAACGGGGTAGAAAATGAGTTCAGAAATTAACAAAACAGAAGATAATACGATAAATACAGGTGAGCAGAAACCGGAGCCGGTTGTGGAGCCGATTAAAGTAGAGGGCGCCCCGGTACAGCAGACCAGCGGAGAACAGGGCGAGAAGAAAAGGCCCAATACATCAGAAGGATATGATAGAAAACCGAGATTTGAAAAAACTGAGAAAAGACATTATGTAAAGCACAGTTCTGATGATTCCTCAACCAGCGCCAAGGAAACAACCGGGCACAGAAGAATGGAGAAGCCCGACATGATGCCCAGAATGTCCAAGTTCAAGAAAAAAATGTGCAGATTCTGCCTGGATAAAACGCTTAAAATTGATTATAAAAGCTCTGAAATAGTTGGAAGGTTTATAACCGACAGGGGCAAGATTCTACCCCGCAGAGTTACAGGAACATGCGCGAACCATCAGAGGGAGCTGTCAGCAGCCATCAAAAGGGCAAGACATATTGCTTTAATCCCGTATTTAGAAAAATAAAAGGGTGTGGATTCACTTTTTACTGCAGCAATAATCGGAGCGGTATTTTTAATTACATCGACCTTTATCTTCTATAAATGGGGATGGAAGGGAGCAGTAATCTTCATGCCGATTCTGTCAATCCCCTTCATAAAGGGAGGTTACGGGAGGGATTTTCCTTCCCTGATTGCCCCGTTGATTCTGGGGAGCCTTGGGGGAATAACCTTCAGGGCAATGAGATCTTTGAAATTTTATTTACTGGCATCAACCCTGGTGCTGACCATACTCTTCACAGGCAACTTCTATTTTCTCAAGTTTAATATGAATGTTGATATACTGGAAGATTCAAAAAAAATAATGCTGGATATGCTGAAAAGCTACAATGTTCCGGAAGATAAAATGAGCCTGTTAAAAAATGATTATGACAGGTATATAACAATAGCATACGACCTGGTGCCATTCAGTTCCTTTTTTTACTCTCTGATACTTGCGGCATTTTCATTTATTATGATAAGGATTTTCATGCTCCGTTTTAATGCAACGGTAAACGGGCTGGAATATTTCCAGCTCAACGACTACCTGATTTTTGCCCTGATATCAGGATGGGGGGCCTTTCTCCTTGCCGATAAAGTAAAATTTTATTTTATATACCTCGCCGGAATTAACACGGCGCTCATATCTTCATTCCTCTACCTGGTTCAGGCATTAGGAGTAATAAAATTTTTCTTATTAAAAAAGGGCTGGTCCACAGCTATGTTTTATTTCCTGATTGCCATCTTACTATTTTCAGGCATGGAAATGATATTATTCATATTAATACTATTAACCGGTTTTGGAGCCCTTGATCTATGGGCGGATTTCAGAAAGCTGAATAAAAAACCGGCTGAATAAAAAATAGATCAAACCTGAAAGGCCGGATTTCAGCCAGTAAATAAATTAGGTAACATGAAATTAAATTAATTAAAACTAATACCCAGGAGTCTGTTATGAAAGTCATACTGCAGCAGGACATTAAAAACCTCGGCGATGCCGGAGACATAAAGGAAGTAGCTGAAGGCTATGCAAGAAATTTTCTTCTTCCCAAAAAGCTTGTCATCCCGGCCAGCGACAGCAGCAAAAGAGTGATAGAGCACCAGAAAAAGCTCATAAAGCTGAAAAAGGATAAGCGGAAAAAGAAGGTTGAAAAATATGCCGAAGAACTGAAGAATGTGGAGATCAAAATAATCGTTCAGACAGGAGAGGAAGGAAAACTCTTCGGCTCTGTCACATCCATGGATATCGCCAAAAAGCTCAATGAAAAGGGCTTTGATATAGACAAAAGGAAGATCGTACTTGAAGCACCGATAAAGCAGGCTGGTGAGTATGAAATACCTGTAAAGCTCCATGAAGGATTCACTGCAATAATAAAGGTCATAGTAGACAAGGAATAATCAATGGCAATAGACAGACTTCCTCCACAGGACGTCGACACCGAAATGGCCTGCCTTGCTTCAGCACTGCTCAGCAGGGAGGCACTTTTTAAAGTTTCAGAAATCCTCCATCCGGAGGATTTCTATCTTGATAAGCACCGTATTATCTTCGATGCTATCCTGGAACTGGAAAAGAAGAACCTCCCGGTTGATCTTACTACTTTAAAGAAAAGGATTGAAGACAAGGGCCTTTTTGATTCAATTGGCGGAGAGGCCTCACTTGTTGAGCTTTACCAGTCGGCATCGACCTCGGCCAATGCGGAATATTACGCCAGGAGAATTAAAAATATCAGCCTCAGGAGAAAACTCATTGAGGCTGCAACGAATGCCGTGGAAAAATGCCACGACATGGCAAGAGACACAGATGAACTCATCGATGAGGTTGAAAGGGATATCTTCCAGATCACCGAAAAAAGAATCACATCGGACTACAAGCCGATTGATGTTGTAATCGATGAAACACTTAAAAATATTATAAAATGGAATACTACAAAAAACCTGGTCACCGGGATTTCCTCCGGATTCAAGGACATTGATGACAAGCTTACCGGATTTCACGGCTCCGAACTCATCATAATCGCATCCAGGCCCGGAATGGGGAAAACGGCCCTTGCCCTGAACATTATGAACACCGTGGCAATTCAGGAAAAAAAGCCTGTCCTTTTCTTCTCGCTCGAAATGCCGGCGATTCAGCTGGGCATGAGGATGCTCTGCATTGAAGCCATGGTGGATTCCCAGCTTGTGAGAACCGGATACACCAGCAAGGAGCAGCTCGAGGAGATATTCAGGGTATCAAACATCCTTTCAGCCTCCCCCATGTATATTGATGATACGCCGTCCATGACCATACTGCAGATTATGCACAAGGCCCGCAGACTTGCCATGAAGATCCCCCTTGGCATCGTGGTAGTCGATTATCTTCAGCTCATAACGAGTATGCTCAAGGCTGAGAGGCACCAGCAGATTGCCGAGATATCGCGAATGCTGAAACAGCTCGCCAGGGAACTTTCCATACCTGTCATTGCCCTGTCTCAGCTCTCAAGGGCCGTTGAAACAAGGGTGGATCAAATCCCCAACCTTTCCGACCTCAGGGAATCGGGGGCTATTGAACAGGACGCCGATGTGGTTATGTTCATTTACCGGGAGGAAAAGGTTAAGAAGGAATCGGAAAAAAAGGGGATCGCAGATATAATAATAGCGAAGCAGAGAAACGGCCCCACCGGTACAATATCCCTGAAATTCTGGGAACAGTACACCAAGTTCAGCAACCTCTCAAAGACCCATTCCTACAGCGAGGCAAACCCTTCCGATGAATTCCATTGATACCAGGAGTCCTATCCTGATTTTCATGGAAGAGATCGGGGGGTATTTTATTTTTTTTAAAGATACAATAAAATGGACCTTCAGGCCCCCCTTTGACAGCAGAAGCATTGTCAACCAGATGATTGAGATAGGCTATAAATCCCTTCCCGTCACAGCGATAACACTTTTTTTCACCGGCATGGTAATGGCATATCAGATAGGCAGATCCATGGATGCGCTCATGTCAGGATCATCCATATTCATAGGAAGCGCCGTTACCATATCACTCTTCAGGGAACTCTGCCCTGTCCTCACGGCGCTCCTCCTTGCCGGAAGGGTCGGCTCATCGATCGCCGCGGAAATTGGGACGATGAAGGTGACGGAGCAGATCGACGCTCTGAGGACACTGTGGGCCAACCCGATTCAGTACCTCGGAGTTCCTAGGTTCCTGGGCTGCCTCATGATGACCCCTATCCTTACCATCATTACTGACCTTGTCGGCGTTCTGGGCGGGGCAGCCATTGCCTATATTTCCCTTGAAATAACCCTGGATAAATATGTGGAGAATATTCTTCAATACATACGGGTTTCGGATTTTACCACCGGCCTGATTAAATCGGTATTCTTCGGAATGGAAATTGCGATTATCTCATGTTACCAGGGGTTCCGTACCGAGGGCGGTGCCGAAGGGGTGGGAAAATCCACAATACAGGCTGTTGTAAAATCATCCATGGCCATTCTTATATCCGATTATTTCCTGACTTACCTTCTCCAGTTTATAGAGAGATAGAAAACAGATAACCGCGGCCGGTATATGCTCAAGAAAAAAGTAAAATTTATTAATGAACTGAAAAAATCCGGCGGGTTCGATAAAAAACTTATGCATGCCGTGAATGGAATTGAGAGGGAAAATTTTTTCGATCCGCTGTTCATTGACTCCGTTTATTCTTTTGAACCTCTATTCATCGGCTGTGGAGAAACCGGTGATGACCCGGCGACTCTGCTCAGAATGATCAGGTTCATGGGACTGAATAAAAAGTCCAGGGTGCTGGAGATTGGCACAGGCTCCGGCTATTCCACTGCCGTCATTGCATCCCTGGCGCATGAGGTTATGACCATTGAATTACACGATGAACTTGCCCGGAAAGCCAAAAGCACCCTTTCACGGGAGGGATTCAGAAATATAAAACATTTTACCGGAGACGGTACGCTCTATGAGAATCTTGATGGATTTGAGGATTTTGATGCAGCGATAATCTTTGCAGGATGCATCACCAGGCCGCTCAATGTCCTTGATACCCTGAGGGCTGACGGGCTTGCTGTTTTTCCCATGGGCCACCCGGCACAGCAGCAAATTGCAGTATTCAGAAACATACAGTCTCCTGTACCGGAACATGCTCTTGAATGCATAAAGTTCCATGAACTCTGCCTTTATCCGTCAATCCGCGGGGCATACGGATGGGAAGACCAGGTGGATGGATATTTTATTGATTAGTAATACCGCCCCCTACCTCTCCCTTTTATCCTTCCAGCAGTGGCAGCAACCGTAGATGATGATTTTTTTTCCGGAACCGGTGCCGGTCTCTTTGGCATAGAGAGGTTCGAATTTTGTCAGGGGCGCCCTGCATAGCGGGCACATCCTGGACCCCGGCGGTATTGCCGAGAGGCTTCGGAACCCGATTTTTTCAGGGCTGATTTCAGTATCATCATCATTCTTAATACTCTCTTCTTTAGCATTATTACCCTTATTACCGTTCATTCCCGCACTGTTTTTTTTCCCCAGGCCCGAAAGCTTCTCCCTCCCTGACCGGTATATGGAAAGAAAATATAAAAAGAGTGCAATCCCCAGGAGGAGGCCGAATATGTAAATAAAAAAGGACAAGCTATGATTTCCTTGTAATAAAATTGATCATAACGGTTTTATCATCGGGATCACTAAAACCGTAATCCCCGAAAATATCAAGGATGATAAATTTTTCAGATGCAAGGATTTTTTTTATTTGGTTTATCCGGTAAATTCTCTGGAAGTGGGTTTCAGTAGTACTGGCACCCTCGGGCGTAGTAAATGTAAGGGTGGACTTTACAAGGGACTTCTTCCTGTCAAAGGTATTGCTCCATTCTATCGAGCTGCCCCTGAAATGATACTCCGTTGTCTTGCCGTCAAAATTTTTATCAATGTTATGGCTGGTTGTTATATCGAACATGAATATGCTTTTGTCGTGCATCACACCCCGTACTGATCTCAACACACTCTTCAAATCGCTGTAGGTGAGAAAATAATTCATGGTGTCATGGACTGAAAATATAAAATCAATTTTTTTTGAAAGGGCAAAATTTTTCATGTCGGCGCAGATGACGCGGAAATTTTTAAAGGCCCGGATCTTTGCCACCCTGAGCATGTCAAGGGAGTTGTCGATTCCGTAAATGATAAATTCCTCGGCTGAAAACTTCGGCCCGAACTTCCCGGTGCCGCACCCCAGCTCCAGCACGGTGCGGGGATCGTTCACGTAGCGGATCATGAGCGACGAGATGTAGAAATACCACTGGTCGTAATCCACATGCCGGAGGAGATAGTCATAGGACTCTGCGAGTTCTGTGTAGGGTTTCATTTTTGTTTTTTCTTCATAAAGGGTACTTTTCAGAAAAAGTAAAATAGTGACTGTATATGTCAAACAATAAAGTTCACAATGGTATCTGGATAATCCGCCGGCCTAAGGTTTATGAAAATTTTGTTATTACTCTGAGCAGGCACGCTTTCACTTTTTTATTGGTCTTATAGCTGTTTACGAAATGTTCAGAACATGCACTACTCCGCGAACTCTGCGCCTCTGCGTGAAAACCTATACTATATGTTTCCTAACTTTTTATAATCACGCGGAGACGCGGAGAACGCGGAGGTTTTCTATGAGATTATAAGTACTGTTTCAACCATTGATTGATAGAGAAGAGAATAGGGAAGGGGGATGGCCGAGATGGGGGGATGAGGAATAATTAAGGGTGATGGTACTAATATTTTATCTCAAATTGCGATAATTCATCAATTAATGCTTTTTCTACAAATTTATTCAATGACATATTCATTTTAATAGAAGCTATTGAAATCTCCCGATGTAATTCAGGAGATATCCTTAAGTTGAATTTTCCGGAGTAAGGCTTCTCCGGTTCAACACCTTCATCCCTGCACCAATTCATATAATCATCTACTGATTCTTTAAATGCCTTTTCAATATCATCCACGGTTTTCCCCTGAAAGGTGATAACATCCCTGGTATTTACAACATCACCATGAAAAACCCTGGCATCAGAATCATAGGTTACTGTACCCATATACCCTTTATATTCCATCATGGTTTTATACCTGCATTTTCTAAAAATCTTTTCACCGATGCTGCTGCACCTTTATCTGTTTCTTTTTGAGGATCGGGCCTATGAAATACTGCTCGAACATGATTCAGTTTGATTCGAATTCTTGAGCCGTTTCCTTTGCTTATTTCTGCTCCCAGGGACAATAATAAAGCTTCAATATCTTTCCATAAAATAGATGATGATACAGGTTTTTCGATTATATTCTGTAAAGTCCTTCTATTTTTTGAATTCATTAATAGTATGGTACTATTTTTTAGTACCATAGTCAAGTATTTTTTCAACAAAAAAGAGAGAGTGATAATTTTAATAGCTTATACTGTACGTTCGACTGAGTTACAACCGGGAGGATTGCTGCCCATGGGTCTAGGAAAGGGGGATGGGGGGATAAGAGATGGGAGAGATGGGGATAAAAAAATACTTATGGATAATTTTATTATTACTCTGAGCAGGCCCGCTTTCACTTTTTTATCGGCCTTATAAGTGTTTTCGCAATGTTCAGAACATGTTCTTCTCCGCGAACTCTGCGCCTCTGCGTGCAAACCGATGTTCCATGCTCCTGAGCTTTCTCTTTTCTCACGCTGAGACGCGGAGAACGCGGAGGTTTTCTATGGCGTTATATGTGCTAATTCAACCATTAATTACTTTAGAAGAGAATATGAAAGGGGATAAGGGGATGGTCGAGATGGGGGGGATGAGGAATAAAAAAATGCCGTCATTCATGGGGCTGAACGTCCAATGAATGACAGCAAGAAATATTAATTGTTATTTTTTTCGGACATGGTCAGGAATCGGCCCCATGCACTTGAAACTATTGGAATAGTCATATTTAATAACACCCTTGCCTGGGACAGGACTGGAGTCAATTCCGCTTCCTAAAACATTGATTTCACCATTATCCATGAGCGACAGTTTATAGATTCTCTTGACTGTAGTCTCAAGCTTGCCATATTGTGCCATAAATTCATTTTCACATTTTTTAATATAATTGTCACGCCCCTCAGGTGATGCCATTTGGCTTGTAAAATCACATTTACCGTCTTCTTTATTTTCAATCTTAATGATAATGAATTTACCTTCCTTTGTCCATGATCCGCCGTCAATTGTGCCGCAGGAAATACCGCCGGGGACAGTGACCTTCCCATCCGGATATAAAGTAATTGATCCGCAACCGCTCATATTCCCCTCTGTAATTTTAGAAGGAAAGTTGCTGTCATTTAACTGGTAGCATCCGTTGACAACAGAAAGAGTGCTATCGTTCCCGGTTACTCTCTTTAAGAATCCTCCGAAGACCCAGCCGCTCTTATCATTCCATTTTATCCTGCTCCATTTTCCCGTGGAACCGGAAATAGTCATATCGCTCCCGGTCTCTTCAAGGAGCTCCACCTTTTCGCCGTCGGGGAGGAGGGCAATTTTTTCACCGGATGAGTCGGGCTTGTCGCGCAGGTTCAGGCCCCCTTGGGCAGAGATGATCCTTGCCTTGCTGTCGGATGTTTCAGCTTTTTTACTATCCGATGGGGCACTGCCGGCCTTGTCTGATTTACCGCAATTAATTGATAGTGATGTTATGAGCAGGAGAGAGAGAGAGAGAGAGAGAGGGGTTTCATTCTGATAAAAAAATCAGATAAACGAATGCATGTCCTCTTCATATTGTTTCCTCCGGAGTAATTTTATATTTTTTTTCTGAATGAATGTAACCGCTGCTATTACAGTGTCAATGAAAATTTAGAAGCCAGGGGACTTTCTTTTTTAAATAGAAACAGCATGAAATTTTTGTATATTTTTCTGGTGTAAACCGGAGTTCCAAAAAAAATCCTAAACAATTATAATACCATTTTTGATTATTTCTTCGACGAAGGGATTAATTTCCGGGGAGAATTCCTCAGTTTTAAAGGGATGCAGCTCCAGGCTATCGGATGTTTTCAAAATAAATTTTATCAGCCTTTGACGGTCATAGTACGGCCTTCCCTCGAAATCATCGGATATGATGGCAACATCAATATCGGAATATTCCGTATTGGTTCCCCTGGCATGGGACCCGAAAAGGAAAACATGCTTGATCTTTATTTCCTTTCCTGCAAGTTCTATAAATTTTGAAATGATATCATTTACATCTTCGCGAGTATGCATTGATAGACATCCTTTAACTGGATTAATTTCTTTTCAGTAAAATCCTTAGTACACAACCGGTAGAAATGTAATTGATAATCGGGGTACCTTGTTTCTATATTAAAATCGTTAAATTCGGCCAATACAATTTTCTGTTCGTCGGTGAGGTTCAAACCTGCATCATTCGATAGTTTCAGCAGATTGTGAATCATGGGAGGCTGATTACTGTTATTATTTTTTATCCAGGCTGCTTTTAATAATTTTTCTAAAGAGAGATGCGCGATAAATAATGCCCAGTCATATCTCTCGGTATTTTTTAACAGGTCAAAGCACGCATCATAATCATGCTTTGAGGTTTCGAGCCAATAATTTATTGAACCTGTTGTATCCATATTTATATAATTGTTGATAAAATTATTTCTGTCAAGTTTAATTTATTCAGTTTATCTTCACAGGTTGATTGCTGCTATGTCTGTTAAACAATTTCATTGTATTAAAATTTTACATGAACTTCTGAAATATATCCATAATAAAATATTTTTAGAAATAAAAATACAATTTACAAAAATACATATGAGGGATAAAAAATTTGTGTACTACAAGTGCGGCTGATTTTCAGCCTGGAGGATTGCTGCCCATGGGTCTAAGAAAGGGGGATGGGGGGATAAGGGATGGGAGAGGTGGGGGATAAAAAATACTTATGGATAATTATGTTATTACTCTGAGCAGGCACGCTTTCACTTTTTTATCGGCCTTATAAGTGTTTACGCAATGTTCAGAGCATGTACTTCTCCGCGAACTCTGCGCCTCTGCGTGAAACCCGATGTTCCATGCTCCTGAGCTTTCTCTTTTCTCACGCAGAGACGCGGAGAACGCGGAGGTTTAATTTGACATTCTATATGCTGATTCTACCGTTAATTGTTATAGAAGAGAATATGAAAGGGGATAGGGGGATAAGAGATGGGAGAGATGGGGATGAAAAATACTTATGGATAATTATGTTATTACTCTGAGCAGGCACGCTTTTACTTTTTTTATTGGTCTTATAGCTGTTTACGAAATGTTCAGAGCAATTACTTCTCCGCGAACTCTGCGCCTCTGCGTGCAAACAGATGTTCCATGCTCCTGAGCTTTCTCTTTTCTCACGCAGAGACGCGGAGAACGCGGAGGTTTAATTTGACATTCTATATGCTGATTCTACCGTTAATTGTTAAAGAAGAGATTTGAAAGGGGATGGGGGGATGGTCGAGATGGAGGGATGGGGAATAATTAATGATGATGGCCGTGAATGGTGGGTTAAGCAACAAACACGACCATCTGAAACATTCAATATTTAATAGACCCCTTTGCACCTTGGATCAATTTCTCTATTGTCCCTATGGCTGCCATGAATACCTGTTTTTGATCCTAAAGCTACATTTCCGTTTTCGAATATGACTTCTGTCCATCTGCCACAACCGACCAGCTGCTCGACAGGCTGATTGATGGAAAGCCTCTCACCTTCCCATTTAAATCCAGCATGAGGCGAATCATATAATTTTTTTCCATTATCCAACTGGTAAATATAAAGATGCCCGGTTATATCAGTCTGATTGTTCACTGATACATAGGTAAAGCTTGCCGGAAATTCAAGGCCGCGGAGTGAGTAGCCTTCAAGGGGGAATGTGACAAATTTTTTATTTTTAAGATAATATACATTAATCGCCCTGTTGTCTGGAAAGTCTTTCCACACCTTAATGTCTCTACCGGAATTTACATAATATGCAAATGCGATGAAACCACCATATGCCCATCCTTCTTTCTGGTCCCATTTTATTTTGAACCACTTGGCGTTCATCTTGTCTATGGCCATTTCCTTTTCAGATTCAGCAATAACTTCTACCTCTGTTCCACGCTCTATCTCAAACAGGACTTTCCCTTCCAGGTCCGGATTGTTCCTCACCCTGAGACTGGTTCCGGTAACAAGTGCCTTTTTTGCTGTAAATACATCGCTACCAGTTTTTTTGGTTTCCGCCTTGGCGCTGCCGGCCTTGTCTGATTTGCCGCAATTAATTGTCAGTAATGCTATAAGCAGGAGAGAGAGAGAGAGAAGTTTTTTCTGATTAAAAGATCAGATAAACGAAAGAATATCCTCTTCATTTATTTTTCCTCCGGTATAATGAAATATTTTTTTTACTGAATGAATGTAACTACTGCTATTACAATGTCAATGAAAATTTGGAAGCCGGGGGACTTTCTTTTGAAAGAAAAATTAACATTCACAACCCATCTCCTATATGGACACTTTTATTTTATCCTCAGCATACTGATGAAGAACTGAACCTATTAATGTCTGATAGGGAATTCCGGTTTCAACAGCTTTTTCCTTAATTTTATTTAGATCATTTTCTGAAATTCTGATATTAATACTTTTTGTTTTAGCAATTTTTCTTTTTGCCGCCTGGATAATGGTATCTTTTAATTGGCCATCTTTAACAGGTTTCAATGTGCCGGCCTCAAATGCTTTTAGAATATCCATTTCGTCTTTATTTAATTTAATCTTTTTCATCATCATTTCCTCCTGAGTACTTTTTTGTTGCCTTCCTGCCGGGAATTATGGTTTTCAAGAAAATCTCATCTCCCTTGATAACAAACGGGACAAGATAGATATAATCATTTATTTCCACTGCCATAATCGACTGGTCCGGATATTTTTTACTGTTCGGGTGCTTATAAATTTCTATTATTTTATTGTTACTGATTGCAGTTTCAATATCATTAAAAGATATACCTCTCTCTTTTATTAGTACATCATTTTAATTTTTATTCCAATTGATTTCCATACATACATTGTATATACAATGTCAAGTTGAATATGTTACGCCCATTCATTCATTTCAAATTATTCACACCTGGACAGGATATTTGTCACATAAATTTAAATAACAATTTATTGATTGACCTTGTAAATAAAAATCATATGTTATCATTCTTTTTTATAAAATTTAATATCCAATTCAGATAAAAGTTACAACACGATGAAACACCCGCAAAAACCATCTCCCGAATCCCCTGACCCGGCAGAACGTCTTTGCAACCTGTACAGGGAAGAGGGAATGTCAGGGCAGGTTATCCGCCTGTTCCGTAAAATAATCCGCGGCCACTTCCGGAAAGCCGGCCGCCTGCAGCCCTGGCGCGAGACTCATGATCCCTACCGGGTACTGGTTTCCGAGATCATGCTCCAGCAGACCCAGGCAGCACGGGTTGAGGAAAAGTATAACCGGTTCATCATCCGGTTTCCCGATTTTCATTCCCTTGCCGGCGCAACGCTCAGATCAGTCCTCGAGGAATGGCAGGGACTTGGGTATAACCGCCGCGCACTTATGCTTCACCGGCTGGCGCAGCAGGTTGTAAAGGAACACGGCGGCATCCTTCCCGGAGACAGGGATATGCTCATGGAACTTCCGGGTATCGGCCCCTACACGGCCGGGGCAGTAGGCGCCTTTGCCTTCAATATACCGGCGGTATTCATCGAAACAAACATACGGCGCGTATTTCTTCACTTTTTTTTCCCCGGAGAGACCTCGGTAAGCGACAGTGAAATCCTCCCCCTTGTTGAAAAAACAGCAGACCGGAAGGATCCTCGCTCCTGGTATTACGCACTCATGGACTACGGAGCTGTTCTGAAAAAGGAGGTAACGAATCCCAACCGGAGGAGCCGTCATTATGCGCTGCAGTCTCCCTTTGAAGGGTCCCGGAGGCAGCTTCGTGCCGGGCTTTTACGAAAGGTTCTGCAGAACCCGGGAAGTACGGCAGCATATCTTGCCAGGCTCTGCAGCATTAAAACTGCCTCTGCACGGGAAATTCTTCACGAACTTGCCGATGAAGGCTTCCTTGTCATGGATAAGGGGCGTTATGCGGCGGGTGGAGAATGATTTACATTTGTTCATCGCTGGTTGTTATTCTGTTTCCTCACGGTGAAACTAATAATTTTTATTTTGACAAATGAGGAAGTTCGAGTATAAGTAGTTATGTATCAAGATTTTTTTCAATTTGTTCTTTCAATAATTATTCAATATAGTATTATTATTAAAAAAAGAGCAGGTGTATGGCAATAGTCGATAAATTGTTAAATATTGATCAAGTCGCAATTAAATTAGGGATTTCTAATGCTTCAGTAAGAAATTGGATAACTCATGGTTATTTAAATCCTATTAAAATTGATAATAAAGTATTTTATAAGCATGAAGATGTACGAAAACTAAAATCAGACATTAGTAATGGAAATATCAATAGATTGACAAGCAGGGCTAATAAAAAGAAAGCTAGTAGAAGCTTTATTCCTGAAGAATATTTATTAAATAAAGATAATTCAATTTTAATAGAAACAATAGTTAATTATATTATTGATAACAAATTAGATATATCTACCTCATTATATTTATTAAGTATATCCTTTGGGATAATTGAAGATGTACTTATTCTTCAAAAAACAGAAAAAAAAGTAAATATTTTTGATTTTAAAGCATATTCTATTCTAATTAAGCAATTAGAAAAAGAATTATACAATTGGTTTAATTCAATTAAAAATAATTTGAAATTAGAAAAATATAAAGATTTGCTTGATTTTGAACTTCCAAATGAAATTGATATTCTAGGAATTATATATCAATCAATAATGTTAGAGGGTGAAAAAGCAGTAAAAGGTTCATATTATACCCCTAATTTTATTGCAGAAGAAGTAATTAATGATTATTTAAATGAACGTCATAAAATATTGGATCCATGTTGTGGAACAGGACAATTTTTACTTACTGCCGCTAGAATTATCAAAGATCCAAAAAATATTTATGGAATTGATATTGATAGTATCGCAGTGCGAATTGCTCGAATAAATTTAATTGTGGCGTATAAAACTACAGATTTTGTACCGAAAATATATAATAATAATGTTTTGTTGGATTTTAATTCTGATAACTTATTTGGTAATGATAAACTTGGAAACTTTGATTTAATTATTACAAATCCACCATGGGGTTTGCATTTTTCAAAAAGTGATTTAGAAAATCTAAAAGAAATCTATCCTGAAATAATATCTCAAGAATCATATTCATACATATTAAACAAATGTATCAATCTTTTAAATGAAAATGGAAATTTGTCATTCATATTACCTGAATCAATACTAAACGTTAAAGTCCACAAAGATATTAGAAAAATTATTCTAACAAATACTCATATTAAGAAGATAAAATTTCTAAATCGTGTGTTTACAAATGTTTTTACACCAGTAATAAGAATTGATTTAAACAATCCTGTGCAACTTGATGATAATAATGAAATCAAAATAACCACCGAAACTGTATCATATCAAATCTGTCAGATTAAATATAAAAATAATCAAGATTACATTTTTAATATACATGCTTCAAAAATAGATCAAGAAATAATTAAAAGAGTTTATAACTTCGAACATGTAACATTGAAGAATAATGCAGATTGGGCTCTTGGTATCGTAACCGGTAACAATGGGAAATATATTAAAAGTGAACCTGAACCGGATTTGGAACCAATTTACACTGGTAAAGATGTTAAAAAATACAACTTATGTATAGCTAGTAAATATATCAATTATGAGCCTAATAATTTCCAACAAGTTGCTCCTATACAAAAATATAGATCCAGTGAGAAATTAATTTATAAATTTATATCAAAGAATTTAATATTTGCCTATGATAACAAGCAAGTATTAACCCTAAATAGTGCGAATATAATAATTCCTGAGATAAAAAATTATCCAATAAAAATAATATTAGCCTTATTTAACTCTGAATTGTATCAGTTTTTATACCAAAAGTTATTCGCATCAATAAAAATTTTAAGAAGCCAATTAGAAGCATTACCATTACCAATATTTACTAAAAACCAAGAGAATTTAATATTAAATATGGTAAATGATGTTTTACAGAACAAAAAATCAGAAGAGATGATAGACAAATTTCTATTTGATTTTTTTTCAATTACCGATGAAGAAAGAAAATATATAAACAAGATGGTAAAGTAATGGCATTTGAAGAATTAAATTTTACTGCAGAAGAACTAAGAAATGGAATATTTAGTCTAAGAACTAGAAGGTTAGGTAAAGTAGCAGAAATTCTAATAAAAATCCTGATTAATGTTGATTGGGGTAAAGATTTGGCTCACGATTTATATGATGATAAAAACAAATTAAAAATTGAAGTTAAATTTAGTACAGCCTAAAAAAAAATGATGATAACATCACAATAAAAAACATATTTGAATCAATTGCAAATGCCTCTGAAGAAAAAAGAATTTGATATTATATGCGCTGCTGCTGTACGAAAAGCAGTGGAGTGAAACAGCATGAATATATTCAGATTTTTTCCGGTTACCGGTACCTGATATTTCTCATTTATTTTGACTTTTTCTATATTATAAATTTCTGGAGGCACCATTGGGCGATGTATTAAATGAACTGCTGGATATCTTAAAACTCGAAAAGATCGAGGAGAACTTCTTCAGGGGGAAAAGCCAGGATATCGGTTTTGGAAATCTCTATGGCGGCCAGGTCCTGGGGCAGGCCCTATCTGCGGCATCATATACCGTTGATGACAGCAGAAGTGCCCACTCGCTCCATGCCTATTTCATCAAGCCCGGCGACGCCAATCTTCCTATTATTTATGAAGTAGATCCGGTAAGAGACGGAAAAAGTTTCACAACACGCAGGGTGAAGGCAATACAGAAGGGGAGCGCAATCCTGACACTGGAGGCTTCATTTCAGTTGAGCGAAGAGGGGTTCGACCATCAGACTGAAATGCCCGCTGTGCCGGGTCCTGACGGGATCATGTCGGAAAGCGAACGGCTGGAAAGTATAAAACATTTGATCCCGGTAAATATAAGAGAAAAGCTCATCCGAGAAAGGCCCATAGAATTCAGACATGTGAATCCTGTAAACCCCTTTGCCCCGGAAAAGATGGAACCACTGAGGTACATATGGTTCAAAACAATCCATAAAATGCCCGATGACCTTTCCATACACAAATACCTCCTTGCCTATGCCTCGGATTACGGGCTTGTTGGAACGGCCCTCTACCCCCATGGCCATACCTTCTGGGAGCCCGAACTCCAGGTGGCAAGCCTGGACCATGCCATGTGGTTTCACCGGGACTTCAGGATGGATGACTGGCTTCTCTATGTCATGGACAGCCCGAGCGCCTGCTCGGCAAGGGGCCTGAACCGCGGAACCATTTTTTCAAAGGGCGGGACTCTCGTGGCGTCAACGATCCAGGAAGGGCTGATACGGTATCATAAAAAAAATACATAATATTATTTTTCTTCCCCGCCGCAAAGGAGCTCACGGATGAGCTCACAGAGGAACATGATCGATTCGATGTCCAGATGCCGGTTGATTGTCTCATCAAAAAGGAAACGGACCTCTGCGTCAAATCCGTCCGCCGGGTCCCCGTCCCAGAAGAGTAGCATGACCGGGATCCGGGGCATCACCCGGAACAGGAAAGCGGCGTCAGCGGAGTGATCGAAGCCGATCATCGGCTCTCCACCGATTGCTGCCGCTTCAACGGCCAGCTCGCCGGGCTTCCCCTGGAAGCGGCGCACCAGGTGATCCTCCACATGGGCCTTCATGGACCTGAGCTTGGGGCCGGAATGGGGCACCTCCTTCAGGCTCACCCACTTCCCTGCGGGGAGGGCACTCCCGCCCATGGCGATATGATTATATATGAATACCTGCTGGTAGTGGCCCAGTTCCCCGCCGGTTTTTTTCCTGATAGTGTCCCGGGTTATCAAGATGAAATCATTCAAGTAAGGGAGCTCCAGTGCGGGCATGCCATCCGATTCCACCAGTTTCCCGCCGATCCGTGCTGGAAGGTCCTCGAACCTCATGCTGGAGCCGCGCTCCTTCGCCCATTCCCGGGCGTCGCCGGCCACATCTTTTTTCACACTTGCGCCCCCGGACTGCTGTTCCACGAGCCTGTCCCGGTAACGCGTCAGAAGGCCTTCGTCGATATGGGGGCAGTTGGCCAGAGGGAATTTCTCCACAATGACAAGAGTGGCAAAGGCCAGGCAGGTGGGATGGCCGCAATCACCGCAGTTTGTTTTCGGGAGCACGTCCCTGTAGAGTTCCATCACGGTAATCGGCATAGGTCCCCTCCATCGGTGAATTGCCGGATAAAAATTAACGGCATGTATAGGTGCACGGTCTAAACATTTTTGTCAACCACAAATGACCGGTGATAGGTAACCTCCACCAGCCTCTCCCGTTTCTTTGCAGAAATAAAACATTGACTTTTAAACAATGATAATTTAGTATTCATTCCTTATTATATATTCATCCATCAAAGAAGGTGAAGAAATGACAGACAGTGATTTCAGCCAGTGGCGGCCCCACCCGTGGCACGGACTTTCAACAGGACCGAATCCGCCGCGGATTGTCCATGCTTTCATAGAGATCACCCCCTTTGACGGCGTAAAATACGAGGTGGACAAGGTAAGCGGGTACCTGCGCGTTGACCGGCCCCAGCTGACATCGTCGCTGCCTCCGACCCTGTACGGATTCATCCCACGTACCTATTGCGGCACAAGGGTCGCGGCCCTATCGAAATCTGCGAAACGAGCAGACGGCGACCCCCTGGATATCTGCGTCCTGAGCGAACGCCCGATCAACCGTGCGGAAATCATCGTGAACGCCCGCGTAATCGGGGGCCTTCGCATGGTGGACAACGGAGAGGCCGACGATAAGATAATCTCCGTGCTGGAGAAAGACCCCATCTGGGCAGAAGCCTCGGAACTCGGTGACGTGCCCGAAAGCCTCATCACCCGGCTCCGGCATTATTTCTCTACGTACAAGCTGCGGCCGGGAGAAAAAGACCCAGTAACGATCGAGGAAATTTACGGATTTGCCATTGCGGCAAAGGTTATCGAAGCCGCCCTGTTGGATTACCGGATCGATTACTGCCGGCAGAAGGATTTATAACCCTCATCATACTCATAATCACCTTCGTGATAAACAATTCCGATAATTTTCCCAGGTCATCTATCATCCTGTTATCTATTATCTTATCTTTCATGTCTGTTCCATAAGTTTTGTTGCGGCTGATATAATTAGAAAAAAAAATTACTGACTTCATTTAATTATCCATGTTAAAATAATATAGTCTCCTATTATCATAAAGTCAATTCTTATTAGGCAATATACAAAAGTTTCTCTAACAATATGAAATCATATTCTGGCAACACCGAGAAAAATGGCATGAATTATTATTACAACCGATATAAAAACGACCCTTGCCCTGCTCCCGGAAATCCCCGGGAAATGAAATTGTATATGGCTGTTTTTACATGAAGGGATACAGTCGCCGCAGAGTGCGCATGTGATTCCGGGTTTCCTGTTTTTCAGGTTTACCTTTTCCAGTGCCCCGTACCTGCAGGCCCTGGTACAGGCCATGCAGCTGTTGCACTCCTTTCCAATGGTAATTCTCCATGGGGAGATCTTCCCTAATAAGCCTGCAGCAAGACCCACAGGGCAATAGCTTGTGCAATGGATCATGAGCCCCATCTTCCTTGAAAATACCATCATGATGATAACCCCTCCGATCCCGAAGGCCAGGGCCATGACAAGCCCGGCATCAGGGCCAATCCCGGAATACCTGAGGGTAAGGGGAATTATCACTGCCAGGATTAATATTATTATCCGGCTTTTCCGCGTCCAATATGGCGCTGCCTTTACCTTTCCTTTGTGCTGGACTGATAAAAGGGCATCCCATGAACCCATGTAACAGAGGTAACTGCACCATGCGGGCCCTGCGAGAAGGATCGTGGAGATGAAGAGAACCGGCATGAAAAAACTGCTCAGCCGGTATATGGGGCCTGAGATTATGAGCGCAGGGACCGGGAGGTGGAGCTTTCCTGTCATGAGAAATTTTTCAAATCCCGCAAGTCCCAGGGCAAGCTGCAGAAAAAATATCATGGAGAAAAAGATCCACAGCTTCGGCCGGTACTTTGGTGAAAGACCGGGATCGAGCATCTTTTCTGCAAGCCATGCAGCATATACTGAAAGGAGGAATATCTCGAACCTTCCCGCACCAGGAAGGAAACGATCCGCTATAATTACATTAAGCGGGACTATCTGCCTGATGAATTCCAGAATAACAAATACAGAAAAAAATACAACGGCCTGGGGTATGGCGGTTTCCTGCGATTCTGAAAAAGCCTTCCTGGCCATGCCGCCCATAAGCATAATCGAAGCAATTACCGAGATGGAGACAATAATCATTATTATGGCCAGGAGCCTTGCCCATGGGGCTCCCTGAATAATCCTGCCGGCAACAAGGGTATACCCTGTGTGGATCCAGATCGCTCCCCCGGCAAGGAGGGAAAGGGCAAGAACAAGCCTCACCCAGCCTTTCCTCTCGGTAAAAAATAACGGGAACATGAGCCATACCGCAGCAGTGCCCAGGTCCCAGACGCGAAGGAAGTGAGCAGCCAGGAAAAGAAAGCTGAAAATGGAGAGGACATACATGGAAATATTCATTTAACCATTATCCTGAAAAACCTATTCTGCGCTCCCACTTTTCTCACGTATCATGATAAGGAGCATCTTAAACCTCTCGGCAGCGTGAAGTGAATGCGGGATATTCGACGGCATTATGATCATCTCCCCCGCCCTTACAGTGCTCGTGTCTTTGTTAATGGTAATTTCAGCAGACCCGTCGATCACGTGAACAACGGCGTCATAGGGGGACGTATGCTCGCTGAGCCCCTGCCCCATATCAAAGGAGAAGAGGGTAATATTGCCTATCTTTTTATCGATAAGGGTCCTGCTCACTACTGAACCGCCGGAGTAATCGACATGTTCCAGCAGGTTGAATGGAAGGCCTACCGGCGCGTTAATTTTATTTGCCATATATTTTTTTCTCCTCGGATGTTAGAATAGATTTTCGTCATCTTTACTATGAACATGGATGCATCTGAATATCGTAATTCCCTGGATTCAGAATAGCCGGTATTTTTCCCTCAACTTCGCTGATAATTGATTCATCATGACAAAGGCCTTTTCAACTGTTTTCTCCCTGTCGGGATTGATGAGACAGCATGTGGCCGGAGACAGGAGGCTCCTTGACATGAGAAGGCCGAAGTCCATTTTTTTTTCTGTCAGGGAGTTCCATATGCCGTCAAGCCTGGCAGTGAGCGAGTCCATGCTTTCACTGTCAAAGGGCTCATAATTCGTGGGGACAATTCCCCAGATAATCACCCCCCCCCTTTCAATGAACTTCTTGATTGATGAGGCATAGGACGTTAATATTTCAGAATTTGTAAAGGCATCAAGGGAGATTATGTCCAGGTCTGCGGACAGCAGAAAATCCCAGTCAGGGTTGCCGCACAGGTGAACTCCCCGAGGCCTGTCCAGCAGGGAATAAAAATAGTCCATGTCATTTTTTGCCGCGATGTTATCGTAGCCCGACATTGCGCTGAAGAGGAACTGCAGACCGGGCTCATCAATGAACATGAAGGCATTGGGATTTTTATTCTTCAGCCGGGCAAGCTGGATATTTGACCTCCTGGCCATGAACTCGTACATGAAGGGCCTCACGTTGTCATCGAAAAGGATGGGCCGCTTGTCCTGTCCCAGGATGTTAAAGCCGAAGCTTATTGGCCCTTCGAGCTGGCCCCGTATGGCGGCATATCGGGAAAGATCCATTTCAAGGAATTTTTTATACACGGCGGAATATTTGTCGCTGATGTCAAAATAGGCCGGTTCCTCCATGTGGAGGGTTGTCTCTTCAAATTCCTCCATAAACCTGTCAAAGGAGAAGGCGATGGTTTTTTTCTCCATGTCCACAATTATGCCGGGAAAATGCTCCGAGGCCTGCACATACATGTCCTCATAATAATTCAGGTTTGGAAGCTGGGGCCAGTAGGGTATATCAAGGGACAAAGCCATTTCAAGCGCGCGGTCTGCATCATTGTGAGGCATGACACCCATAGCTGTGGTCAAAAGATTTCCCGGGATAGCCATTGTTATACTCCTTTATTATTATGATATCCTTGCAACTGTTCATCAATAAATAATTGCTCACGGATTGGCTCGGATATTCACGGATTTATTTGATATTTTTATATCATACACTATTCAAAAAACTGCATCGAAGCATGTTACCGTGTTATGACCTGAACGGTTTTTTCCTGATAGCCCGGTGAATGTATCCCGGTTATAATGGGAACACTTCTGCCGTATCATCTGTTCTCATCCTCAAACCTCACGTCAATGGATCCTCCGTGCTTATCATCAAAACCTTCTATCCCGGACATTGTTCCCACGGGCCCTTTCGATTTCCGGAGAAAGTCCTTCGACGGGAGCTGGAAGGTCATTCTGCGGAGGAAGGTTTCCACCGAGGTCCCTGAAGAAAACCGCGCCGCCCCTCCGGTGGGAAGGATATGATTTGTCCCTGAATAATAATCGCCTATTGAAACCGGTGCATATCTCCCCAGGAACAGGGAACCGGCATTTTTAATTTTATCCAGGTAATCAAGGGGGTTATCCACCATGAGTTCCATATGCTCCGGGGCGTAGGAATTTGAAAATGATATCGCCTTGTCCATGGTACCGGTGAGTATTATCATCCCCCTCCCTTCGATGGACTTTCTTTTTATTTCATGCCGTCCACTTCCGGAATCCAGATCCTTTTCAATCTCTTCAGCCACCCTGCCGGCAAGGGACTCCGATGGGGTGAGTAAAATGGCGGTGGCATTCTCTTCATGCTCGGCCTGGGAAAGAAGATCATAGGCAATCCATTTCGGGTCAGACTTTTCATCGGCAATGATGAGGACCTCGCTGGGCCCGGCCATGGAATCGATCTGGATGATGCCGAGGCTGAAGAGATAGGTCTTGGCAGCGGTGACATACACATTCCCCGGGCCCACAATGATCTCCGACCTCGCGATGGTCTCTGTCCCCAGTGCAGCTGCCGCAATCCCCTGGGCGCCGCCTGCTTTTATTATCCTGTGTATGTTCAACTCCCTGCAGATGGCAAGGAGTACATTGGAAATATTTCCATCCCTGTCAGGAGGGGTAATGATTGTGATATTTTTACAGCCTGCAATCTGTGCCGGAATGATCCCCATGAGCGCTGATGAAGGATAGGAGGCCTTTCCTCCGGGAACATAAATAGCGGCGTTTTCTATAGGCTGATACATAATGCCCAGGGTTATGCCGTCACTCCTGGTATAGGAGATATTATCCCGCTTCTGCCTTGAATGGAATTCATGGATATTTTCACCGGCGCTGAGGAATGCCTTTAAAACATCGCCGGGGGTATCACGCCAGCCCCTTTCAATTTCCTCTTCCGATGCCGTTGTGCAGTTCAGCCGTACACCGTCAAATTTTTCCGTATAATCCAGAACCGCCCTGTCGCCGCCTTCCCTTACGCCTTTGACAATAGGCATTACCGTCCCGGTTATTATGGAACTGAAGTCCTCACCGAAACGGTTAAAGAGGCCATGGAGTTCCTTTCCGGTTATGTCCTCAAGCTTTTTAATTTTAATCATCTTCCAGTCCCCGTAGTGCGTATACTTCAGTTTCCGCTGTATCATAATAATTCCCCGTTATGCCGTCAATTCTTTTGCTGAAATTATATTTTAGGAAGATTATACAAAAAAATTACTTTTCGTGCTGTTCGTGCCTTTCGTGGTTAATCTTTTTTTTAAATGGATTCGTAAAAAAGCCAGGATTCCCGATGATTTTTTGGCATTAAAAATATTCAATACCTCCATAACTGAAATATTCGGGTTTATACATTAGCAAAAAATGTTGACATTAATAAAATATATTGTAATATAAAAGCATACAAAAATAGTATGTTTTTTTTAAAAGATTACCGGGGCCTGTTCTTTTCATATATTTCTGCAGATTCCTTGAAATTAATGGATCGGAGTAACGCAATGACGACCAAAGACTCCAAACCAAAACCTGCCGGGCGATGGCTCGGCTACTTGCTCGGGCCGAATCCTCGAATCGCGGATAGCGAGGATCGACATGCGGCGCGACTTTTCGCTTCGATCATGCTTGTTCATATCATAATGGTGTTGATCGGCATCGGGGTGACCGACTTCGTGTTTCGAGTATGGCTGGGCACGACAATGATGACCGGCAACGATTTCACTGTGATACTGGCCGGTGTTGGATTGATTGCCGTTGCCCTGCTATTCCTCCGCTCCGGCTATTTCCTGCCGGGAATCTGGCTCTATATCGCAGTCACCGCCGGGGTGGCGCTTACCGCGCCCTTTGTTGTAAAAACCAATTCGGAGATGGTGCTGCTGGGAACGGCCATCATCCCGGTGCTGCTTACCGCCATGGTGTTCAGCTACCGTTGGCTGGGTGTGGTAATCCTGGCCGTGGTCAGTCTGGCAATACTGCAGCTCGTGATCACTCCGATGTCGCCGCGGGTTTTTGTCACCGGCGTAACTGCTCTTGTCGTTGTCTTCGTGACCTCCATCCTGGTTATCGTGTTCAAGTATTTTCTCGGTCTTCTGGAGCATATCCGCCTGGAGGCCCTGCAAACGAGCGAACTCAATTATCGACACCTTTTTGAAAATGTAGTAGACGGTATTTTTATTGTTTCCGGCAAAGGTCGTCTTCTTGAAGTCAATTCGGCAGCCTGCACGCAACTGGGCTATAGTCGTGAGCAGCTGTTAACAATGTCCTTTGACGATATCAGCGGTCCTCCCGGAAGCTGGAAAGGAACCGCGGACTTGGTGCATTCCAGGGGTATACTACAACTCGAAACATCCCACAGCCGCCAGGATGGAATAATGCTGCCTGTTGAACTGACTGTTTCAGCAACGAATTATCATGGCCAGGGGGCTTACCTGGGTGTGTCGCGTGATATATCGGAACGCCGGCGCGTGGCCAAAGAGAAAAAAGCATTCGAACAACAGCTGCAGCAGGCGATGAAAATGGAGTCTTTAGGAAGGATGGCCGGCGGTGTGGCGCACGACTTCAACAACCTGTTAACGGTTATTCTGGGCAACGTGGACATGGCTGCGCTGAGTCCCGGGAATGCCGCCTCGATGTCCGGAGCGCTGGACGAGATCCGCAAGGCGGCCATAAGTGCGGCAGGTCTCACCCGTCAGCTCCTGGCATTCTCGCGCAAGGAAATTATCGAACCCAGGTTGTGTAACCTCAACGAGCTCATCGGCCATATTCATAAGATGATCGGAAGGCTGCTGGGTGAGGATGTTGCCTTGAACACCAGGTTCGAGGAAAAGATTGGACTCGTCATGGTCGATCCCTCGGTCATCGAGCAAGTCATTGTCAACCTCGCTATCAATGCCCGCGACGCGATGCCGCGAGGCGGTCGCCTCATGATCGAAACCCAGAACACCATCCTCGATCGCGAATACTCAGCTTCCCACCCCCTCACACGGCCCGGTCGCTATGTAATGGTCACGGTCAGCGATGACGGCGAGGGCATGTCTGCAGAGACCAAACAGCATCTTTTTGAACCGTTCTATTCCACCAAGCCTGTCGGGCAGGGAACCGGGCTTGGTCTGGCGACGTCCTATGGTGCTATCAGCCAGTGCGGCGGTACCATAGAGATTTATTCCGAATTGGGCCACGGAACAACCTTTAAAATCTATTTCCCGCGCGCCGATGCGCAGGACTGCCCGGCTGATGAGCCTTCCGGGTTGCCGGCGCTACAGACCGGGACGGAAACCATATTGCTGGTGGAAGACGAGATCCAGGTCCGCAACTTCACCGCACAATTCTTGCCCACTCTCGGTTACTCGGTTCTCGCCGCCGCCAGCGCCGAGGCGGCGATCGATCTGGCGCGTGAGCATAAGGAGCCTATCCAACTACTTCTCACCGATGTGGTCCTCCCGGGCCTCAACGGACGGCAGCTCGCCGGACAGTTAAAGCAGTTGCATCCAGAAACGAAAGTGCTTTACACCTCGGGATACACGGCCAACATCATCGCCCACCACGGGATACTTGATGAGGGCGTGGCGCTCATACAGAAACCCTATTCAACGAGGGACCTTGCGATACGCATCCGTGCGGTTCTTGATTCCGGGGCTCACGAAACATAAAAATCAGATGGCCCGATTACCTCTCTGGCTTTCGATACATGTTAAAACCGGAAATCATCAGATTCCGACACTGTTCTATTCATAATACAGAAGGATGTACCAATCCAGAAATATCCAGCAACAAATAATAATACAGGCCCCATAAATCTTTTCATCTGTCACACCAATAATTTTTGAAAGATACTATTTGACCCATACATAGAGGGTGAAACAAATTCTTTCTGTTTTTTAACGATTTCCCGGGGCTGTTTTTCTCACTAAAGATTTACAATTCCCCCGATATAAATTTATCATTGACATAATGCGCCCCATAAATCCAATGTACCAAAGATTAAAAGAATGCATTATATTCATGCTTTGTTATTTTAATCATCTTCCAGTCCCCGTAGTGCGTATACTTCAGTTTCCACTGTATCATAATTATTCCCGGTTATGCCGTCAATTCTTTTGCTGATATTATATACTTTTAAAATTATAAAAAATAGCATGAAATTGTACCTCATCGATAGATATACAAAACGGGGGCACATCAACCGGGGATAGTTTTTCTCATTTATTTACTCAATTTCCCGGACACAAAAAAAAACCTTCTCCCGCGCAATGCGGAAGAAGGCACTGATATTGTTCTTTAAGAATTTATGCTGTGGTAAATGGAGGGATGGGGTTATTTCTTCCCGTCATCAAATTTTGCTTCTGTTCCAAAGACATAGGTGATATTAGCTTCCGCTGCCCAGCTGGCTGTTGAGTTGCCGGTTATCAGGAAGGGCCCGTTTGTCAGGAAGCCTCTCTGTACCAGGGCTTCCAGTGACCAGTGACCCATTTTGTACTGAAGACCGAAAGTACCATTGGCGTTTCCATTGGCAGCGCCGGAATCCTTCAATTCCTCTTTTTTAGCCTGACCGGTTGCTTTGGTTGTTATGCTCTTATCCCAAATCCTGTTTGCTCCAAGGGCCATTGACAGGTTTGTTGTAAGGTTGGCCTGTGCGCCCATGGTGAATCCCAGGTTGTTTGTATCGATAGTAGTTTTTGAACCGGTAATTTTTTTCTCTTCAGAGATCATCTCATATTGAAAACCGAAATAGGCAAAGGCATTTCCTGCGAATTTTATTTCATCAGACAAACCAAGGATGAGCCTGTCTATGTTATATTTTAATTTGTTCGTCCCGAGTTTATCGGTCCTGTCTAATAAGTTATACCTTAACCATACATGTATGCTGTTAGTCTGGCTTGTAGCCATGTCGAAACGGGCAGTGATGTCGTTATCGGACGTGGCTGCCTTATATTCGCTTCCGGCAACTGCAGTACCTTTCTGATCGATGGTATAGCTGGTCATTTTGTATGCTACGTCGAAATCCATTCCGCCGCCCAGATCCATGAAGAAGCCTGCCTGGTATGTATCAACAGCTTTTTGATTCGTTGTATTGGCTGACACATTTTTGTCCATCCTGTCAGCAGTCCCGTACCTGAAGCCTACGCTCATAGGTCCCATTTTGTATGCAGCGTTTACGTTGTAATTCTCCCTTACCGCCATGTTTGTCGAGTTCAATGCAGGAGGTAACTGCTGAAACTGGCCGTATGCCGTTGTACCGGCGTCGCCTATCGACAGTGATGCTCCATTGGCATTAAGAACTATGATCAGTTCATCCACCGGCTTCACCCATACACCGGCGGTGGATACCCCTGCAGAAGTTTCATTGAAAGTGGCTCTGCCGGGGAACTGTACATAGTACGAAGGATTAAAATTCGCATATGCCGTATCCTTCTGCAGCATCCAGTAGGTATCTGAGGTCATACCCAGGGACTTCATTCTTGTCCCGGATGCAAAGGATGTTTGAATCCCTGCGGCCATTACCGCACAAACGAATAGTAATGCAGTAGTTCTTGATGTTTTCAGATTCATGTAAAATCTCCTTATGATTTTTTGTAACTTTTTGTAACTTTTTGTAACTTTTTGTAACTTTATGTAACTTTTTATATAGAATCCATGTTACTTTTTTTGTCAATAAAAATTGTTTATTTTGATATAATTTCATATTTCTCTTAAAATAATATTTCATATATCAAAAAATTTATAAAATTATTGCAGTAAAAGTAATCGATATATCAGATAAATGCAATAGCTCTTTAACCCACAGGATTGTGGTTTTTTCTGCTATTATTATGTGGTAAAAATTGCCACATAATAATAGCAGAATGCTTTAAGAAAACCATCCATAGATTTAAATCTCTACATCTTCAGTATATTGACTCAGGGGATTGCCAAATTATCATTGACATAATGTACTGCATAAATACTTTTGTACCAAAGATTAAAAGAATGCATTATATTCATGGCAAATGTCCGCATTTCATTCCCCTCAATCCAGTCATCTAATACGTGATCAGAATTAATGCCGGGAAGAGATTGGTTTTTGCATTAACTCTATGCCTCGCCCCTGTGCGGCTGATTGGGTCCGGCATCCGCGTTGAATACCAGTTTATCTGCAATACGCAGTTGTTTTTTACCGGTTAATAGCATTCGTAATCAATCAAGAATTAAAGCAATCCAGGCTGTATGACAGGTACAGCTATGGTGTTGTAAATAAAAAAGGAGCAGTAATGAGTTTTAAAGAATTTAATTTCAGCAAAGAGATTTTATCCCAGATTGAAGTCCTGGGCTTTCAGATCCCTACGCCAATCCAGAAAATGGCAATTCCCGTAGTGATGCAGGGGAGAGATGTAATGGGGCTGGCCCAGACGGGCACTGGAAAAACGGCGGCCTTTGCCCTGCCCATCCTGGATAAATTATCTTCGGGAACGAGGGGGCGGATCAGGGCGCTTATCGTGGCCCCGACAAGGGAACTGGCCGAGCAAATCAATAATGCGATTATATCCATGGGCAAAAAAACGGGATTAACAAGTATTGCTATCTATGGAGGAGTGAACGCCCATGGCCAGGTGAAAAAATTAAATCGCGGCGCCGATATCGTGGTCGCCTGCCCGGGACGCCTTCTTGACCATCTGAAAACTAAAATAATCAACTTATCGCACCTGGATATACTGGTGCTCGATGAAGCCGATCACATGTTCGACATGGGTTTCCTTCCGGATATCCGCAAAATCCTTAAATTTGCCTCCCTGAGAAAGCAGACACTGTTATTTTCAGCAACCATGCCGAAGGACATTCAAAAACTGGCCAATGAAATTTTAAAAAATCCATGTCATATTGAAATCGATCACAAGGCGCCCATTGATGCGATTGAACATGCCCTGTTCCCCGTTGCACAGCATCTTAAAACGGAGCTGCTGTTCGAACTGCTTAAATCGACAGATACAAATTCCATACTTATTTTTACCCGGACCAAGCACCGGGCCAAGGCACTGGATCGGAAGCTGCAGCAGAAAGGCTACCGTGCAACTTCATTGCAGGGCAACCTGTCCCAGAACCGGCGGCAGGAAGCCCTGGACGGATTTCGTAAGGGCACCTTCCAGATTATGGTCGCCACCGACATTGCTGCCCGCGGTATTGATGTATCGCTCATATCACACGTAATCAATTACGATATGCCCGATACGGCTGATGCCTATACACACCGCATTGGACGGACCGGGAGGGCAGAGCGTTCCGGAGACGCCTTCAGCTTTGTGACGAGTGAAGATAATGACACCGTGCGATTACTGGAAAAACAACTTGGGGAAAAAATTAAGCGCAGGTCAATTGAAGGATTTAATTATAATGCGCCGAAAAAATCAACTGATAATGAACAGGCCCCGAGGAGATCATTTCAGAAAAGAAAAAGTTTCAGAAACTGAAAATTTTTGTATAAAAAAACTTATCAGACAAACCTGCTGATAAAATCAATGATCACTTTTTTCACCATGTCTGCAAAGATCGGATCCTTCTCTTCAGAGTAGATGCTGAATAACGGGAGAAGGGATTTTCTGAAATAAAGCCTTTTCAGTGAATAGAGGGCGGCAGATCTAACGTAACGGGACCTGTCCCCCTTTATAATCTCAATGAGCATCTCTGAAACAATGCCGGGATTATACATTCCCAGGGATGCTGCGATTTCACCCCTTACCCGGAGATCCCTGTCACCCAGGCACTCTTTTAATATTCCCGGCACCCTGTCATCCCTTAAAACCCCCAGGGCATGGGCGGACATGATCCTCAGCCTGGAATTTGCATCGCCCAGGAGAATTTTCCTGAGTCCCGCAACTTCCGAGGGGCTTCTGAATTTTATCAGGGTATCAATAATGGTGAACCTGTTCTCTTCATCATTTTCATTCTGAAGCTGAATGGAGAGCTGGTAGGCCGTGCTTTTAACACCGAGTTTAACTATGGCATCTATGCTTGCCCTCCTGACATTCACATCGGCATGGGACAGGAGCCCGAGAAAAATATACAGGGAATTCCTGTCATTGAAGTTTGCAAGGGCCTGTATGGCATGTACCCTTACATCCATGACGGAATCATTCAAGGCAAGTTCCCTGACATTGGGGATCATCTCAGCAAGGTCATTCTTCTGTATGCAGTTGATCGTATATATCCGGACCGATTTGTTTCCGTCCTTTATAAAATCTAATAGTACCGGATTGAATCTTTTATCATAAAGATAAAAAAGAGCCTCCAGCGCATAAATCCTGGTAACGGGGCTCTGGTTTTCCGCCATGGCGAGAATGAATGGATACATTCTGTCATCCCCTATTTTTTTAAGCAGGGATGCGGATTTTTTTCGAAGAAGATAAAAAGGAGCGGCCAGTTCCTTCGTCAGAGGGATAATCATTCTCTTGTCATCCAGGTCGGATATATAATCAATGATATCAAGCTTCAATGCAAAGGAATTGGTCTTCTCAAGCATATCAATCCACGAAAGAAGAATTTCTTTTTTGTTGAAAAATTTTATTGCAGTGTATGCCGCCTCCCTGGCAGGCCGGTCTTCCGATTCAAGGAAAAGTTTTACAAGCCCCGGGATAAGGGGGACGGGTTTCCGGGAATTAATCAGCTCCAGCGCTCTGCGCACCTTTTCCGGGCTTCCGCCGGCAAGATCCGACAATGCATGCTCTTCACCGTTTTTTTTATTCTCTTCGGAATATGCAGGGCTGGAGAAATTGAATTCGATAACAAGTATAATTGCGAAAGAAGTGAATAGAAGAAATTTCATTCTTTACCGGATTTTATTGATTGCCGGGCATCAGAACCATTTGAACAGATCTGTCTGCCGGGATATTGAACTATTTATTAAGAGTACCGTAAAGATACTGGTTTACAATCGATCTGACCACATGTTCATTTACAATATTAATTTCATTTTTTGAATGTTCATGAACCATCATCATTATTCCGCCAATGAGCATGGAGGCGGTTATTTTCGGGTTAAGATCATTTTTATAGATCCCCCATTTTTTTATCTCTTCAATTTCAGCCGCGATAATGTCCCTGATGTTTCTAATTGCTTCATAAACTTTCTGAGAAATTTCATTGTCAATTCCATCGATTTCATTAAAAATCAACTTTATTATTATCGGCTCCTTGATTATAATTGTGAGGCTTTTAGATATCCTTTCATTTATGAGCTCTTCTATTTTTGTTTTTGTCGGCTCCTTTTTCATTATCTCCTTTATTTCATCTATGTCGAGAATATCCTCTATCTCTTCAATGACGGAATTAAAAAGGTTGAACAGGATCTCCTTTTTATTACTGAAATACTGGTATACTGTCCCCCTGGCGATATTCAGTTTTTCACAAACCTGGCCTATATGGGTGCTTTGAAATCCCTTTTCGAGAAACATTTCTTTAGCAGTATTGATTATCTGCTGTCTTCTTCTCTCTCCCTTTGGTGGCATATACCTTACCCCTTTATTAATTATTCAACAATTTGAAGTTACCTTATATTCTGTTACCTGATGAACCTTTAAGTCTGTTCAGCTCTTCTTTGATTGGTATGATTGCTTCTTTCAATTCCCTGATAATTTTATCTGCCCGTTCCTGAATTTCCTTGCTCATAGACTTCTCATGTTTTAATATTTCTTTTCTTAAAATCGGATAAAATTAAAACTATTGATAGATAATCTGTCAAAATTTAATGATATATATTTTTTTTTTATTATTCACTAATATTTGTATAGAATAAGAACCGCATTATACGGGTCAACAATTTTTCATAAAAAAATGTACGGATTTTTAAAAAAGATGAGAAATTTGATAATAGAATATTTGTGAAAATACTATTATATCTTCAATAAGATGAAACCCTGATTAAACAAGAAAATTAACTCCCCTGTTGTGGGTTAATTTCCCCTTTTCTTCTTTAATTTTAGCCCCAATCATGGAAAACAGGAATTCCTGTACGTCCCTGAGATCCATCAGTGAATCTTCAACAAATTTTTGACTCGCTGTGTTATTAACTGCTTCTCCAATATCCGGATTTACAATTTTTTTTGTTTTTTCAGCATCCGTTTTTAAGACTATTGGAGATATTAAGTTGTTTGATATATTTGCAAACATGTTAAAACCTCCATATTACTAAAAAATATTGATTCATTCTAATTACATTATCGGCAAATTTAATTATATTATAACAGACTTTTCAATATTTTAGGGATGAATGATAAAAATTTCAAGTATACAAAATTTTATAGTTTAAAAAATTATTTTAATTTTTTATTGATAAATAATCATAATAATTAAAATATGCAGACAGAAATTCAGCTGCTATAAAATGAATGTTATGAAAAAAAAAGCTAAAGATATAAAACCTCTTTTTTATTTATACCAGATATATAAATTTATTGTTATTTTCCCGCTGTTCGGCATTTCAACAACTTTCTCCGGACTTATGGGAGCACTAACATCCTTTCTCTTCAATGAAAGGATAGGATCAAAATTCGGGGTTTTCTGGGGCAGGTTCAACTCATATATCACACCCATTTCCGTTGAAGTTTCAGGGAAGGAGAATATTGACATAAACCAGTCCTACGTGATAATATCGAATCATCAGAGCCTCTTCGACATCCTGGTAATGTATGGATGGATATCCATAGACTTCCGGTGGGTAATGAAAATGGAGCTCAGGAATACGCCGGTTCTGGGATTCAGCTGCCTCAAGATGGGGCATATTTTTGTCAACAGGAAGGACAGGGAATCGGCCCTTGCCTCCATAAATGAAGCCAAGAAAAAAATTCACTCCGGTACATCGATAATCTTTTTTGCCGAAGGTACCAGGAGCAATGACGGCAAACTCCTGAATTTCAAAAAGGGCGCGTTCAGGATGGCAGTGGACATGGGGCTCCCTATCCTCCCCTGTACCCTTGTTGGTACAAAGGAGATTGTCCCGAACAACACCCTCAGTCTGTTCCCGGGGCATGTGAAGCTTGTTATCCATGAACCGATAAAAATCGAAGGCTGGACCCACGACAACCTGGATAAACTTATTGAGAAATCAAAAAACATTATACAGAAAGGGCTTGATGAAAATTCCTGAGTACAACTCCATTTCATGAAAAAATTTGATAACATCCGGCCCCATCCGGGTAAAATTATATCCTCATTAAAATGCGACTATGCAGAAATAAGGTTTTCTTCCGGCGCCGGCACTTCAATACTCTTTTCCGGGAAGACTGTCGACTCGGTGAAGTCGGGAGGATCCTCGGGCGGTTCAGTGAGGGTGCTTAAAAACGGCGCCTGGGGATTCGTGTCATTCAATGATATCAGCGTCATGGAAAGTTCAGCCCGGAGGTGCCTTGAAATGGCCTCCATGATCCATGCCGGCCCCGGAGAGAGAAGCGCAATAAAACCTGCAGGCCCGCTGACTGGCTCCTACAGCGATACCATGGCTGAGGATTTTACCTCAATTCCCTTTGATGAAAAGTTCAGTCTCATCAGAGGGTATAATGAATTACTCAATTCATCAAGCCTTATACAGACCACCAGCGCCATGTACCGGGATGTCAAATCTTCATACTATTACTTCAACAGCGAAGGCTCGGAACTGAAATACGATAAATGCTACTGCGGCGTCTCCCTCTCTTCAGTCGCACGGGACGGTTCGGTGATACAGCCCTTCCACAATTCTGTCTCCGGGCACGGGGGGTTTGAGATTGCACGAAACCGCGGTGAAATGGCGCAGGACATTGCCAGGATGGCTACCGATCTTTTGAAGGCGGAATCCCTGCCCGGCGGGAGATACAGTGTCATCGTAAACCAGAAACTGGCCGGTGTCTTCATCCATGAAGCTTTCGGCCACCTGTCGGAAGCTGACGGCATCCATGAAAATGACGATATGAAAAAAATTATGGTCCTCGGGAGAAGGTTCGGCCCGGATAATCTGAACGTCATCGATGACGGGACCCTCGCAGGCCTGTCGGGATTTATCCCCTTCGACGATAACGGCGTACTCCCGGGGAAGACGTATCTCATCGGGAACGGGCTCCTTTCAGGAAGGCTCCATTCCAGGGAGACCGCCGGAAAAATGGGAGAAGAGCCCACGGGCAACGCCAGGGCAATCAGCGCCATGAGTACCCCAATTGTACGGATGACCAATACATACATTGAAAACGGGGTGAATACAAGGAAGGACCTGTTCGACAGCATGGACAGCGGCATCTACGCCCTGGATTACATCGGCGGGCAGACAAACCTCGAAATGTTCACATTCACATCGGGATACGGCTACGGAATCAAAAACGGAAAAAAGGGGAAACTCTACAGGGACATCGTCCTTTCGGGCAATGTTTTCAATACCCTCATGAACATCAGCATGCTTGCCGATGACAGGGCCATGTTCGGCGGCCTGGGGGGCTGCGGCAAAGGGGGGCAGTCGCCGCTTCCGGTATCTTTCGGCGGCCCGCACATGCTCATCAATGATGTACTTATCGGCGGGAGCCAGTAATGGACAGGATCCGGGAAATAATCGGCAGGCATGATGCGCAGTGGTTCGATATCATAGAGCTCCAGGGCGAAAGCATTCCCATTTCCTTTAAAAACAGCAGGATTCATTCAATAAACAGCAGGGAGAGCAGGGGTTACGGTATCAGGGTCAACGTGAAAGGGAGGACCGGATTCTCATACACCAATGATATTGAAGGTTTTGATGATATGGTCACGAGGGCCGTAAGCCTTGCCGGATACGGCGAGGATGAAAACTTCACTCCACCGGAATACAGCGTCAGCGGGCCTCTGTTCGAGCCATACAGCGATTCAATTGTAACCTTTGATATCAGCAAGGAGATGGAGAAAGGGCATTCAGTCATCAATACCATTTTAAAAAAATTCCCAGCGGCATCCATAGACCTGGACATCAGCAGGTCAACCGGCAGGATGAGGCTGATTAACTCAAGCGGTGCCGATATATCCTATAAAAATTCCTACTATACCTATAGCGCATCGGTGACCATTATCAGTGATGATAGCGTGAAGCTCGACGTGTGGGAAGGGAGTTCATCCCTGGAGCCGGAAAGTTTTGATTATCTCCCCGATATGCTGATAAAAAAAATAGAATCGGCCCGTATCATTAAAAAAACCGGCAGTGGAAGGATCCCGCTGCTCCTTCCGCCAAAAGCTGCCGCATCGATGCTCGGAATTCTCACCGGGGGCCTTAACGGAAAATCGGTATTCAAGGGGACATCTCCCTTTACCGGAAAACTCGGTGAAAAATTTTTCAATGAAGCCGTAACCATACATGACTCGCCCCTCCTCCCCGGATCCCCTTACAGTTACCCCTTTGATGATGAAGGAGTAAAGGCATATGATAAGGTGCTCATAGAAAAGGGAGTGATCACTCAGTTTGTTACTGACCTGAAATATGCCGGGAAGATGGGAATACCTCCTACGGGTAACGGCTCCAGGGGCTATGCAGACCTGCCATCGCCGTCTTTCAGCAACAGGGTTATGGCAGGAGGCGACAGGCCGTTTGCTGAAATGATTAAGGGCATCAGCCTCGGCATCATGGCCGAGCAGTTTATCGGCCTCGGCCAGTCGAACACGCTCACCGGGGATTTTTCCGCGGGCCTGGACCTGGCTTACCTCATTGAAAACGGGGAGATCACCGGCAGGGTGAAGGACAGCATGATTACAGACAACCTTTTCAGGCTCTTCTCAGGCGACCTGGTCCTGAGCAGTGAACGGGAACGCAGGGGTTCGGTAACAGTGCCATGGATACTATTCCCGGCAGTGAACTATACCGGGTAACGGGAAAAAGAAAAAAAATTAACCACGAAAAACTCGAAAGAGACGAAAGAAAAAAATTTCTTTTCGTGTAGTTCGTGCCTTTCGTGGTTAATCTTCTTTAATTATGAGATCTGCATTTGGAATATTAAAAAATTAAATGTTTCAGATAAAATTTATTTCGAGGTCAATATGAGCATGGAACTGGACAGAAAATTTTTTGAGGATCTGGCCAGCATGAACATTCATGATGTCTGCCAAAGGACATTATGCCGGTATGACGATGAGAAAAAATCGTATAGTGTTGAGGCATGGGGTGAAACCTACCTGGTTTCTCCGGATTCAAAAAAAATTCTGGATTCAGCAGGCATGACGGTCAATATTGAGACCGGCCTGGTGATACTCTTTTATCTCATGAGGGCCCGTGAAGTGCTGGTCACCGGGGAATGGATTTCAGAAAAAGACATCCCCGGCGGCGTGACTTTTTTTACCGGGCCCCATGCCATCCCTGCTCACCTCATAACCCGGAAGTTCGGCAATGACATCGAACCTTTTAAAAGGGCCTGTACCGCACTCGGAGGCGAAGAAGTGAACATGGGCGACGCGGCATTCATATTCAGAGTTCTGAAGAGGGTTCCGGTAACAGTACTCATGTGGATGGGGGATGATGAATTCGGCCCTGATGCGAAAATCCTCTTCGACAGGTCAATTTCCATGCACATCCCCATGGATGTCATCTTCGCATTATCGGTAGAGACACTGAGAAGAATATCATCATATGAACAGAAATAAAAAAATTATTGAGGTGTAAAAATAAAAAATAATGCGTTGCAGTACTGGTGGCCCAAGGACAGGAATGATATGAGACCGCAGTTTGTGGAAATTAGTTTTAAATATATTCAATAATAGCTCATATTTAACTTGACATGCTTATTGTTATATTATCTGCACTTATAGTTCATATGTAATTTATCTTTCCGGATCCGGTAACAGGGAAACTATTGGACATGAAATACATTAATTTATTTTAGGAATAACACACATGGAATTAGACATTGAAAGTTCCAAACCGATCTTTACCATTGAAATAGCGAGCAGCCTCTCAGGCACGAGTCCGCGCATGCTCCGCGAATATGAAAAGGCCGGTTTTATTAAACCGGCAAGGATAAACGGTAAAAGACGGTATTCCAATAATGATCTGCAGTTTATAAAAAATATACGGTTTTATCTCGATGAAGTCGGCATGACAATAACTGCCTTAAAAGTCTTTTACCTTGCCACGCCTTGCTGGGAGATTAAACAATGCGGTCAAACGAAGTGCCCGGCCTTTCACAACTGCGGGGCAAAATGCTGGGAGGCAATAAAAAATAATGATAATTGCAATGTCCGCACCTGCAAAGGCTGTCCCATATACCTGGTGAGGCAGATGCATAAAAATCTGAAAATTTTTCAGGGGAAGTCCATAGGACCCAAGTGTTTTAAAGAATAATCAAAAAAATTTTAAAATTTACTTGACATACTCATGTATAAGTTTTCTATATCTGAATATGTTATGTAAATTGTAATATTTATTAAAAAAATCTAGTTTCAGGTAAAAAATGAACAAGTCTTATCGATATCTGATAGCCCTCTTTCTTCCATTAATAATTTTTGCCGGAATTTATTTCCCGGTATTAGGTTATTCAATCTTGATATGTATGTTTCTTTCTTTAATAATTGCCATTTCCAGTGGCCGTTACTGGTGCGGTTTGGAAATTTTTATCTCTTCGGCAGCGGCCTGTTGATGATTTTGACTGTTACAACTATAATAGGAATTCTCTTAGGCACATATTATAATGATAGAATATGGTGCATGTTCTGCCCCATCGGGACTATGAGTTCATGGATCGGTAAAAATAAAGAATCGATTAAAATTGACAGCCCGTCATGCACAAGCTGCAGTTTATGTTTAATAAATTGTCCCATGGAAATATATGCCGGAGATTACAGGGAATTAAAAAAAATTGAAAACGGGGACTGCATAAAATGCGAAAATTGCATCACGGTTTGTCCGAAAAAAGCATTGCAATTATAAATTTAAGGCGGTTAATGAAGGGAACAATGCCGTGGAAATGGAGGCCGCTGCACTGTATGCCTTTGCCGGGAAAAAAATGAAAAATATCGTTTGTTATGCGCATCTTACCAATTCCATGGGGCAGGTAGAGGGGGATTTCCAGAAGGGAGTTCATGACGGCAGCATAGACGCATTGGAGATTATATACAATACAGCTAAAATTTTGAATATTTAATATACAAGGGGGACAATATGAAATTCGGGATAATAATTGAAACAAAGGAATATGAGAAAGCCTGGAATGCCTTCAGATTCGCCAATGCGTCAAAAAATGCCGGGCATATCATCAAAATATTTCTCATGGGAGAGGCTGTGGAATGTGAAACACAGGTCCATGAAAAATTCAATGTAGCGGAACAACTGAAGACGTATGTCGATTCAGGCGGTGAAGTTCTGGCGTGCGGGACCTGTATACGATCGAGAAAGCTTGAAGATTCAACAGCATGCCCCATATCAACCATGAACGACTGCATTCAAATGGTTGAGTGGGCTGATAGAGTAATTACATTCTGAGGCAGGCCATGATTTATCTGGATTATAACGCAACCACACCCATAGATCCGCGCGTTGCCGAGGCGATGATCCCGTTTATCCGAAGCGAATACGGGAACCCGTCGAGCGGCCACGATCTGGGCGTCCGGGCAAAATGCGCTGTGGAAGAAGCGCGCGGGAAGGTGGCCGCTCTTCTGGGCTGCAGAGCTGGAGAGATAGTATTCACCAGCGGCGGCAGTGAATCAAACAATTACATATTGAAAGGAGTCGCGCACACCTTCAAAAAAAAGGGGAACCATATAATCACCTCATCGATAGAGCATCCTTCGGTTTTGAACCCCTGCAGATATCTTGAATCACTGGGTGTAAAAATATCCTTCGCGCCGGTTGACCGGTATGGCAGGGTGAGTGCCGACGCCATCGAAGGGCTTATCACGAGCGGGACAATCCTCGTGACAATTATGCACTCCAATAATGAGACAGGAACGATACAGCCCATCAGGGAAATATCGAATGTATGCAGGAAACACGGCGTTTTTCTTCATACCGATGCGGCACAATCGATCGGAAAAATCCCGGTGAAGGTGGAGGAGCTTGGGGTCGATTTCCTCTCTCTTGCAGGGCACAAACTCTATGCGCCGAAGGGAATTGGAGCTGCCTTTGTAAGGGGCGGCATTGACATTGAGCCGCTCATACACGGTGCAGGCCACGAACAGGGGAGGAGAGCTGGTACAGAAAACGTCATATTTGAGGTCGCCCTGGGGAAAGCCTGTGAAATATCGGAAAGTGAAATCAAAAGCAGCATCGTTCGGGAATTAACAGAATATTTTTACAATAATCTGAAGATCCTTTTCGGCGATAAGGTAACACTCAACGGTCATCCGATTGAAAGGCTTCCGAACACCCTCAACATCGGCTTTCTTGACCATGAAGGATTTGCAATACTCAACAAACTGTTTGACGTGGCAGCATCAACAGGTTCGGCATGCCATTCGGGTTTAACGAGCATATCCCCGGTACTCAAGGCAATGGGAACGAAGGAACGTGCGGCGAGAGGGGCGGTGCGTTTCAGCCTGGGGCGATTCACTACAAAGGATGAGATAGATTCGGTTTTATCTAACTTTAAACACTTATAAACGGTATGAAGACAAAACAATAATATGCCACAATTATCACGATATATGTATGGAGGAAAATAATGAAAAGTAAAAATATACTTATTCTTGGAGGCGGTATTGGCGGGATTGTCGCTGCCAATGAATTGCGCAGGAAACTCCCTGCCAGTCATAAAATTACAATCGTAGAAAAGGAAAAGGACCATTCCTTTGCGGCGTCATTCATGTGGGTTATGAACGGAGATCGAAGCATCGATAAGGTTACAAGGCCGGTTAAAGGCCTTTTAAGAAAAGGAATTGATGTAGTGCATGGAACGGTCCTGGAAATCGTACCTGACAAAATGAAGGTTATTACCAAAGATAATGAACTCTCCTATGATTATTTAATTATTGCCCTCGGCGCCGAGCTTGTTTTTGATCGCATCCCCGGATTGGCCGAAGGAGCCCATACATTCTATACCCTCGAAGGCGCCGAAAGGCTTAACCGGGCGCTGAGAGACTTCAAGGGCGGTATTATATCGATCGTAGTTAGCTCGCTGCCGTATAAATGTCCCGGTGCGCCGCCTGAGGGGGCCATGCTCATAGCTGATTTTTTTAAGAAATATAAGACTGAAAACCTTGTGGATATTAAAATTCTGACTCCGGAATCACAGCCGATGCCCGTGGCCGGCCCTTTATTGGGGGACTCAATAAGGATGATGCTTCAAGAAAGGGGAATAGCCTATCATCCAAAACATAAACTTAAATCGGTTAATTATAAAGTAAAGACGCTGGTTTTTGAAGAAAATGAGCCTGTCAAATATGATATGCTGATTGCAATTCCGCCGCACCAGGCGGCCCAATTGCTCCGTAAATCAGGGCTAACAAATGACGCAGGGTGGGTGCCTGTGGATCGGGCCACGTTAAAAACGAAATTTGAAAACATTTTCGCTATCGGTGATGTTACTTCGATCAGCATACCGGGCCGCTGGGATCCGAATATCCCCATGATGTTGCCAAAAGCCGGGGTCTTCGCCCATTTCCATGGGGAAGTCGCAGCACAGCAGATATTCAACGCCATTAATGGCGAAACATCAAAAGGCGGTTTTACCGGGAACGGTTACTGCATGATTGAATCGGGCGGCGGACGCGCCGGATTCGCTTCTGGAGACTTTTACGCGGAACCTTCACCCCGCCTGCGGCTTGGAAACATTTCAAGAATCTGGCACTGGGGAAAAATTCTGTTCGAGAAATGGTGGCTTTCATCATTTGGGATTAAGAAGCGTTTCTTTGCGCTGATCATCAAAATTGGAGGGGCTATTTTAAGGGTACCGGCTGGTTCATAATTCAGGCGGTCTTATTGAAAATGCAACGCTCAAGCTTATTGTGCAAATACAAAATGAGCGCATACCCATAAAACAAATTGCCATTGGAGAAATCTCTTATGGCAATTCAAAAATTAATGAAGTTGACGTCGATGCAGTAGTTTTGCCAAAGATTAGAAAAAATTTTAATAGGGTTCTCGTTGACCGGAAAAAGATTTCAACGCTCATCAGGGAACAAGAAATTGATCGTTCGGGATTGATAGATGAAACTACCGCACCAACAATCGGTAAAATTATCGGCGTTGATGTCTTTTTATTTATTACATTAAATTTAAATAAAGAGAATATTTCAGTATCGTTTAAAATTGTAGACGTTCGTTCAGGTAAAATATTATGGATAGGCAGTGAAAAAGGGGTTTAGATATTTTAAAAATTTGCTTTAAAATATAGGTGCAAATTAATATTCGGATACCCCCACAGGAACGCATGATTATCCCCGTAAAATTGACGTAATTCCGCTCAGTAACAATACCGTAACTCCGAGGGCGAGATTTATTTTAACCAGATGCAAGGATCTTTTCTGCAAAACGGTTTTCTTTCCCATGGATGGGGCTTTTTCAATTTTATTGGATAATACAAAAAGCCTGAACAGATGAATGATAATCATTGATATAACGATTACATGTTTGATGAATAGAATTATCATCCATGGATTATAAAAATTTTCCATACTGGTAAAATTTTTATTGAAAATAGTTAATATAATTCCTGTCATAAACAAAATAACAATTGAATAATTCACAAAAAGAGTGAATTTTTTTGCGATGTAACCCATAATTATGCCCGCTTCCTGAGCTGGAATTTTTTTTGTAGACGGGATCGCAATGAACAGCAAAAAGAATATACCGCCAATCCATATTACTGTAGCTGATAGATGAAACCAATACATGCTAATTGTTATTATTTCTTTCATGTTTACCTCAAGTTAGATTATTATGGGATGGGTTGCGGATATGCAACCCATCCTGTTCAAAATTTTCGGTTGTATTTACCCTTTACAACCGCATCCGCAAGGGCTTTTATCTACTGTATGCGAACCAGCAGCATTTTCTTGCGTCTCTTTTTTAGTTTCCTTTGTGGGTTTTCCCATGAAATATCACCTCCTCGTTATTTAGTATATGCATATAAACTTAAATATGCCATAAAAAACATCCCTCTATATTACATTAACAATAGATATATTATTTTTTATTTCCATTAGCGCATCCGCAGATACATATTCTGTTGAGGCGCTGTCTGCATTTTTCTAATGAATCGCGGTTTAAAGTATATATAATATTAAATCCATGTCTTTCATCAGACACTAAATTGAAATTTTTCAGCACACGAAGGTGTTGAGATGTTGCCGATGGAGTTATTCCTAATTTTTCAGCTATCGCATTCACAATCATTGATTCTGATTTTAAAAGCTCAATAATTTCAATCCGCTTATCAACTGAGAGTATTTTAAATAATTCAGCATCATCCTTCATGGTATATCCGAGTATTTAAGTTTATTTGCATATACTACAAAGTAATTATTGATAATTAATTTGTCAAGTTTAATAATAATTTTTAAAAAAGTAATCCACTGGGAGTATAAAAAAATACGTCCCGGGCATCAATGGACAGAAGGCCTTTTCCTAATAAAATTATATATTGGTCGCTGCAGAGCGGCTTCAAAATCATGAAAAGATTGGGGTCCAGCCTTACGATTTCGGGCTGGTTTTTAAAATAATAATTGACATTATTTAAATTTTTTATTATATAAATAAACAGAAAAAAGCAATTTAAAATCCATGCAGCTGGATGATAATAAAAGCGCATTACATCAGCATTTTTCCATTTATGCTGATACCGGCATAAAAAATAAAGCAGGTTATAATACAAAGACGTTAAAGGGTTACTGAAATGTCAGTAAAATATAAATTCGGCATGGTTGAATGCAGGACCTCGTGTCCGCGCTGCGCGAACCCGATGCTTATAAACGGCCCGGTAAAAAAAATCCTCTGCAGGTACTGCCAGTCAGAAATCATTTTACCGGAAGGCCTGATCTATAATCTTGTTGAAAGCTTTTTTGAAAGAAAGGATAAAAAAGGCTGGCGGAATTTTTCATTAATGACCAAAGGATATGCCCTTACCATTTCCATAAACAATGAATATCCTGTCTGCGGCCGCTGCCGGCAGCAATTTCCCGTATTGGAAATGGACCCGGACAACATTCCCAGTGAAATCACCTGCGCCGGTTGCAATGAGGCCACACCGGTCCACCGGGCGCCGGAATCCATCCGCCATGTCCTCAAGCACAATGTCGATATAATAATCGGCGGTCAGTTTGACGAACCCGACGGCTTGCCCGAAAAACCCGCAATCGAGGGTGTTGTCTTAAACTGTCCCATGTGCGGTTCAGGAATGAAAATTGACGGCATCGAGCGGATTGTTCCCTGCAAATTCTGTGACAGCAAGGTTTATCTCCCCGATGACCTCTGGCTCAGGCTGCACCCGGTAAAAAAAGTAATGCCATGGTATCTGGGATATTACAAAAATCAGCCGGGAAAACCGGTTTGAAAACCGGAAACCTGCAATGAGATATTTCCATTAAATAGAAAAAAGGATCTCCCCGGCAAGAATAAAGACCGGATTGGACAACAGACTCTTTTTCTGCCCTCCGCTTTTCAGCTCAAGGTCTGTGCGGGAAATGAGCGGAAATATCTTTCGTATCCTCTCCTCCGGAAACTTGCAGGCCATTTTAAAAAAGAGGTCCTTATTTTTATCAAAAACTCCGCACTCACCTGCTGCCTTATCTCCGGGCATGCCGGACTTAACAAGCCAGTGATACTTCTCAATCATTTCAGCCTGCCTGGTTATATTGCTGAGTATTACAAGCTCATGGATCCCGCCGTTTAAAACCCTCTGGAGCCCCTCCAGGGCGCTGGTATCCCCTGTGAAGAGGAGGTCGATAAATTCAAAAATAGTTGTTTCTGCATTGTCATGGATAAGGCCCGAGATCATCTCAGGTGTGGCCAACCCCCTGATCCCTGAATACCTCAGTTTTTCAAGGATCTCGTCAAGCCTCCTGATGTCGCGCCCGGAAATTTCAAGTATCCTGTCAAGGGCCCTCTGGTCTGCCGAAATCCCGAACCTGCCGAGAAACTCCGAAGCATAGCCTGCCAGCTCATTTGCAAAAAATTTCCAGAACTTCACGACCTTGATTAATTTAAGCTCTTCGGCGCCGAAAATTGCCGGGGGCTGGTATTTTTCCGAGGTCATGATGAGCGTTGTGGAGGACGGGAGGTTCCTGATTAAGTCCCCGGCCGCATCCTTGCTCAGTTTTGATGATTTTATGTTATCAACATTTCTGATGATGGTGACAAGGTTAGCCGAAAACATTGATGGAGAGACCGCATGGCCTGCCGCGGAAAGAAACCCATCCAGGTCCTCAACATAAAACCTGCCTACGGAATTCCGTCTATCTTCATCGTCCTTGAAAATTGCACTGATAATCCGCGAGATTATTTTATCCTTTTCCCCCTCTTCTTCACCGAGGAAAAGATACACGTGATCGGGCTTATTATTGCCGAGCTCTTTTTTGAGCTGTTTGGAATTTATGGAACTGACGGCTGCCAACTACTTTTTCCCTTTCTCGATCTTTGACATGTACCCGGTATACCAGCCGGTAAGCGTCTTTTCAAAAATCCTGTTTGAAAGGTTGCCCAGAACTTCATTGAGTACCTGGTACTCCGATTCAATGGGGGGGATGATATCGGAAAAATCTCTGAAGGCCTGAATTTCACGGTCTATTAATATGATCCTGTCCCTTCTCACGTCAACAAGCTTCATGCCTGCCGTTATCCTCATCCTCTTTTGCACTGCACGGCGCATGTCGCCGAACTTTACCGCCTGTACCTGGTACTGCCCAATTGAATAGTGGAGCATCAGGTCAGCGCCGGCCTTTTCAGGGACAACAGTAAGCCTCCCGCTCATATTCAGCTTTTCCCTTAATAATATAAATACTTTTTCAGCAATTTCTGAAAAGCGTGAATTCTCAACAGGCTGCTCTATGTAGATTTTATTAGCCTCCCGTGGGACTACCGGTTCACCATGTATATTATTTAATATATCAGAAACGGAAGATTTTTCATTTTCACCGGTGGTTGAACAGCTTTGAGCCAGAGCCAGTAAAATCAACAAAAGAGATAATTTTATCATATCATATATATTTTACCTGGTTAAAATATTGCAACAAAAAATTTTTGTTACTTTTTCCAATTTACTTCGTTATATTGAAGTGATGATTCAAGTATAGTCAGTATAAGAAATTTTGCCACAGAGGCGCAGAGACACAGAGATTAAATAAATAATTTTATTATTAATATGAAAATATTACCTATAACAGGTTGTTTAATTGAAATTCATAGAAATTCAGGATCAAGTAAAAAGTCATGTTTCAGAGATATTAATAACTATTAGCATCTTAATCTTGAAAAACAGCAATTTATTGAACCATACTCCGTGCCTCCGTGGCTAATTTTTTTTAAATGCAGCATCACCTATTTACAAAAGGAGAGAACCGATGAGAATACAATCATATTTCACCAGGAATTGCCTGATCATTATGTTCCTGTTCCTCGTATCATGGCCGGAACTTTATGCCAGGACGAAACTCACCACGCTCCCCAACAGGCTCCAGATACGGATGGACCTGAAAAACGAGGGGTTCATCCTTGTCGAGGAGGAGCGGGCAATAAATCTGCAAAAAGGGATCAACCAGGTTGAGTTTGCATGGGCAAATACCTTCATTGACATGCAGTCAATACAGTTCAGGACCATCGAGGCCCCGGGTCCGGTGACCGTGCTCAACGTAAATTATCCGCCCAATGAATCGGCCCTTTTCTGGGAAGTCTCCTCTGCCAAAGCCGGCCCTGGGATTTTCAGGATATCATACCTCATCTCAAACATAGAACGGTTTATATCCTACGAGGCCATATCGGACAAAAATGAAAAGAACATGTCCCTGAAAACATATTTCACCCTTAAAAATTTAAGCGGCGAAAAATTTGAAAATGCGCGCCTTGAGATGAATTTCGGACAGGACTTCCATAAAGGTTTTGAAATCGGAGAGGCAAAAAAAATGCTCGCTGCAAAATTCATGAAAATCCCCATATCAAAAAAATACATCTTTGACCATGGTATTGACAGCGAGAATGTAAGGATGTTCTACGAAATAAAAAACAGCGAAACCTCCGGCCTGGGACGGTTCCCCCTGCCAAGGGGGAAAATACGGATTTTCCAGGAGGACTCCGCAGGGACCGAAGCATTCCTCGGTGAAGACTGGGCCGCATATACCCCCGTAGGCGAAACCATGCCGGTCTACCTTGGACAGGCGAAAGAGGTTATCGTGAAAAGGTTTGTCTTTTCAAATACGGAAAAAATCATAGACGGGCCTCTTAAAGATATACACCAGGTGATAAAATACCGGGTAGAAAACTTCAAGAAGGACTCTGTACCGCTCACCATCATGGACCATTTTGACGGGGAATGGGTGCTGGATAAAATTGAGCTCAAAGAGGAGACAGGAGAAAGGGATAAAATATCGGAACAGATCCTGTCCCAGTCAGATTATATAAAAACCGAGAAGCAGGACATACAAAATTTTAAAATACTTTTTAATACGCCGGTCTCCGTGAATAAGAAATATAATCTGTACGCGCATATTATACTGAAAAACAGGTGGTAGGAGAAAAATATGAAATATCTAAACAAATACTTAAGAACAGCGGTACTTTCAATAGCAGCCCTGGTGCTCTTTCCCACCGGGCAGGAGGCCTCAATCGAACTCGTCACTGTACCCGCGAAGGAGTCGGTACAGCTCACGATCTACAATTCAGCAGATATTACCATGGTAAGGGAGACCCGCACCCTCACATTCAAAAAAGGCCTCAACCGGCTCCAGTTCTCCTGGGCCGGGACACTCATCGATCCCACGTCCCTGAGGCTCAGGTTTCTCTCAGGCAAGGACAGCCTGGACCTCCTTGACACAACCTTCCCGCCCGCAAGAAATGATGCGCTCCAGTGGAATATCCAGTCTGAGTTTGACGGGCCGGCCGCAGTGGAGCTCACCTATTTCACCTCGGGCCTCACATGGCAGGCTGATTATGTAGGGATAACAAGCGGGGAGGAGGATAAGATGAGCCTCACGGGATTTGTAAAAGTGATCAATAACTCCGGCGAAGACTACCCCAACGCCGAGGTGAGGCTGGTTGTGGGGACAATAAACCTGGTGGAAAAAATTACCGACCTTGCGAAAGGCCAGGTTGCATACCCGTCCATGGATGAAAGCAGGAAAAAATCAGCCCAGAGAAAATTCAAGGAATATGTACAGAGGGCGGAAGAGTCTGAATCGGCTGCCGGAGACGACATGCCGTCTGAGAAAAAAATAATAAAAGAAGGGATTTCGGAATACTTCCTCTTCACCATTGACGGTAGGGAGTCCATTCCCAACGGATGGCAGAAGAGGCTGAAATCGATCCAGGCCGATGACATTACCCTTGAAACCATATACAGGGTTTCAGACAGGGTTTCCGCGGGCGAAGTAATAAAGCACTATGAGTTCAAAAATATCAGGCAGGATAACAAAAAGGGTACAGGCCAGCTGGGGGAATCCCCGCTCCCCGATGGATTGTACCAGGTCTTCACCATGAACCGGGATAAGAGCCTCACCTTCAGGGCATCCATAAACAGCAAATATGTGGCCACAGGGGACAAGGTTAAACTCCCTGCGGGAAAAACGGAAGATATCCGTATTACCAGGCTCCTGAAAGACTTCAGGCGAGTGAATATCACCATTGAAAAAAATTTTTATAGTCAGAAATTCATTAAAAATTATTACGAAAAATATTTTTTTGAGGAGGTTATAATAAATTCACTTCCCAGGCCCATCATGGTCGAGATTGAAAGGCAGTTTGGCGGCGAACACGAAGTCCAGGGGCTGCAGTTCAAAATTGAGAAAGTTGATATTAATACAATCAAGTACTTTCCTGATTTAAAGGAGAGGTCCAGCAAAAAGTTGACCTACCAGGTAATGGTGTTCAAGGGTACCAGGTGAGGGTTTTTTCCGGAGGGATAGGGAGCAAGGGATATTTATATTTTTTGTTCCCTATCATTTTGGTTCACGCGGAGGCGCGGAGGCGCGGAGGGGGTATAGTTATTTACTACACGTTTAATTCCATTTTTAAGGAAGGTATTGCCAGATTAATTAAGAAGGGATTACATATATCTTTACTTCTCATCATTTTGGTTCACGCGAAGGCGCGGAGGCGCGGAGGGGGTATAGTTATTTACTACACGTTTAATTCCATTTTTAATAAAAGCTTCTCCAAAATTGATGAGTAAACCCACTTCTAATTTTAATAAGCGCATATAGGTCAATAATTGTTTCCCATGAACGGGTGCCAGTTTTTCAACCGATTTTAATTCAATAATAACTTTATTTTCTATTAATAAATCCAGCCGAAAACCTTCTTTAAAACTTATTCCTTCATACTCGAAATCTACCGGATATTGCCGATAAACCGTTAATCCTCTATGTTCCAATTTGTTTGCTAAAACCATTTCATAAACAGATTCCAGCAAACCCGGTCCTAATCCCTTATGGATACCCAGGGCGGTATCAATTATTATTCCGGTAACATCATCAATTTCCATTCCCTTCTACCCTCCGCGATCTCAGCGTCTCTGCGTGACATCTATATATACTATTGAAAGTTATTCAGAATTAAAAAAAATCATGAAACCAAAACTTATCACATTGGCAACAGAGCAGAAACTTAAGGAGCTTTCTAATAGTACATCCTTTTCTGGGAGATGTAAAAGTAATATTTACCTCCGCCCAGGGCTAAGGGACAAAAGTAGGTCAGGAGCCCCCTCTGCTCAGAGCAACTTATTGAGGTTTTACAGGTTTTACTCTGAGCAATGGATTAACTTCTTCTAAGTATCCATTATGTTCACGCGGAGGCGCGGAGACGCAGAGAGTGTATGGTTATTCTCAACATACTGAATTCTATTTTAAAGGAATGTTTTGCCAAAATCCATGAGACTGAATTAATATTATTATTTCTTCCCCCTTCTGCTTTACGTGGATCTAAGAGACGCAAGTGATATATGGTTATACACAATTCTTTAATTACCCTCTCCCCTCCGCGAACTCCGTGCCTCCGCGTGACATTCTCTATATTCAGCTTAAATGTCTTTGGAAAAATATTAAATACAAGGGCCATCAGATTTCGCTCTCCTGTGGTATTTCTTCCCAGGATTTAGCTTGTGAGAGTTTCCTGATCCTGAAATGGAGTTGGATGATTCATATAGCAACTATAAAAAATAGAGTATTTAGAAGAACAAGTGAAAGGACTGGCCAAATAGTCCCAATGCTCAGAGCAGTTATTTAAAAATTTATCTGAACATTGGGTTTTGCAAACAATAAGTTGAATATTTACTAATGTAAACAAAAATAATTTAGCAGTATCCTGAAGAACAAGCTATTTTGTCTGATAAATTTTCTTTTTCATTGCAAATCAAATGATATTTCTCACCTAGGCAGATCTGTTTTAATATCTACATGCAGCACCATTGCTCAAGTAAAAAAATTTATCATCCATTTTAATAATAGTGAAAGGTCCCTGTTTCTCTATTTTGTGGTCTGACTGCGATGTAATTGTTACATCATAGGAAAAATCAATTTTATTATTCTGAATTTCCCATTTTCCTTTTGCGGAAAATCCCCACCCAGAAGCTCCACCTGCACCTTCAATAGTTTTATCTTTATTAAATCCTATTGCAAAACCAAACGTATTCGGGCATGGAGGATTGCTTCCGAACCGTATCGGCAGTTTAGACATAAATACATCCTCCACGGTTCTCGGGGTTCCCGAATTAGAGGCATTCGCATCCATGCTGTCCTCAATCTTTTTCAACGTATTGATATTCTCAAGATCAATCTTCGTCAGCATCTCCTGTTTGAATCCGCCCGGTTTATACCATGGACGGGTGATGAAATAGTCTCTGATCCACTTGGTCTTGAATTCGTACCCGTTCTGAGCGAAAATGGAATTGCGATAAAGTATGAGGAGGTTTTTTTTCTTTCCCATGGTGAAATCACCCAGCAGGGGCTGGTTCAGGGGATACTTAAAATCAGGGAGGGATTTATATTCTGCTTCAGTGAGATTTTCAGCATTATCAATGAGCTTGTCAATGGAATCGGAAGACTGTTTTTTTTCCGTGGTTGCAGTAGATTTATCGCCTGAGGTGCTGGCCTCTTTTTTACCACAAGAAGATAGGGATACGGCAAGTATGATAATTGTAATTACTGAGAGAGAGAGAGAGAGAGAGAGAGAGAGAATTTTGACCAATTCTGTCTGCCAGAATTTTCAAGAGCTTTCGTAACATAAAGTTTCCTCCAAAAAAATATTAAGTCCTCTTTCTATTGGACTATTGGAAAAAAAAAATCATATTCCCCTTCAGAAAATGTCAAGTTAAATTTATAGTCGGTTCAAGCGGAAGCGTGGAGACGCGGAGAGTGTAATGTTCAAAACCCTCTGCTCAGAGCAACTTATTGAGGTTTTACAGGTTTTACTCTGAGCAATGGATTAACTTCTTTTCAGTATTAATTAGGTTCGCGCGGAGGCCTGTAGGGGGTAATGTTCAAACCCCGATACTTAGAGCAACTCATTGAGGCTTTACTTTGAGCAAGGGGATATTTCTTGCTCCATTTCCTTTAGGTTCACGCGGAGGCGCGGAGACGCAGAGGAATTTAATTGTTTCGCTTGAAGAGGCGCCGGTTAACCGGGAAATTCAGAATGAATGGATTCCAATGGTTTGATAGTATTCAGCTCCATTGATTTTTGACTTAATTCCTCCCGAAGATCATACTCCATTTGCAAACCAAGCCAGAAATCCGGGGTTGTTCCAAAAAACCTGGAAAATCTCAGAGCCGTATCAGTTGTAATGCTCCTTCGGCCTTTCAATATCTGAGATATTCTTGTTGGAGGGGTTTTAGTCTCTCTGGCAAGTTTATAGGCAGAAATGTTATAAGGAATTAAAAATTCTTCCTTTAATATTTCACCGGGATGTATATTAGGTATTTTTTTCAATGTGCAAACTCCCCGTTAATGATAATCAACAATTTCAACATCAGAGGCAATGGAATTTTTCCATATAAAACATACCCTGTATTGGTCATTGATTCGAATGCTATATTGATCTTTCCTATCGCCTTTCAGTCTTTCAAGCCTGTTAGCCGGCGGAATCTTTAGATCCTTTAATTCCTTTGCCCTCTGAATCATAAAAAGTTTCCGTAATGCTGTTTTTTGAATATCAACTGGAAACCTTTTTGAATAGATCTGATTCCATATTTTTTCTGTCTCCTTACATTTAAACGATCGAATCATATAGTTGAATAATAACGTATAGCGTTAATAACGTCAAGCATTAAATGCTGCAGAATTGATTAATTATTCCCGCAGCCGCCGGGCAAGGGATGAGACCAGCGGCCCCACTGCTCTGAGCAATGGAATGAAGCTTTACTCTGAGCAGGGGGGAAATCTTCTGCTCAATTTAGTTTAGGTTCACGCGGAGGCGCGGAGGCGCGGTGGGGGTAAGGTTATTCTCAACATGCTGAATTCCATTTTTAAGGAATGTTTTGCCAAAATCCAGGAGACTGAATTAATATTATCATTTCTTCACCCTCCTGCTTTACGCCGATCTCAGAGGCACAGGTGATATATGGTTATACACAATTTTTTGAATCACCCTCTCCCCTCCGCGAACTCCGCGCCTCCGCGTGACATTCTTTGTATTTCTCATCAATGGATCTGCCCGTACCTCAGGGCCCCGGGATCTCGCTCTCCTGGATGACTTCCTCCTCTGGCTCATCTGCAACAGACTTTCCGGTTCTCAGATAGGGTATGATGATCCCAGCTGCCACCAGTGCCAGGGACAGGAGGAGGTCCGACGACAACTTCTCTCCCAGGAGAAGCGCACTGAAGCCCACACCGGCCACGGGAGAAAGAAAGATGAAGGAGTGGATCGAAACGGCGCCATATCTCTTCAGCAGTGTGTTCCATGCGATGAAACCGAAGGCCCCGGTCACCAGCCCCTGGTAGACCATGGACACCAGGGATGCCAGGTCCGGCTCCCTGACCATCACCGGGTCCCAGAGATAACCTTCAAGTAAAAATATCGGGAAGGAAAAAACCATGGGATAAAATACAATCTGAAAAGGGTCAAAGCCATGGATCACCCGCTTGGTGTAGACTGTGACAACGCCCCAGATCACCGTGGAGCAGAGTACCAGGAGATCACCGTTCCTGACCCCTGATGGAGAACCGGCTGATCCTGCGAAAATGACGGAAACTCCCGCGAACCCCAGGACCATCCCCAGCCCCTTTTTCACAGTGGCCCTTTCCCCGGGGATGAAGAAATGGGCCAGGAGAAGGACGAGGAAGGGTTGGAGGTTGATGATGAGCGATGCCCGCGAAGCGTCGGTGAGGCTCATGCCGAAATGAAATATGGAAAGCTGGATGACAAATCCCATGGAAAGAATCACCAGAGGTACTGTCTGGGCCCTCGCGATCCTGAATTTTTTTCCCGATGCCATGGCCCAGCAGAAAAGGGCAAGCGATGCCAGTGCGAAGCGGAGCCCGGCAATGGTGAAGGGCCCGAAACCCCTGAGCGCCACCTTTATGGCCACGGTGTTTGTGCCGAAAAACATGCAAAGGAGCGCGGTCATCATTGCCGCGGCAAAAGTAAGCTCCCCGTTCATTATTTTCTCACGATTCATTTTTCACCATCTCAATCAAATATCAGACTCATCATGCCCGGGCCAATGGCTGAACATCAGGGATCGAAGAGGATCACCCTTTTATCAGGCAGAAAAAGGGCCATTCCCCTATTGTCCATGAATTCCCTTCTGAACCTGGCGGAAGCAGGCATCATGAACAGGGACCTCTTCAGCTCATGTTCACTGAATTCAATGCCGTTATAATTTATTATCCTCATATCCATAAAGGAATAAAAATATTTACGGCCGGTTTTCCTGATATTCTTATTCCCGTCCCCGGCAAGGATCCGGGGGAAATAATTGAGCTTTGTATATCCGCACCAGTCCCAGGTCAGGGCATCAAGGAAAAAATCCCTCTCCAGGGGAAACAGATGCCCGGCAAATTCAAGAATCCCTGCCGCCTTATCCTCCCATGAATTGGACCTGCTGCCCGGATACCTCTCCATGATAAATTCTGCAAGATTATCATACATATCAAAACCTGATTCAAAATGGCCTTCAAGGATTTCAAGGGTCCGGGCAAAGGTGAGACTGTTGTAGAGCATGTCCACAAGCTTTGCAATGACCTTTATCCTCCCCATCTCCCCTTCGCTCAACCACCGGTTCGATATGACGGCATAGGGGGCCCTGCCGCTGTATCTTATTCCATAGGTCCCGGCATCATCATACATCCCCGTCCCCTTCAGAACTTTCAGAATGCCAAGCTGGAAGTGCCCGGCCTTCAGGGAATGGATTTCATTAAAGGAATCCTTCAACGAAGCCCGGTCCTCGAAGGGGAGCCCTGCGATGAGATCCACATGGACAGGAATGTTTTTCATGGCAGTCAGCCTGATTACCGCCTGTTTTATATCCTGCCAGTCTGAATTCCTGTTTACTGCTGCCAGTGACCGGGGTGATGTGGTTTGTATGCCCACTTCAAACTGGAAAAGGCCGGCAGGGCATTTCGCAAGAAAAATAAAGTCATCATCATTTAAAAGCCCGGGATAAATCTCGAAATGAAACCTGGCGCCGCTCATTGAATGCCTGTCTACAATATGCTCCCATACAGGCCGATAGAAGGACTTCCTGGCATTAAAAGTCCGGTCAACGAATTTAATAATGCGGGGCCTGTGGCTTATGATGATATCCAGCTCCATCTTCACCTGGTCAAGTTCTCTGAACTCCAGTTTCTGGTCGAGCCGTGATGATAAGCAGTAGGTGCACTTGAAGGGGCATCCCCTGCCTGCTTCATAATAGATATTCTTATTTACGAGGCCGGGGAAATCAGAATCGATATAGGGAAAGGGAATTTTTGAGAAGTGGGGATTCTCTGTTTCAATTACCGGGCCGGTGACCAGTCCCCGGTTCAAAAGAAGATTTCTGAATCCGGCCTCGCCGGGGCCTTTGATGATGAAATCTATCCCGGTGATGTTTTCAATCCACCAGGCGGGATCATAGCTCACCTCAGGTCCGCCAAGCACAATAGTGCAGCTTTTCAGTTCTTTCCTTATTTCGGGAATCAAAAGTTTTACCATTTCCACATTCCATATATAAACAGAGAGCCCCAATACATTGGGCTCTTCCCTGTTAATTTCACGCAGAATATAGCTCATCTCCTGGTTTATGGTAAATTCTATAATTTTGATGTCATGGCCCGGATCTGCGGCATAGGTGCGCAGGGAGTAGAGGGCAAGGCTGGAATGGGAGAACCTGGAATTTATGCCGGCAAGGAGAACCTTTATCATTATCTGAACCCTTCTCTCATAAGTCCCACTTCTGCCAACAAAAATATAAGAAAGGGGGATAGGGGGATGGTAGAGATATGGGGATAAATAATAGTGTACTGGAAGTTAGACATGAAATTTCTAATGTATGCATTAATGACTTATTAATTATAAATATTTTTTCCATCTCCCTATCTCCTCCATCCCCCTATCCCCAATATCTTACACAAAAAATGTGGACTGATCCCTTGAACTGCAAAAATAATGAAAAATTCCTATTCCCCAGGACAAGGTAAAAATTTCATGTCTCATAAAAAAACTATTGCGCATTTTCCCTATGATTAGTGAAACTTCATATTATTATTTTCTATTTCAGAGGAAAAAAACATGATGGGAACACCTGGTTTTTTTAAAAAAATAGCAATGGCGGAAAAATTCTGCAACGGGAACATGGAAAAAGCTAAAAGGCTGGTGAGCGGGGATTTCAATGACATCCTTATAATCAAAGGCCGGTTTAATGATGCCGGGGAAAGCTTTTACGGGTTCTTCCAGTCCTTTTACAGCAAAATTTTTTATTCACTTACAATCAATCATGTAGCGCTGACCAATTATACCGTTGCGTCGCAGAACAAGCCGATAAATGACTGGTACTCATTTTACACCAGGATTGATAAGGTAATGAAAGAGGCTGATTATGACCGGAAAAAAGGAATTGAATTGAACAGCAAAATGAAGGAGATATTCGATATTAAGACCGTAATCGGGATTATCGAATTTGCGTCAATCAATGACATAACCAGTCTGACAAACAGTTTTACCGATTACGTCTCCCGGGTCATGGGAACTCCAGTTGAAGTTGACCTTGACTACGAAGATACGAACTCCCTTATGCTCAATGAAAAATGGGGATACCTGCCTCCTGAAAAACCGGAAAAATAAAGAGCTGCATAAAAAAAAATCAGGCGGAAAAAATTCCGCCTGATTTTTTTTACATCCATGCATCCCCGAGGGGATTCGAACCCCTGTTGCCGGGATGAAAACCCGGTGTCCTAGACCCCTAGACGACGGGGACAAAATAATCTACTGATCATTGAGGCGCCAGGGAATCGAACCCTGGACCCACTGCTTAAAAGGCAGTTGCTCTACCGACTGAGCTAGCGCCTCAAAGGCGTAGAAATACCAATTACTGAAAGGGGTACCCACTGTCAACAAAAAATAAAAAAAATTAGGTATTCTACTCCTTTTTAAAGGTATTTTCCCTGTCGGGGCCGACTGAGATTACCGTTATAGGGACGCCGCTTTTCTTTTCAATGAACTCAATGTAATTTCTTGTGGCCTTGGGAAGCTGTTTATATTTTTTGCATTTGCTTAAATTTTCCTCCCAGCCTTCAAGTTCATCATACACTGGAACAGCCTTATCCAGATCGGCTGATGGAAAATATCCCGTATCCTTTCCGTTAATTTTGTATCCGGTGGCAATTTTAATGCTGTTAAATCCGGTGAGCACATCAATCTTTGTCAGGGCAATGCCGGTAAAGCCGTTTATCCTTGCAGAAAGTTTTATTAGTTCTATATCAAACCAGCCGCATCTCCTGGGCCTCCCGGTTGTGGATCCGAATTCACTTCCGTTAACCCTGAGGCGGTCGCCGTCAGGCCCTTTGTCTTCCGTCGGGAAGGGGCCTTCTCCCACCCTGGTGACATAGGCCTTGGAAATACCAATGACTTCATTTATATTGAACGAATTCAACCCGGTGCCGAGAAGCGCTCCTCCAATAGTGGGGTTCGATGATGTTACATAGGGATAGGTCCCGTGATCAACATCGAGGCCGTATCCCTGCGCGCCTTCAAGGAGTATATTCTTTCCCTTAGACAGGGATTCATGCAGATAGCGCTGGGTATTTTTTATCATATCCCCGGCCTTTATCCTGAAATTTTTTAACAGTTTCAAAATTTTTGCAGGGGTGTAGCCTTCAGTGTTAAACATCTTTTCGAATTGGAGATTTTTAAATTTAAGCACATTGTCAATTTTCAATTTCAGCTGCTGCTCGTCGAAGATATCACCTGCCCGTATCCCGATCCTGAGGCATTTATCAGCATAACTGGGCCCGATTCCCCTGAATGTGGTCCCCAGTTTGTCGTCCCTCATCGATTCCATCTCCCTGTCAAGGTCGATATTGTACGGGAGTATGAGGTGGAGGCAGTCTGATATGAAAATTCTTTTTTTTACATTGAACCCCTGCTCCTCAAGCGTCTCAACCTCTTTCAGAAACTGAATAGGGTCAAGAACAACGCCGTTCCCGATGACACAGATCTTGTCCTTATGGAGAATTCCGGATGGGATAAGATGAAAAACATACTTCTTCCCTCCCACGACAACGGTGTGTCCTGCATTGGCGCCGCCCTGGTATCTTACAACTATATCAGATTCCCTGGTAAAATAATCGACCATCTTGGCCTTGCCTTCATCACCCCACTGGGAACCTATAACAACATTACAGCCCATCTATACCTCTGCATAGATCATAATAATTCTCATTTATGACAGTATCTATACCATTATTAAAATAACAAGCTTTTTTCATATGCCGCAGCTCCAATTTGCAGCCCTGATATTAAATTTTTCCTTTTCAATATCGTTCCATCCGGGCTGCAATTGTAAAATCAAAAAAAAATTATTATGCTCAACTATAAAGGAAATGAGGCCGATATAATGATTAAGGGGAAATTATTCAAAAATTTCGCCTATTCCCCTTATCTGGGTAAACTGGTAAATATATGGACAGACCTGTTGAGTCAATATGCCTCATACCTGTAAGGATATTATTAATCGCTGTATTGATAATTCCATCATTATCATGGGCCGGCGAAAGGGTAAGAGCAGGCACCGATGTGGCATTCAGGGATACAGGTGAAACCGGGCACGGCTGGAATGATTACAGGCCCGGCATCAGTGAGATAAAAATTCCAGATGAAAAGGATACAAAAAGCAATTCAATCAATGATTCCTATGAAAATTATTATAAAGAAAGAAGTACACACAAAAATGAGACTGGCGGCCCATTAAAAAAAAATAAAAGCAGGGGGGCTGATGAGAGGAATGGATCAACATACCGTGTAAAAAACAGGGACACCCTGTACGGGATATCAAAAAAACTCCACCTGTCCATGAATGATCTTGCCTCATGCAACGGCCTCGCCATGGATGCCAGGCTTACAAGGGACATGGTTCTGAAAATACCGGGCTGCAGAACAAATGGTCTGCGGGTGGAAAAACCTGTTCAAGGAGACAGGAATGCATCCACACCGGCCAAAGTTCCCCGGTTCAGCTGGCCTGTGAACAGGGTTATGGAATATAAAAGTGACGAGGCAAACGGCGTCAAATCCATAGGGCTGATAATTTTCGGCAAACCCGGGTCCCCGGTTCTTTCATCATCCCGGGGAACAGTTAAAAAAATCGGAAAAATGCGGGGATTCGGAAAGTATATAATCGTTGAACATTCCGACAGATATGCCACGGTTTATTCAAACCTGGGCGAAATCTGTGTCACACAGGGCCAGTCTGTAAACGCGGGAAGGGAGATCGGAAAAATAGACCCGGTTGAAAAAAAGCTCCATTTCCAGATAGATTATGCAGGAAAACCTCAGAATCCGCTAAAATTTCTTCCAAAAAAAAGCTGACTTTTTTAATCATTATTGTTATAATATATGCATAACGGCCTAACTGATTTGAGCCCGGTGAAAAATTTGGCATATGATCAGCAAAAGTTATTGTATTTTCCGGTTAAATTTATATCGTGTCCCAGTCATGGTCAGAAGAATAATACTATTATTTCTAATAATTTTTATACCGTTTTCGTGTAAAAAAAAATATTCAGAATTCAATGCGTATCCCTCACCTGGTAGCATAGCCGTACAGCCCGGGGAAAAATCCTTCATTGCCCTGAAGGTGGAAATGCCTGCGGGCCATTACATCTATGGCAACCCGAAGGGCCCGGGCACCGGCAGGGAAACCGCTGCCGGAATTAAATCCGGAACCTGGGGCGGGGCAATCACCTTCGGTGAAGCCAGGTTCCTGAATCCTGAAAAACACCTGGCTAAAGGGGAGAAGGAATACACCTGGATTTACAGCAGTGAAACATTGATCTTTATCCCCTTTGCAATTTCCGGAAAAGCTGTGCCGGGGACGCATAAAATTCCTGTTAATCTTGATATCCTCATGTGCAATGATTCGTCATGCATTCCGAAAAACTTTGACATGAGCGTTGTGATAGAAATCAGCGCGGACAAAAACAGGGCCGCCGTTTACAGCCTGGATATTATTGAGCAGTTCAAGGGCTCCAGGCCGCCCTCTGATAGATTGAAATCGGGAACAGGTGATGGACCGCTAAAAAATACGGTTGATGAAAAAAAAGATGAAAAAAGGCCTCTGCAGGCAGAACTCATCAACGAAACCTTTACCCCCCGCTTCATGGAAACTTCCAGTGTGGCCGGGATACTTGAAGCCATCATCTTCGGCCTCATCGCAGGATTCATACTGAATTTCATGCCCTGCGTCCTTCCGGTCGTGAGCCTGAAGGTTATGAGCTTCATGAAATATTCAGGAAAGGACAGGGGCCAAATCGCCAGGCAGGGAATTGTCTTTTCCCTGGGGATTATCACAAGTTTTATCGGGCTCGCTGTCCTGGCGGCATTTTTCGGGCACAACTGGGGAGACCTGTTTCAGTACAGTCTCTTTATCATCATACTCGCTTCCATTATCTTTGCCCTGGCGCTCTCCATGTTTGAGATATTTACAATCAATGCCCCGTCATTTATCGGCAGGGCCTCAAAAAACATGAAGAACCCCTATGCCGATGCCTATTTCAAAGGGCTCCTTGCAACGGCCATGGCAACACCCTGCAGCGGCCCTTTTCTCGGAGGGACCCTGGCATGGACACTTGCCCAGCCGGCGGCGACAATTTTTATCATATTCGTAAGCATTGGCACGGGCATGGCTGCCCCTTATATATTTCTCTCTTTCAAACCCGACCTGATAAACCGCATCCCGAAACCGGGAGAATGGACAAGGACTTTTGAAGCGGTTATGGGGTTCCTCCTCCTGTTCACGGTGATATACCTGATAACCATTCTCGAAGAAAAAAAAATCCTTCCCATGGTAACCTATCTCGCATTCATAGCGCTGGCCTTCTGGCAGTTTGGAAAATACGGATCGCTTGCGAATCCCGGCAGAAGAAGATTGACATCTTCCATTACGCTGATTGTGCTGCTGACGGTTGGTTATCTTTTTTCATTTAATTATTTATATGTAAAAAAAGAGACCGGCAGCATTTCATTAAACAATTTCAGCCTGGAAAGGCTCAGGGAAAACAGGGATAAAGGTATCATATCAATGGTGAAATTTACAGCTGACTGGTGCCCTAACTGCAAACTTGTTGAGAAACTGTCCCTTGAGACCCCGATGGTTGAAAATGAAATGCTTGCAAACAGGATTGATTTCATAAAAGCAGACCTGACCCACGGCAACATCCCGGCACGGGAACTGCTGGTAAAACTCCAAAGCCGGTCCATTCCCTTTCTCGCGGTTTTCCCGGCAGGAAAACATTTTGAAAATCCGGTCTGCCTGAGGGATATGTATTCAGAAAAGGACGTATTAAAAGCCATTGCCATTGCAGTAAAAAAAGGGGAGGCAAAATAGTATGTTCGCCTGTAACCGCATGATGAAATCTTTTTCTTACAAGAAAAAGGATGGGAAATGAAAAAAAGCATCTACATCGTCATTTTACTTTTTCTTATGTTCGGGGCATATCTTGCGCCTCATTCCAAATCATCTGCCATCCATAAAAGCGATATTATACGAGTTGCCATCTATTCAGACCAGGGAGTGGGCCTTTACCCTGGAAATGAAATTGACTACACGAACGTGATAGCCGATATCTTAAAATCCATTGAACCGGAAAATTCTGTCCAACTCATATTTTCCAAGGATATTGAAAACGGCGTCCTGAACGACATAGACGTGGTAATATTCCCGGGCGGAAGCGGGGGCGGGCAGTCAGACAGCCTCAACCCTGCCGGTAGGGACAAGATTAAGGAATTCGTGGAAAATGGGGGGGGATATATCGGCATATGCGCAGGGGCCTTTATCGGCCAGAGCTACGACTTTAACATGCCAGGGTACAGTCTTAAGCTTGTCAATGCCTCGGTTTTCAATTTCGGGAGAAACAGCGACAGGGGCGAAGCAGTCATAAGGGTAAGGCTCACCCACACGGGGAAAAAATACTTCCCTGAATTCGGGAAGATGTCAATAATCCACCTGTACTATGCAAACGGGCCCCTCATGATCCCGGAGGATGAAAACGGTTACGGTTACGAGGAGCTTATGCAGTTTGAATCGAACGTATACCATGGAAGCCCTGAAGGCAAGGATGATTCCCCGGGAAAAACCTTTTTACTCAGGGCCAGGAAGGGGAAGGGAGTAGTCCTCCTCCTGTCCGGACACCCAGAGGCCACCCCGGGTTTTCGCTGGATGCTCCCCAGGATGGTGCGCATTGCGGCAAAAAGAAAAATAATCTTTTATCCTGTTCGATATCAGAATTTCTCCAAATTCGCAAGAGAGGTACTATTTACACCGGAGTGGAGGGCTGAGGAGAGGAGGCTCTTTGAGATCGTGGGGAATAAATCAGCCTCTCCCGATACCAGGATCGATACCATTGAAAAATTAAAGACCATGAAATCGGTGGAGCTCCCGGAAAAACTCATGGGCCTCATAAATGATGAATCCCCGGCGATAAGAAAAAAAACTGCTGAGACAATGATATTTTATGATTATTTCCCGGCGCTTCCCGAACTTATGAAGGCCATGAAAACCGAAAAAAATTCCCGGGTAAAGAGGATTATTACCCTCGCGGTGAACTACCTGAGCAATGACGACCCGAAGAAGCCGTCAAAAAAAATCAGCAGGATGTAAGAATTTTATAAACCCCTTCAGCTGCCCTCCTTGTGTCTTCAATTGTTCCGGAATTATCAATAACAATCTTTGCCCGGCCCTTTTTGGTTTCAATATCCATCTGGGCAGATATGGTCTCAAGGGCAGCAGCCCTGTCCAGGGAGTCCCGCTTCATCAGCCTTTCAGCCTGGAGTTCCCCTGGTACATATACAAGGATAATGACACTAAAAAAATTGTCCCAGCCGGTTTCAAAGAGAAGGGGGATGTCGGCAATAACCGGATTACTCCCCTGTGCAAGGCATACTCCAATCTGCCTCAGGGTTTCGTTCATTATGGCTGGATGGATAAGGCTGTTCAGAAGAAGGCGCTTTTCCCCGGAACGGACTATTGCGCTCCTCATCATTTCCCTGTTAAGGGTACCGTCGGTTTTCAGGTAATCTTTTCCGAAGGCATTGATGATGCTTGCAAGCACCGGGCCGCCTGGATGTACAATCTCCCGTGCTATGGCATCGGTATCGACAATGGAGGCGCCCAGTTCCCTGAAAATTCCGGCTACCGTGGATTTGCCCGCGGCAATACCGCCGGTGAGGGCAGCGGTCTTCTTCAGCAGCTCTATTTCATGGGTCAGGAGGTTCATCATTGTTTCATTTGCCATAGGTCAGTAATTTCTGTATCCTCACTTTGTATCCTTTATACCGGATGCCCTCACCACAGCGTCCCACTCAAGTTCACTGCGGTGAAAATCAGAAGCGTTATTAAAATTTTCAGTGTATCGTTTTATTCTGTCTATCGCTATCAAAATATCGACAATATAAAGTGTAATATCCCGCTCAGACATATATTATCTCTTTTTCAATACTTTTTTTTATAAAATCCCTCATGTTTTTTTCAAGCCCCAGATCGACCCTGCAGTGAAAATTTGATTCTAAAAATTCTTTCAGATCATAGAAATTATCAAAACTTGAAGGCATTGAGACTATAATATCAATATCGCTCTTTTCTGTTTGCCTGTCTGAAGCGTATGAGCCGAACAGGCCAATCCTGTCTACATTATACTTTTGTTTGAATACCGGTTTATTCTTTCTTAAAAAATTTAAAATTTCCTGCTTGTCCATCATATTTCTCCATAAAATGATGCTGTCATTTTCCGAATCCGACTGAACCTTGATTCACGTGATTTCAGGATTAACTTGATTTAAAAGCAATAATTCTTTTCTTAATCATTTAATCCTTTAATCAAGGTTCAGATACCTTCCACAATCCTGATTTCCTCACCCCGCCTCCGGCGCGCCCTCTCCCGGTAGGGCGAGGGTTTCTTATAATAAACTTAAACTATCGGCATTTCAGTCTTTTTATTTTCCGCTTCATTGATAAATGTAAATGGTTTACCCTCCAGCATACCGAGCTGATCGCCGGCATTGAGCAATTCTATACCATAAACTTTACCATCCGGGGACAAGTCAATAAAAAGCTCATCGCTTACTTTGATTGTTTCGACCTCATCAACTTTGTCCCTAAATCTGATATAGGCGATATTATATTTTGAATCGTAACTTAATTCCATTAGCTGCCTCTCTTTATTAAAAATACTTAACAATGATGGTGATGACAAGCTAATAATCATTTTCCTTAACTGCAAAGGCCTCAATCTGTTTAATGTTATATGTTTTGCCACGCCAAATACCGGTTAAAGGATGATTGAGTCTAAAACCGGTTCTGCTAAATTTAGCTGGAAATTCTTCCCCATGTAAAACAGTTTTGATTACTTCTTCCTCTAAAGCTCCACGTTCAGGAAGCCGCTGCACTGCATGAGGATGTAAAATTACTTTCACAATGCACCTTTCACAATCCGTATTCCTTCTTCAGAAAGTCCGTATAGTTTATAAACCATCTCATCAATTTTTAATTTATCCTCAAGAATAACTTCACGGTAAGCCTCGGCCAATCCCTGTTCATTATCAATATCCCAGCCAAGTGCCTTGAAAAACGGGTCAATAAAATCCCTGCGGGTCTGAGTTTCATTATAATCGCTTTTTTTATAAGATTCCTTATGTTCTTCAAAACGATGAATTAGCTCAGATATTTTTTTAAAAGCAGATTCCTTATCCATTAAAAATCCATAATCATTTATTAGTGAAACGAAAATCTATAATAAGTTAATAATAATGCAATAAGAATAATATTTTTTATCTTTTTCCGCCGTATAACTACTCCGCTTCAACACCGTTTCAACTCTGTTCTGACAAATAAATTATTTTTATTCAAAAAATTTTCATCATTTAAATTTACAATCGTAATGATCCTGAAGCATAATTAATATAATGTTCTTTTAAAATTACTATTGAAACTTTGTAGATAATGAATCATTAATCCATACTGATTTTAGCCCAATTTTGAGCGAGACAGGGACGTCGAGCGAAATGCGCCGAGGATTGCTCAGGAGGAGCATCCGCAGGCGATTGAATAAATTCATAAATAGAACAAGACAGCCCCTCGCGGCGTTGAGCGAGCGACGCGGGGGTCGATAGGTGCTGAACAGGATGTTCGAATGCAAAGCCGCGACAGGCCGGCCCTTTTCGCCACGTCCTGTGGCTGGGCCGGCATTGCGACTTCCTATCGCGAGACGTCGCAATCAGCTTTGCGACGGCGGCCGTCGGGAGACGCCCCCTATCATGTTCAAGTCCAGCCCACTGGACATTCACATCGGATGACAATCCGAACTTGCCCATCTCCTGCATGGAGACAATCCGGCCGCAGGCCATATTTTATAATAAAATCATTGACATTTAAAACAACGATGTTTCAGCTATTTATGATTATCTAAAATACTTTTTTCTGAATAATTTATTAGAATAAAAAAATTTTCATAATTATGGAGATACGATATGAGGGGAAACTTACTCTGGCAGCCCGGTGAAGAGCGGATCAGGAACACGAACCTTTATAAATTTATGCAGTCCATAAATAAAAAATATGAACAAACCTTTTCCCAATACGGCGACCTCTACCAATGGTCCATTGACAATATCCCCGGGTTCTGGGAGGAGATGTGGAAAGAGGCCGGAATAATTTCTTCTAGCGGATACAGGGAGGTGATCGACGACTTGCAAAAAATGCCCGGGGCAAAATGGTTTTCAAGCGCCAGGCTTAACTTCGCTGAAAACCTCCTGAGGCACAGGGACGACAGGACCGCCATTATATTCAAAGGCGAGGAGCGCAACACGGTCAGAATAACACATGCCGGGCTCTACAATGAGGTGGCGCGGCTTGCCCTGTCCATGAGAAATGCGGGGATAAAACCAGGCGACCGCATTGCAGGATTTATGCCAAATATCCCCGGTGCAGTAATTGCAATGCTCGCTGCTACAAGCATCGGCGCACTCTGGTCTTCCTGCTCCCCGGATTTCGGAGTGAAGGGAGTTCTTGACCGCTTCGGGCAGATTAAACCCAGAATCCTCTTCACCGCAGACGGATACTCCTTCAAGGGAAAGTCCTTTTCCTCGCTCACCGTCGTTTCGGAAATTCTGAAGAGCCTGGACACCATAGAAAAAATTGTTGTTTTCCCCTATATATCTTCCACGCCGGACATCAGTTTAATGCCGAAAGCGGTGCTCTACGGTGATTTTATTTCAAAGGATAAAAATCCCGAACTGATTTTTGAACAGCTCCCTTTTGGACATCCCCTGTACGTGATGTATTCATCAGGCACCACCGGCCTCCCCAAATGCATGGTCCAGAGCGCCGGAGGGATACTCATCCATCATATGAAGGAGCTCCTCCTGCATACCGATCTGAAAAAGGATGATACAATTTTCTACTTCACCACATGCGGCTGGATGATGTGGAACTGGCTCGTGAGCTCCCTTGCCACCGGCGCAGCCATAGTCCTCTTTGACGGAAATCCCTTCCACCCCGGGCCCGAGGCACTCTGGAAACTGGCCCAGGATGAGAAATTCACCGTTTTCGGTACAAGTGCAGGATATATTGCAGCCCTGCAGAATACCGGTTTTAAGCCAGGAAAGGAATTCGGCCTGGAAAAACTGAGGACCGTACTCTCAACCGGGTCCCCCCTGTCAGCGGAAGGGTTTGAATTCATATACCGGGAGGTAAAATCAGACCTGCAGCTTGCTTCAATTTCCGGAGGGACCGACCTTAACGGATGCTTCGCGCTGGGAAACCCCATGGGACCGGTATATTCAGGCGAGCTCCAGTGCCGCGGCCTGGCAATGAAGGTGGAATCCTTTGACGAGAAAGGAAAGCCTGTCATCGGCAAAAAAGGGGAGCTCGTCTGCACGGCGCCGTTCCCATCAATGCCAATAAATTTCTGGGAAGACCCGGACGGGAAAAAATATCATTCCGCGTACTTTGATGTATATCCCGATATATGGAGGCATGGGGATTTTATCGAGATCAGCGAAAATGGAGGTGTGGTGATATACGGCAGGTCCGATGCCACCCTGAACCCCGGAGGCGTCAGAATAGGGACCGCGGATATATACAGGATCTTGGAACAGATGGATGAGATTGCAGACAGCATAGTCATCGGCCAGGAGTGGAACAATGATGTACGGGTGGTTCTCTTTGTCAAAACAGCACCCGGCATTAACCTTGACCAGAAACTGGCTGATAAAATAAAAAATAACATCAGGAAGGAAGCATCGCCCAGGCATGTCCCTGCAAAAATAATTGCCGTGGCCGACATCCCCTATACGTTGAACATGAAAAAGGTGGAGCTGGCCGTTAAAAAAACGGTGCAGGGAGAGGCGGTCCTCAACAGGGACGCTTTGAGAAACCCCGAGTCACTGGAATATTACAAAGACCTGCCGGAGCTTAAAAGCTGATGAAACCAGGGGAGTAGGCGATATCCGGAAACAAAAAAATTTTGCCACAGAGGCTCAGAGACACAGAGGGATAATGCCCTCACCCCCGGCCCCTCTCCCGGAATAGGGAGAGGGGAGTTGGCAATCAAGAACAAGGAGCTTAAGCCCCTTGTTCCGTATAATAAACCCTCGCCCTACTGGGAGAGGCGACAGGCAGGAGGCCTTAGTGTCGAGCGCGGACAGGATGTCCTAAAAGCGCTCGACGAACGCGCAGAGCGCGGGTGAGGGCATACCGTTTCTCCAAAAATACTAAATTAAAGGATATATTACATGGACAGCGAATTCGATGACATCAGGCCTTTCAGGGACCATGAGATTGAATCAGTAATTGCCAGGATGATAGAAAGCAGTGATTTCATCTCGGGCATTCAGCTCATGACCGGGACAAAGATCACCGGGGCCGACGGGAAGGTTAATATCACGGCTGTTGATTTTATCAAAAAAAAGCTGAGAAGCTTGACGACGGTGAAGGAGTTCCAGGATGCCGTGGTCATAGAAATGATGCTGAAACCCGTGGTTAAAAATTCCATTGATGAACTCACATCCTCGGGCATTGAGAGGTTATCGAAAGGCAGCGCCTATCTCTATATCAGCAACCACAGGGACATCACCCTGGACCCGGCACTCCTTACCTACTGTCTCCATGAAAAGAGTTTTGATACATTGGAGATAGCCTTTGGAGACAACCTCCTTATTAACCAGTTTATATCTGACCTCATTCGTATCAACAAGTCCTTTATAGTAAAAAGGGAACTCCCGATAATGGAGCAGCTCAGGGAATCGGTCCATCTTTCAAAATATATATATTACACATTATCCAGGGGGATCTCGGTCTGGATAGCGCAGCGTGAAGGGAGGGCAAAGGACGGCAACGATGCCACAAACCCCGCGGTAATAAAAATGCTCACCCTCTCGCAGAAGGATGGGGGAATTCCGGCCGGAGAATTCATCCAGAAACTCAACATTGTCCCCGTGTCGGTCTCCTATGAATACGACCCCTGCGACAAGATGAAAGGGCTCGAGCTGTTCAGGAAACAAAGTGACTCCTCTCACGAAAAAAAAACAGGTGACGACCTTGCCAGTATAAATATGGGGATTACAGGATACAAAGGAAGGGTCCACTACTCCTTCTCTGAGCCCCTCACGGAAAGATTCTCAAATGAAAAGGAGGCGGCCAATGCCCTTGACCGGGCAATCATCTCGGGTTACAGGCTGTGGCCCACGAATTATATTGCACTGGATGAACTAAACGGCACGGCAAAATACAGCGGTTTCTATTCTGTAGAGGAAAAGGAAAAGTTTCTGGAGCGGTATAAAAGGCTTCAACCTGGTATCCGTTCAATCATACTGGAGGCCTATGCCAACCCTGTGATTAACAGGGAGAAGCTGGGATAAAGACATCATTCGAATCGTTATTTAAATTTTAAAAATTCATCAACAGATAATCCAGTTCCTTTTATAATGTTGAAAAGCGTTCCTTTCTTTAAATCTTTGTTATGTTCAGGCACAATAACCATATAGCCGTCTTTTACATATATTTTATGGCTCCCCTTTTGCCGATAAAATTCAAAGCCGATTTTTTTTAACATACGGATTACATCACCCGGTTTCAGTGATGGAAGATCTTTACTCATATTTTTATGCAGACTTCTGAAATGTGAATATCATCTTTAATGATTATATTATTACGTTCTTTCATCGTTTCAAGATAAAGCTCCAGGGCTTCTTTAATATTCACGAGCGCCATGTCATAGGTATCCCCTTCCGAAACGCAGCCGGGAAGTTTTGGAACATACGCGGTATAACCGCCTTCTTCCTGGGGCTCAATTATAATTTTATAATAATATTCCATTTAAATTTAATCCTTTTTTCTTTTTTTTACCACAATACTAATGAATTCAGCGTCTAAGCAATATCAAAATCATTTCATATTTAAATTATCTACAAAGTATGAGGAATGTCAAGTAAAATTGATAATTTATAAAGTTATATCAAATAAAATATATGCAGCAATTATACCAGACGAGCAATTTCAGAGATAAATTCTTCAGCACGGGGCAATAGATCATTTATCTCTACCGATTCCATAATAAAAAAATCATTGTTTCTTTTGATCTTTCCAGGCGATAGCGGACAATATCTTCAAGTGGTTCCATTAAAAATGAATACCCTCCCGATCAACATAAAGGCGAAAAGGGGTTATCATTGACCGCGGGTCCATCCATCTCTCACAGGAACGGATCATTACGCTCATGATAATTCCAGTTTTTAATTCATATCCGTATAATGATGAACGAATTTTTTTTTCCTCATCCCAAGAAATATCCCGGCTTGAAATAATTAAAAAATCCCAGTCGGAATCGGGTTCCGCATTACCACGGGCCCGCGAACCATAAAGAATAACTTCACCCTGTTTATCAAATTCCCGAACTATTGATTGAATGCCGTGAATTATATCTTTTGTTTCATTATCCATTCCATCAATTTCTAATAAATAAATGAAAAAGTCAAGATAATAATTAATACATCTGCAGAGAACTGGTATATTAAAAACCGGTGGGGAATAGAGTATGCGGCAGCCATAAACCTGCTCACCCGGCTGCCGCATTCAGATCATCTTATTGATTAGTCAAAATGCCTATTGAGTTACTACTATAAATGATTGAAGATATGAATCTTTTGTTGGATCAAGAGGGGTCAGTCCATTCCACACCCCATTCTTCCAATAACCTGCCACCCATATATCAGAACTGTTCAGGCAATTACCACCAACATAAATATCAGTTCCTGACACAAAAATTGTATCGGTCGACGAATCTTTTGTCGGATCCAAGAGAGTGAGTCCGTTCCATACGCCATTCTTCCAATAGCCTGCAGTACTCGTACTAAGACTGGTAAATGATGTATCATTAGTTCCAGCTACATAAACATCAGTTCCTGATATAAAAATCGACATTGCCTCTGAATCTTTAGTTGGATCTGGAGGTATCAATATGTTCCATACGCCATTCTTCCAATAGCCTGCAGTACTCGTACTAGTACTGTAAAATGATGTATCATTAGTTCCAGCTACATAAACATCAATTCCTGATACAGCAATCGATGCAATATCTAAATTTTGAGCCAGTTCGTTCCACACTCCATTTTTAAAGTATCCGGCATGAAAAATTGGATTAGGAACAATAAAGTAATTTGTTAAAGTAAAATAAACATCGCTACCGGAAACTGCAATCTCACTAACTAGCACCTGTGCGGAGGTTGTCGCAGTATTCCAGACTCCATTCTTCCAATAACCATATTCAATTAACGATGAAGAAGCATTGGCAACATTATAACCAGCGATGTAAACATCACCCCCTGAAATAGTACAAGCATTAACACCTGAATCTTTGGTTGGATCTGGAGGCGTCAATACATTCCAAACTCCATTCTTCCAGTATCCGGGATGTCCAACTGTACTTGTAGCAGAATAATACACGGTTGCGCCAATATAAACATCACTTCCAGAGACAGCAATACATTCAAGATCGTGAATGGAAGAGGAAGCTGTATTCCATACCCCGTTTTTCCAGTACCCAGATACCCAATCATTAGAACTATTTATACTATATCCAATGACATATATATCTGTGGTTGTTCCTCCAGTTATCTCCGTAACAGTTTTCTTCTTACTGCTTCCTCCATCACAACCAAGAGGTATTATTGTTAGAATGCTAATTAGTATGAGAGAGAGAGAGAGAGAGAGACTTTTTTCAATAATTGAACCGCTGATCTCATTATGTTCCTCCAAATAAATTTAATATTTTTTTATTTAGCAATACGAAAGTATCACACATCATCAGCAATAAATTTACATATGTCCATAAATGTCAAGTCGGAATCTGTCCTGGCCAGAAAACTTCCCGGAAAATTAAAATTAATGCTTGTGTAAAAATTACTTGTCTGTGTGTATATTATTCTATAATTTTGTGTATTATAAAGGGAGTTTAATTATGAGAACAAATATTGATATAAACAATGACTTATTGAAATCCGCGATGGAGTTAACTAACATTAAAACAAAAAAAGGCATTGTTGAGTTTGCTTTAAAAGAAGTAATAAAACTCCACAACAGAAAAAAAATCCTGGATTACAAAGGAAAATTAAATTGGGCTGGAAACCTCGATGAAATGAGAAAAAACAGATGAAAGGTGTGATCGTGGATACCTCGGTCTGGATTGATTTTTTCAATGGTATTGAAAATAAAGGAGTCAAAATATTAACGGGCTATATTGAATCAGATTTCCCCGTATTCATATGTCCAATTATTTTACAGGAAATCTTACAGGGATTCATAAAGGATAGAGACTACAATATTGCTTTAAAATTGCTTACTGACTTCCCGATTCTTGAATACGATCCAATTGATCTGGCAATTGGATCAGCTGATATATATAGAACAATGAGAAAAAAAGGCATTACTGTAAGAAAAAGCAACGATTGTATTATCGCATTTTTAGCAATTTATTATAAAGTGCCCGTTCTTCACAAAGACAGGGATTTTTCGATAATGGCTGACAATACATCTTTACAAGTTATAGATATGTAAAACTAAACCCTACCCCTCGTACTTCATGGTCTTCTTTAATACTGAAAGCTCAACATCAAGATTAAGCAGGTCATCGGCAAGGAGGCTTGTAAGCTGCTTGTCAAAGGTGACCTTTATCTGGTCGAGGAGGGCCTCCACCTTCTCAATGGAGCTCAGGATTTCCGGGGTCTTTTCCCTCTTGGCTGAAAGCTCAACGTACTGGTTGACTATCTTCTCAGTGGAATCGAGATAATAATTGGTGAAGGTCTTTATCTTCTTTAAATCCTTGGGATTTTTCTTTACGTCCTCGAAAATCTCCACTCCCACCTTGCAGATGTCCTGAATTTTTTTCGCAGCATCGTTGTTGGGCACCATCCTGGTCTGGTTCCTCATGCGCATGATCACCTTCATTCCCTCATCCACGGCTTTGGCAGCCTGCTGGCCTGCCGGAGTGGAGTCAGCGACTGTCCCGCTGCTCTCTTTCTTATCAAAAATGGGCTTGAGAAAGCGGCGGGCTATGATAAAACCAACTGTACCGCAAAGTACTGCCAGCATGACCGGGGCGAAACCGGGAAAAATCCCCTGAAGCACCACCCTGAGGACCATGAAAATCCCCACACCTGCTATGAGCGACAATAAAAATTTCATTCTCTGTGACCTCCTGAGTCAGACACATTCTAAAACATTCGAATGGAAAATCAACAACTTAATTTTCATCTTTTTCAGCTTCCTTCTCGAGTTTAACAAGGGACCTGATAATTTCATGGAGTTCAGCCATATGGCTGCTGATACCGGCGAACTCATCTTCCCGGAAATCGGAAAGGACATGGTCAGCCACGGATAACGCGGTATTTTCCGGCCGGCCCACACCGTACCTGAGCCTGTGAAAGTCCCGCGTCCCTGTCTTCTCCACAATGGACCTGAGGCCGTTATGGCCCCTGTGCCCACCGCTGAACCGTGTGTCGAATTTTCCGAATGGGAGCTCAATCTCGTCATGGATCACAATGAGATTCCAGGGGTCCTCCCTGTAGTAGTTCAGGGCCTGGGCAACGGCTGTACCGCTGTCGTTCATGAACGTCTGGGGAAAAATCATCATGAAGTCAGTCCCGTCGAGCCTGCCCGCGGCGCATTCAGACAGGAACATCCTCTTTCCCGGGGAAAGGTCAAGGGACCTGGCGAAACTCACGCCGATGATATAACCTATATTATGCCTCGTCCTCGAATATTTAGTCCCAGGATTCCCCAGGCATGCGATTATTTTCATCAATTAATCCTGCGTAAATACACTGCAATGAATATTTGCTCACGGATAAACAAGGATAATCACGGATTTTTTATATTTTTTCCAGGTACATCAGATAATAAGAATATTCATCATTATAATATTTGATTATATCATTCATCTTTCTTCTAATTCCAGATTCATCAGTGTAAATCCGTGCTGATCCGTGAGCAATTTTTTTTCCTCGTTGAGCAGTTATGAATTCATTATTACATAATATTTTACCCCGCCCCTTCTGTCAAAGAATAAAATGTTGACAATTGTATGGGAAAAATTAATTATTAATTTTGATGGAAATAAAAAATTTAATTACACCTACACGTTCCCCGGGCAAAGCCGAGGGGCGGGTGAGGGCATTAAGGATATCAATTCATGCCAAGGGGAAAAATCTGGGGATCTATTGCTGTACTGATCTCGGCATCTGCAGGGATTCTCTATTTTTATGCAATATACACCGGCGCCGGTAGCTCAGGAAAAGACATATCTTCCATATCCTTAAACGATCTTGACAATGCGGCATATGCCGCCCTATCCATCCCGGTCATGGCAGTCTCCCTGGCCGTCATTTCCACCGGATTCTGGATCGGATGGACAATATTAACAATAAAGGTGGTGCAGCCCATGCCCGAACTCTCTGTGAAAAAAAGCCATTCCAGGGTAAAGGCCCTGATCCTCTGCCTTGCATCCATCTCCCTGGCTGTAATTCTGGTTTACGGCATATATACAAGGAATTTCTGGTCCCTTGCGGTCCCATCAACCCTCATAACCCTGGTTATACTTGGCGCTGTTTTCTGGGTGGGGATTGCCATTATCTCTGCCAGGTCTACAATCGGACATAAAAAATAGGATCGAGGGGCCTGAAAAATGCGGGCTTCATCATATATACTCGTATAAAAATCCAGGATGAATATTGTTTTTTTACTCTACAGGGGAAATCCCTACTGCGGCGGCCAGGGGGTGTATCTCTATCATCTTTCAAAGGAACTTGCCGGGTCCGGTATCGGGATCGACGTCATAGTGGGCCCTCCCTACCCTGACCCCGTAGACGAATGGGCCTGCGTCCACAAGCTGGAGAACCTGAACATATGGGCAGTGAAGACAAAGGATTTTTCAGAGGAGAAGCTCCTGCGCATCTTTTCCCCGTGGAACTTTATCGACTACCTCCTTACCCGGGCCCACGTCTTCCCTGAAATGGAGACCTTCAGCATGAGGGCCTTTTCCTTAATGAAAAAACTTGTGGAAAAAAAAGGGTTCCACCTCATTCATGATATCAACACCCTGGGCTGGGGAAACCTTCCAATGAAGGGATTCGGAATACCCGTTATATCGACCATACACCACCCTCTTACAAAAGACAGGGAAGCAGACATCGGGGCAAACTCCACCCTGTGGCAGGATATCACCACTGTTCTCTTCTATCCCCTCGTGATGCAGAAGATGGTGATAAACAGGCTCGACAGGGTCATAACCTCCTTCAAGGGGGGAGTGGCAGAGCTGGGCAGGGCCTATTCCCTGGCGGCTGACAAAATCAGCGTGGTATATAACGGCATCGACACCGGAATGTTCCGCAACACCGGCGAGGAACGGGATGAGAATTCCATCCTCTTTGTCGGAAACACAGAGGATCAGAAAAAGGGGTTGATATATCTCCTAGAAGCGCTCAGGATGTTGCCCGAAAATGTAAGGCTCACGATTGTGGATGAAGGCCCGCCCCTCAAGCTTACGGCAACAAAATTAATTGACAGGCTGAAACTCCATGACAGGGTGGAATTCACGGGAAAAGTGGGGCACAAAAAACTCCTCTCCCTCTACAGCCGGGCGGCGCTCCTGGTCATGCCCTCCCTTTTTGAAGGGTTCGGCCTTCCGGCAGTGGAAGCCATGGCGTGCGGCACCCCGGTTGTTGTCACCGATGCCGGGGCCCTCTGTGAGGTGGTGGACCGGGACTGCGGGATTGTAGTCCCGATGAAAAACCCGGGGGAGCTGAAATCTGCCATGGAGCTGCTTATGAAAAACAGGGATATGATGAAACGTATGGGAATCGCCGGCAGGTCGCGGGTAGAAAAAAACTTCTCATGGACCGTTGCAGCGGCAAATACCATCAAGGTATACGAGGATGTTCTGAAAAATTTCAGGAAAAAATCATGAGGATCTGTCTTTTGAGCTACAGAGGCAACCCCTATTGCGGCGGCCAGGGGATCTATGTCTACTATATTGCCAGGGAGTTGATAAAAATGGGCCATGAGGTCCATCTCATCGTGGGCCCCCCCTACCCCGATGAAGTTGAAGGGCTGATTATTCACAAAATCGAGAACCAGAACTATTTCAATAACGCATCAGACTTTATCAATCCGGAAAAACCCTTTGCCTCCCTATCCCCGCTGAACTTTTATGAATTCCTCTCTTCAAAATTCGGTATATTCCCTGAAATTGAGGCCTTCTCTTTCCGGGCCTTTATAAAATTAAGGGAACTGGTAAAAAAATACAAATTCGATATACTTCATGACAACCAGTGCCTGGGCTACGGGTTCCTCATGATAAAAAGCCTGGGCATACCGTTTATTTCAACGATTCATCACCCCCTTTCCATAGACCGCTCCACCTGGTTCGAATACCCGTCGGATTTTTATTTGAAGATAAAAAGGATACTCTACTATCCGCTGGTCATGCAGAAGATTGTATCAAACAGGATGGACATGATTGTCACCGTATCCCATGACTCGGCAAAGGAGATTAACAAGGCCTTCAATGTACCCATGGAAAAAATACGGGTGGTCTACAACGGCCTCGATCCCGGGATATTCAGGCCCATGCCCTCGGTGAAAAAAAAGAAAAACAGCCTTATCTTCGTAGGGAACGTGGAGGACAGGAAAAAAGGGGTCATCTACCTCATCAAGGCCCTGGGCATGATAAAAAACCGTGCAGCCCTTACCATCGTTGACGGCGGCACACCGGCCCGGAGCCTTATCCCCCAGATGATCGAGAAGTTCGGGGTAAACGGGCGGGTGACATTTACCGGCAAAATACCGGTGGAGAGGCTCAACAGCCTCTACTCCGAAAGCGAAATAGCCCTTTCCCCTTCCATATACGAAGGCTTCGGTTTCCCCGCTGCTGAAGCCATGGCCTGCGGCCTCCCGCTCATCTCCGCCGATGGCGGGGCGCTTCCCGAAGTTGCCGGGGAACATATGAAAACAGCATATATCGTACCTGCACGGGACGCCGGCGCGATAGCTGCAGGAATCGACTACCTCATGGATAACCCGCGGGCGCGGGAAAAAATGGGAAAGGCGGCCAGGGAACATATACTGAAAAATTTCACCTGGGAAAAGGCGGGCAGGATGATGATGGATGTCTACTGGGAGGCAATCAGTGCTTACCGTGGAATTTGACATGCTTTCAGTTAAGCCCGGGAACGCCGCCCTTGATGCCGGCTGCGGCCATGGAAGGCATTCCCTGGAGTTCATCAACAGGGGCGCTTCGGTCATGTGCATGGACATCGACATGGATTCGCTTTTAAAGACCAGGTTCTTTCTCAATACCCTTAAATATACCGATAAAAATTATGAAGGCTCTGAATTCCTCGTACACAAGGGAGACGCCCTGAACCTTCCGTTTAAAGATGAAACCTTTGACAACATCATCTGCTCCGAGGTTCTTGAGCATGTCAGCGACGACTCCAGTGCGTGCATGGAGCTGGCCCGCGTTTTAAGAAGAAAAGGGACCATGGCCATCACGGTCCCCACATTTTTCTCTGAAGCCCTTTACAATGCCCTCACCTGGGAGTACTTCTCAACCCCCGGCGGGCATGTGCGGAAATATCTTCCGAAAAGGCTCGCAAAAATAATCCGCAGTTCGGGCCTTGAAATTTATCACATCGGTTTTAAGCACTCGCTCCATACCCCGTGGTGGGCCATGCGGTGCGTTGCCGGCCTGCACAGGGAAGATCACCCTCTCTCAAGGGCATACCATACATTTCTTGCTCTGAGCATCTCCTCCAGGTTCATGTCCAGGGTAGAGAATTTTTTCGACTGGTTCTTTCCGAAAAGCATTGTCATGTACGTATGGAAAAAATAAACTGGAACCGTCTGATATAAAAAAGAAAATGCCCTCACCCCCGACCCCTCTCCCGCAATAGGGAGAGGGGTGATAGTGTTCAAGAACAAGGGGCTTAAGCCCCTTGTTCTATATAAAAAACCCTCGCCCTACAGGGAGAGGGTGCGCAGAGCGCGGGTGAGGGCATGCTATTCGGGGATAAAAAAATTATAATGTTTTCCCAATATTTTACAAAAAAATCCTAAAATGATAAAATACATTTTTATTACCGTAACATTCCTCCTGATGGCTGGTAAATCTTCATTCCCGTCAGATTACCGGGACCGGGCAATATTTTTCATCGATGACTCCCCTGCATCCCTGGGGAGAGGCGGTACAGGATTATCATCCCCGGGCATTGACTCATTTTCAAAAAATCCGGCATCCCTGTGGGGCGTGAGGGATTCTGCCTTTGGCCTTCAGTACGGAACTGTGCCGGGGAACAGGGAATTCTACAACCCTTCCCTGTCCATTGGCATGGCCACATCATACGGGATATTCGGCGCCTCGCTGAAGACCATCATCTTCCCCGGGGATCCCGGACCGGGCCATATGACAGGAATCAACATGGGCTGGGGCAGGGACTTCACCGAATCTCTTAAGCTTGGATTCTCGATAAAATCATACTACTCTGATTCAGATAATATAAATTATTATGCAGGCGCAGCATTGGGAGGCATCTACCGTTTCATGTACTCCTCCCGGGGTGACGGCTTCGGCCTTTTCAGCCCTGCCATTGGACTTTTAATAAACCTGGGCATCCCTGCGGGCAAAGAGAGAGATGACATCAACTTCAACGGAGCAGGATTGGGATATAACTTTCATTTTTACAAAAGGGAGGGATTCTCTGCAGCTTTCTACAACGACTATTCCTTTGCAGCAAGGTACAGGGTATTCCCGGCTAAAGCGGGCATTGAATTTGATATCATGAATACCCTGTTGATGAGGATGGGCGCCATGGGCGGGACTACAAATGAACACCGGGGCCTCACCTTCGGTCTGGGCCTGAAATACTCAAATGACACCTTTTGGGGATCAGCGGACTATTCCATCATGCTGTTTAAAAACAAAAACTATCTCCACTATGCGGGACTCACCGGTCTCTTCTCCGGCACCGGCAGGACAATACCGTCGGCAGCCGTTTCTCCAGACAGGATGTATATATCCCCCAATGACGACGGTATTGACGACTTTGTACGGATAAGGCTCGATGCCCGGGACAGGAGTGAAATAAAAGGATGGCGGCTTACCATAACCGATTCTGCCGGGAAAGTAGTCAGGGTATTCATAAGGCTGGCCCCGGATAATAAAAAACCGGACCTTGCAGTACTCGTAAACCGGTTCCTATCAAAATCCGAATCCATGTACATCCCTGATTATATCATCTGGGACGGGAGGGACGATAAGGGGAGAATTGTCCCTGACGGACATTATTACTATTCATTCCATATATGGAATGAATGGAATAACATCTCCGTACAGAAAAAGGGTGAACTCATCGTGGACAATGACCCTCCGAAGGTCATGTTAAAAAAGGTGCCCTCTGCCGGAACAGGAGACAAAGATAGTCTCATGGTCGAATCAATAGAACAGGCAGTAAAAACAGCGGCCGGCGACACCTGTTCAGGCTCATTTCATGACAACAGGGGAAGGGAGGTGAAAAAATATCACTGGGCCGGAAAAGACGTGCCTGCAATGGTTCAATGGGACGGGAGAGACATGGACGGGAAGGAACTCCCCCTCGGCAGGTACCGGTACACCGCAGAGTGTTCCGACAGGAGCGGAAACAGCTCCAGTGATTCCATCTACGATGTGACTATGTCGGGTACAGTCAACTACGCTGATATTAAATTTGAATCGCCCTTCCACTCCTGCCTCGCAGGTAAAAAACTGAAACTTTTCCCGGTTCTGAACCGCCTGAACGGGCTTAAATCCTGGAATATAACAATGGCATACAAAAACAGCATAACCGGAATTTTCAAGGGATCGGAGAGCATCCCCAAAGAGATTGCATGGGAATGCCGGGGCCCTTCCGGAAGCATGCCGGCCGACGGAATGTATAATTTCAGGCTGCAGGCTGAATATGAAAACGGCATTACCATTACGGGTATGGAAAGTCCGGTAATTTTCGACAGCACCCCTCCTGTGCTGAACATAACCCCCTTGCCCCTGGTATTTTCTCCAGGCAGCGGCAATAATGAAAACCTTCTAGTAATCAAAACTCTCTGCAGTAAAAAAACCGGCATCAAAAACTGGCTCCTGGCTGTCTTCACCCATTCCGGCAGGCTTTTTAAGACATTCTCCGGTAAAGGCGCCATACCTGGGGAAATTATATGGAACGGCCTGGGTTCCGGCAGCGAAGAACCGGAGTCAGCCATCGATTATTCCATACGGATTGAGGCAGAAGACAATGCCGGAAATTCCGGAATATCCGACAGCGCATCAATAATGACCGGCCTCCTTCTAGCGCCAGTATATAAAGGCTATAAAATTACTCTGAGCACACTCCATTTTGAATTCAGAGACTCCTCTATTCAGAAAAGAAGCCAGGCGCTTATGAACCGTTTGCATGAAATCCTGAAAAAATATGATGATTATGATATCATTGTAAAATCGCATACATGGGAGATGGAAAACGAAGAAAAAAACCTGGAACTTTCAGAGAGGAGGGCTGAAGCGGTTGTATCCTTTCTTACTTCCAGGGGAATAGAAAGGAGCAGGATAACATACTCCGGCATGGGGAGTACAAGCCCCCTGTTTCAGCAGCCCGGCGAGGATAACAGGAGGAGAAATGAGAGGATTGAAATTTTTATCCAGCAGAAGGAATATTGAACATGCCCCGGGCATGCCTCATTCAGTAAATGCAAAAATAGAAATTGTTTAAAAAAATGATAGATTTCTGCGGCAGCATAAAAAAAAGTGAACAAGCGCCGATCCGTAATGTAAGGCGCAAAGGGGAAAAAAAATGATACGTTCCATTTTAAATTTTCTGGCTGATGGAGCCAGTTACGTTTTTGGCAAGGTCGTGCAAATCTTCACCTTCCTCAAGGACAGGTTTCTTGATCTCAACCCCTTTGAAAAACTAATTGTCATTAATGCAGGTATCGCATTTTTCGCCATAGTACGCCCGGTGGCGAGTTATTATATCTTTGAGACCTATTACTACATTAACAACAAGATCGCCCATCAGCTTATTGGAATTGTTATTGTCATGTTTATAACGCAGAAATTTTATAATAAAATAACTTTCATGATAAGGGAGCTGCTCTGCTCTTTATATCTTATCCAGATGATCTATCTGCACGCTGCAGGGGAGATATCCAAAGCGCCGTACAAACTTAACTTCGGCTATTCTCTCAACATTGCCGTTCCCATTATCTTCATGGCAGCCTCGTACCTGAGCTACCGGTATTACGAGAGCCCGTAAGACTGTGTATCCGGCTTTACCGGTAAAAAATATCCAGCGCCGGAAACCTCTTTCTGACCATGGGATTTTTCATCGGCTCAGTTCTATAGACCTCCTTTCCGTTCTTCATGACCCTGATAATAAAATCTTTTTTCATAACCTCAGTTATATGATAAAAGGTGAGCAATTCGGCCAGGTCCTCAGTCCAGTTCATTGAACCGTAAAGAGTGGTGAAGGGGGATTTTGAAAGCTCCCGGTATGTTTCCGGCGCCCTGGATGTTGGAATCCTGGGCCCCTTGTTAAAACCGTAAAATGTCACATCCTTCCTGAAAGGATAATCCGCAAAGGTCGTGCCGTAGCCCCTCCAGATATTCATGGTAACAGGAGTGAATTCCATGATCTTCTCCCTGTAAATTTTAATTTCCTCTTCCGTATACGGGGTCAATTCCAGAACATAATCCATCAGGTGGGCAGATTCATGGAGCAGGATGTAAAAAAATCCGGTCAAATCCCTGCCGCTTTCCATGGATATGTCATAGGAAGGGTCATCCATGACAAAACAGGTTTTCTCCTTGTCGGTGAGGAGATGTGAAATATCCTTTTTGAGGACCAGTGGATTGAATATGAAAAAAACGTAGAAATTATTGTTTTTATCAAGAACCCAGTCGGCAAAACCGCTGCCGAGAAAATTATTCACGAAAAATATCCCTATAAGTCTGTCATCCATTATTTTTTTCGTTCCCGGCGGCAGCATCTCAATGGATTTCTTTATTATTGCATGATCCCCGGGGCTTACAATGTAATTGCTGTAGTCATCTTTTTTATCGAGATTCCTGACATAGTTCAAAACAAAATCAGGAATTTTTTTTACTCTCTGTTCAACCGGTATATTTTTTGAAAAAGAATAGTTTTCAAAAATTTTTTCAGGTTCCGTTAAAGACCGGGGTCTCTTGCCCATTCCTGTGAGATAAAGAGGTATTAAAATTAATATACAAATCAGCAATTTATAAGGATAATTTTTTTTTATCAGCATCATAATATTTATTCTTTCATTTAAATATCGACTTCTTCATGATAATTATTATAAGATATGGGCTGAGAGCAGTCAAATACATAATTTTTTTAATATTTTCATATTCAGGATTAAAAAAACTTGATTAATAGTGAAAATTTATTGAGTTGTCTAAAATACCGCCACAGAGACACTGAGGCACAGAGTATAATGTAGTTTAGCAGCATTATTATTTATTTGTAAAATAATCATAAATGCATATAATACATTCAAAATTTTGAATAATTTTATACAATTTCTCTGTGTCTCTGAGCCTCTGTGGCATAATTATTTTGCTTTAATATCAGCCGCAAACCTGAAAAACTTCAATGAATGATTTTCAGTGAAACATTAATAAACAAAGGAGTACTACCATGGCAAAACATAAATTTCAAACAGAAGTGAACCAGCTGCTTCATTTAATAATCCATTCACTCTATTCCCATAAGGAAATATTTCTCAGGGAGCTTATATCCAATGCCTCGGATGCCCTTGATAAACTGAAATATCTCACCCTCACCGATGAAAATTTCAAAAGCTACGGAACAGACCCCAGGATCGACATATCGTTCCTCAGCGACGGCGAATCATCAATCACAATCTCCGACACCGGGATCGGGATGAACGGCGAAGAGCTTGAAGACCACCTGGGCACCATAGCAAAATCAGGGACCAGGTCTTTTCTTGAAAAGATGACAGGGGACGCCAGGAATGACTCAAGCCTCATAGGCCAGTTCGGAGTCGGTTTTTACTCGTCGTTCATGGTGGCGGACAGGGTGGAGGTTATATCAAAAAAAGCCGGAGAGGGCCTGGCGTATAAATGGACCAGCGACGGCAAGGGTGAATACGATATCGCAGAGGCCAAATGGGATGGAAAGGGCACAACGATAACCCTTTATCTCAATGATGAAGGAAAGGAGTACGCGAACAGGTGGCAGATAGAAACCGTAATCAAAAAATATTCAAACCATGTACCCTTTCCAATATACCTCCATTATGAAGGCGCCGACCCAGACGATAAGGAGAACAAGGATGCGAAAAAGAAAATCACGGAACAGATAAATTCCGCATCAGCCCTCTGGAAAAGACCGAAGAACGAATTAAAGGATGAGGATTATGCCGAATTCTACAAGGTCATATCCCATGACTCCGAAGCTCCCCTGCATTACATCCACACGCATGCAGAGGGCACCCAGTCCTATTCAACCCTCTTTTATATCCCGAAAAAATCACCCTTTGACCTTTTCAGGGCCGATTATACCCCTGGGGTGAAACTGTATGTGAAAAGAGTTTTCATTACCGACAACGACAAGGAGCTCATGCCCACCTATTTAAGATTTGTAAAAGGGATCATCGACTCAGAGGACCTGCCGCTCAATGTGAGCAGGGAAATTCTTCAAAAAAACAGGGTCTTATCAAAAATAAAATCGACCTCGGTAAAAAAAATACTCTCCGAGCTTGAGAATATTAAAAAAAATGACCGCGAAAAATATAACGCCTTTTACAATGAGTTCGGCATACCGGTGAAAGAAGGCCTTTACCAGGATTTTGAGAACAGGGAAAAACTCATGGACCTCATAATGTACAGGTCAACCAAGGCCGAAGGCTTTACCACCCTTGACGAGTACATAAGCCGGTTTGAGCCGGACCAGAACGTAATCTACTATATAACCGGCGGAAAAGAAGTGAAGCTCACGGATTCGCCGCTTCTTGAAATGTATAAAAAGAAAAATATTGAAGTTCTTCTTATGAATGATGAAATTGATGAAATCGTCATATCCTCCATTCCAAAGTACAGGGACTATGACCTTAAATCGGTAAACAGGGCAGACGCAGCCGAGGGGCTTAAATCCGATGAAGACAGGGAAAAGGAGAAGGAGATAGAGCCCCTCATAAAAAAAATAAAGGAAGCCCTGGGCGATGCGGTAAAGGATGTGAGGGCGAGTACCCGGCTGAGCGACTCCCCTTCGTGCATCGTTGCCGATGAGAATGATCCCACGGTGCAGATGCAGCACATATTCAAGGCCATGGGCCAGGACGCCATGAGTAATTTCAAACCAATCCTGGAAATAAATCCCACCCATGAAATTGTCCGGATGCTCAGTGATGAAAAAAATGATAAAAAAATAGAGGACATCAGCTTTCTCCTTCTTGAACAGGCCATGCTCATCGAAGGCGTTGAGATAAAAAAACCGGGAGAATTCGTAAAAAGGCTCAACAGGGTCATAGAAAAGTCCCTGCTGTAGCAGGAGCAACAACTTCTCCAGATTAAAAAAGCCCCGACGTATGGGGCTTTTTTAATTATATGAAAGCATACATTTAAGCAACAAACTCAAAAACTTCTATTTCCACTCCTTTTTTTACCGCCTCTTCCGCCTTTGACAATAATTGCCCGGTGATATCATGAGAGATATAATATTCTCCGCAATTTTCACAAACATCGGCAGGCACCTCTTTTACAACAATAACGGTTTCATCCCTTTGAAGAGTTGTTGTAACTTTCCCCGGTTTTGTTTCTCCATTTTTACATAAAACACATTTCATTTTATTTTCCTTTCCCTGAATGTATCATTCCAGATATTAGTATCCGGTTGATACACAGTTATAATATAATACCTATCGTTTTCAGAGTCAATTCCTGCGACAATATGTAATGGCATATTATTACAGAATCCTAAAATCGGAGATAAATCCCACCCATGAAATTGTCCGGATGCTCAGTGATGAAAAAAATGATAAAAATAGAGAACATCAGCTATCTCCTTCTTATGAAAGCATTTAACTACCCTGACCTCATCCCCCCTACCCCCTTCTCTGAATCTGAGAAGGGGGAGTTAATGTCATAAAACAATTACCCCCCTCTCTTGCCAGGAGAGGGGCCGGGCGCTGCACTGAGCTTGTCGAAGTGGGTGAGGTCAAAATGGATACAAAAACGTCTTACACATATCCTACTAATTAAGTTGCATTTAAAGCAACTACCTCAAAAAAGTGCTTGACATTTAATATTTTAAAAAATTAAATACTAAAATAAGTAAAAATAGCTTGATAAATAGTTAAACTTAATTTATATAACAAAGGATTTATTTTATAAATCATTAAACTAACTTTTTGGAGGTTTATTTAAATGAAAAATTCTTTAAGAATTTCTACATTTATAATTGCTCTGGTTCTCATCATTGCCGGGGTAACCGCTTCTCATGCATCTGGAACAAGAATGAAGTCTTTGGGTATGGGTGCTGATACCTACTGGATGATTCAAAAGGACACTGCATATGCAACTGTTAATCCAGCTTATTATGTACAGTTCCCTGCTCTTATCACCTTTAATGAAACATCAGCTGCAGTTTCTACAGGTGGTATATGGTTGAAGCCGATGGATGATCTGATGATTGTTATCAACGCCAACGGATATCCCCTTGGAATAGGTGATGCCGGTACAGCAACCTATGGCAACTTTCAGCAATTACCTACAGCCCTGAACTCAACGAACATGGCTGTAAGGGAAAACTACAATGTCAATGCATCCTATAAAATGGGTCCCATGAGCGTAGGCCTCAGGTATGGAACAGCTGACAGGATGGACAAAAATACAACAGCTGGTACAACAAATGAAAAAGCTGTTGATACCTACCAGGTTGGTTTCTTCATGGATCTGGGCGGCGGAATGGACTTCGACGTGGCATTCAAAATGACCAACTATGCCTTTGATCAGAAAGGAACAGCTCCGACAGCAGCAGGAACCGTTTATAAAGCATCAACTTCCGACACCGACGTCACAGCCCGTTTCAACATGGCTCTAAGCCAGACTAACAGCGTACACGTATGGTTAAAGTATAACTTGATAGACAGGGCCGACAAACTCGGAACTAACAAAGTAAAATATAACATAGACAGAACCCTCATTGGTCTTACTGATGAAATGAAATTCGCAGGAAACTCAATGGTATATTTTGGATTCCTCTATGAAATGCGCGGTCAGGAAACTAAAATCACCGGCAGCAAAACTGCTGTTGATGCAACTTATTTAAATTTCGTCATGGGTGCAGAAGCCAACCTTACAAAGAACATGACCATGAGGCTTGGAGCAAACAGGACATGGGATCAGAATGTAACAACAAAAGTTACCGGTGCTACAAAGGTCGAGCAGCTGACTGATTCTGGAAATGCTGCTGGAACACTTGGACTTCAGTATAAAATGGGACATTGGACTCTTGAAGCTCAACTGGCAAGAGCCTTCCTGACTAATGGACTTTATCTGGTAACTGGTAACGCAACAGCCGGTTGGGCAGCTGAAGTTAACGTCGCTTACATCTTTGGAAATCCAGGCGTATTTGACGACGAGAAAAAAATGTAGCTTTCGAAATTTGATTGTTGTTTAATTTTTTCAAAATGAAAGCATTCAAAAACCTTTCTTCCGCTCTTTGCGGGAGAAAGGTTTTTTTTATTTTTTTTCTCCTGTTTTTTCTGTTTAATAATAATTTCTGCACAACAGCAAACCAGATAAAGGATGCTTCGTATATCGCAGAAAATTCCCTGATACTTGCCATAGACAGAAAATCGAAGGGCCAACTGGCCTATATAAAAGGAAATCCCCCTTTAGTTAACTTTTCCGGCCCCCTGAACAATGGAGATTACGGTATTATAAAGACAGTATATACATTTAACAACACTATTTTTGCTATTTCAGAGAATAAGGGCATATACGCCATCAGGATATCTGACGGAAAAACAATCCACCTCTCCATAAAAAAAGAAATGCTCACAACCGATACTATACGAAATGCAGCCTGGCATCCTTTAAAAAAAAGCCTCATTGTCACATACCGGGTCAGGGGTGGCGCAGGGGCCACAGAATGCACATTCGATTTTGAAACCAGCTCTGCAAAATGCCTCCAGTATAATGATAAATCTTCGGAACTTAAATCCAATCATGTTGCACAGGTCGTTGTGGATGCCAGGGGGAACACCTGGTTCCGTTATGAAGAGTCAATGGATCTGGGAGTATCCCGCCTGAACATGGCTGGCGAGTGGGACCACTTTGATATGACGAACGCCCAGATGGGGAGCAGCTCTGTTACTTTAATGCGGGCTGAAAAAAAAGATGAGGGATTCAAGGGTGATAATGTCTGGTTCGTCACACCAGCCGGTCTTTCCAGGCTCCAGTACGATGGAAAAAAGAAAAAGAAAAAGGTCATCATCGAAGAGAAAAAGGATGACGAAGACGATGACGAAGAGACGCCGAAAAAAATTGCCATAAAGGATTACCGGGAAAAGAATGAAGAAAAAGATAATAAAAAAAGCGCATTAGTAGAAAATAAAACCCTTGAAGGTGAAAAAAAGGAAAATAAACAGAAAAAATCAACGCGCAACGAAACCAATGAAGTATGGACCTTTTACGGCGACAAGAAGGCCGAGGATCATGCCCTCTATAGAACCATGGGAATATACTCATGGTTTACCGATGCCATTGTTGATATTGTTGACATTGAAATAATCGAAGATTCCATCCTCATCGCAACTAAAGATGCTATATACCATTTTGAACCTAAATCAATCATCCGCTTTATGCCTAAAACCTTTATGGGGTCAATAAGAACAGTCATAACATCTGTCTTTTACCGCAACAGCCATTTTTTTGTAAAACTCAAACCCGAGTATGATTCAAACTACGTGAGCTCTTTCATGATTTTTGATATGAGCAAAAAAAAATGGGACACCCTTGATTTCTGGAAAATTAAAAAATCAAATCCTCGTAACATAACCTTCACGCCATATAACAGTGAAAACGAAATTGTCATATTGAAATATGAAAGGGAATCAAAACTTGCAATTTTTAAATATTCCGATTATTCCCTTACATTAATTGATTTTGAACCAAAAAAATAACCACCCGGTAAAGCTTCTTATACTTTTTCTGGTCATTCCCATTTTTATTTTCAGAATTGAAATTAACGCGCAGGATTCAAAAATTATAGAAGGTTTAGCCCCCTATTTTCAGGTAAAACTTTGGGCCGGGTACAATAATTATTCCCGTGATACGGGCTCAGGTGCGCACGGCAACTCCGGTGTGGAATATATGCAGGACCTTCCTATAACAGGCAGCGCCAGCATGGGATTAAACGGCAATATAAATAATGTCCGGGGAAAGGTTGAATTGGGCTTCAGCCCTGAAAATTCACAAGAGCAATCCGGTAATCCTGAAAGTAATAGCGTTTACCTGAGGCATCTCTATGCCAGTTACAACTTAAATCCCTTCAATATAATTTTCGGCCAGACATGGACTCCCTATACCTATCAGTCATCAAAAAATGTTGCCGATGATGATGGGAGCTATTGGGATGCCGGGACCTATGATGGCCGGCAACCGCAGATTAAAATCAGCATATTCAAAAATTTTTACCTGGACCTGATTAAACCAGGGAAGGAAAATATTTCATGGTACAGTCAGGGAAATATTGCAAGCCCTATACTCATCCCCGGTGAAAATTTTCATTATATCCTCCCGAAACTGGCTGCCGGGATAACAGTACCCATGGGGCCGGTTTCGGTTAATCTCCATTTTGTATATCAGAAATTTACCATTGAAAAAGGTTCTGGAAACAGTGACCCTGCTCTGAGCAATGTCCTGACCATGATTGATGGAAAATCGATAACCGGATACATGATACCCCTGAGCATTAAATTTGCCATCTCCAACTTCTCAATGAATTTTAACGGTTACCGGGGTAAAAATATCGGAAGCATGGGAGTAAAAAGCTTAAATGATGTAGATACAGAAATTCATGAAAAAACAATTATAGATGATAGATCAATTGGGGGCAGGCTAGATTTTTCCTTTGATGCCGGTATTTGTACTATAAATTTCGGATTTTCCCGTGAAGTATCAAGCGGCAACTCAGGAAAAAAAGAGGATGACATTTCCCGATCATACTATGCCAACCTGATGTTTTACCTTGAAAAAAACTTGTATATAGCCCCGGCCTGGTGGCGGGTTCATAGTAACAATTTTGCCATTAAAGATAAACTCGGACTGAAATTCCAGGCTAATTTTTAATCTGATATGATAAAAAATTTAAATGCAAAAGGAGCCAGGGTGGATAGGGGCTGATTAATATTTGACAGAACCGGTTATCTTTAATATGTTATCAAAATCACCCTGTAATATTATTATTGTACAATCGAGTTACCGGGGCTTGGTAAAGGAAATTGATGAAAGACCAGTTTAAAGATGTTATCGTAAATAAAAAAGCGCGGTTTAACTATGAAATAATTGATACCTTTGAAGCGGGAATGGTACTCAAAGGGACAGAGGTTAAATCACTGAGGCAGAAAAAAGTAAGTATTCAGGAATCCTATGCAAGGATTATTAATGGCGAAGCTTTTATCGTGGGCCTTAATATATCCCCCTATGACATGGGAAACCGGTTTAACCATGAACCTGACCGTGACAGGAAACTTTTACTGAAAAAAATGGAAATTAAAAGGCTCCATGGGAAACTGGCTGAAAAAGGCTACACACTGGTTCCGCTTAAGATTTATTTCAAAAACGGAAAGGCTAAAATACTCCTGGGACTGGGGAAGGGCAAGGCCCAATACGACAAGAGAAAAACCATCCGTGACCGCGATGCTAAAATGGACATGGCGAGAGAAATCAAAAAATATGGATAGACAAAATCAGGGTATTATTAAAGTTTAACAAATATTGTTATATATGTTATTAGTAAGCTATAATATAAATAATGGCTCACAGATTTGCACGGATAAACTGATAAATATGAAATTTTAATGAAAATGTTTGATATCGATATTAAATAAAAAAATCCGTGAATATCTGCATGAATCCGTGAGCAAATATTTACAGGTGAAAAGTTACAAAAATATGAAATTATATTAAAAGAGGTGAAAAATGTCAGAAGAAATTAAAAATTCAGCAGAAGGCACAACCGCCGATCCCGCTGCCCTTCAGGCGGCAGAAAAAAAGAAGAAAAAAGTAAATAAACTGACAACGGCAGAGTTAGTAAGCAGGATAAGCGACCATGAAAAGGAAAACCGGATTCATTCAACATACTACAAGCACCTGGTGCAGCGGAAAAAAGAACTGAAACTGGACTGAACTCATTTTTTGCAAATCAGCAGATATTCATATTTATAAAGATCATGGATGAAATGCCGGATACTTTCCATTCTGCCCGTTGATACTGTGGATCGGAAAATCTGCCCTACATCAAGAGACTTATCAATCATAATGTAATCAGACATGGGTCCCCGTGTTGTCTTATAATTAAATTTTTTTGCCACTGCTTCAAGGTGGGAAAATTTAATTGTATATTCATCATGCCCTTTAAGATGAATCCTTTCAGGGGTTGGTTCAGGTTTTATTATTTCTCCCTCATTGAATATATCCGGCGCCCTGGACTCGCAGCTGTGCTCACTGATAAAAATAGTATTTACTCCGGCATGGCATAATCTTTCCAGAGCTGTCATGGCCCCCAGGTTAAAATTAAATTTTTCATTAATCCCTGAATAGTCCAGAAAATAACAGGAAAAAAAAATTCTTATTGCCGATATAATTTTGTCCTGAGTATCGTTATTCTCTGTAAGAATCGATTTATCAATATCATATACTGCCGGGAAATCCCCGGTGTTTTCATTCAAAACAGCATAATCAAAGTTCTCTAGAAAAGCGGCATCAAGATTAAAAAAGTCTTCGTTGATATAGTCAGCATCCAAATCAGCCAGGTGCTCCTTCTGGCGGTACAGAAGATATTCTGAAATATCAACCATTGTCGCATTGAGCCCTTGATTTCTCTTTAAAAAATCCCTCATTAAATAACCATAGCCGCCCCCTACCTCAAGGATTTTTCCTCCGTTACGTATGGATGTGCGGCTTTCAAGAAAATCATAGAGAAGATTCCCGTAGGTTGCATTTTTCTGCAGCAGCGTACGGAGCGGCGCATCCGGGGGCTCAAGTGATGAGCAAACGGTATATTCCCATCCAAGCGTATCAAGGTCATGTATATGGTAAGAGCGTGTATCATTCAGGGAATATTTCATTCAATGCCTGTAAAAATTTTTCCCTTACTCCCGCACATAAAAAAAATGAACATCACTGCTATCAGCAGAAAGCATACAACATGCAGGATAATTTTCCGCTGTTCAGAAGCTGGAAGTATTTTGAAATTCTGAAGCCTGTATCCGGTATTGTAGAGCTGACCGATGATTTTTTTCAGATCAAACAGATCCCTGATGTTTACCCGGGGCATTCTGAAGAAGGATTTTTCTTTTATTCTGTCAGGTTTTATATCAATTTCAGAGCCTTTGAAAAGTTCCGGGTTGTCCGGATCGGCAATAAATGTTTGTCCACAGACGCATGTTACCTTCAATTTTCCTTTATCAATGGGAAAGCGTAATTTTCTATCACATTGCGTGCATTTTTTTATTAGGAACATGGAGGATCGATTTATATTCTTTTTTAAAGCCGGGGCCTGTTTCCCCCGCAAATTTACATGAGAGCTTTTATCTCTTTGATAAGCTCGGGAATGGACGAATACAACTCCTCGAGCTCGCCTTCATTCAGCCCCACAGATTTTATTGCGCTGGAATTGAATTGATGGAACAATCCGTCACTTCCAATTCCGATACCGGCCATGAGGCAGATGATATTTGCAATGTGTACCACCGATACATCAAACCGGTGCTCCACAGGAGCACTTACAGGATCATGGTAATAGCGCACAATGGATTTCAGGACCGGCGGAAATTTCCATTTATCCAGCATTTTTTCTCCAACCTGGTGATGATCGAAACCCATGACCTCCCTTTCCGCTTCATCAAAAGTCATCTGCTTTTCTTCAACGGCCGCTATGATATCCTTGTAAACATTCTGGACATAAAGCGCGAGAACGACTTTACCTACATTATGGATAAGCCCTCCCGTGAAAACTATATCGGCAATTTCCTTCCTCTTTTTTTTCATTGCTATCCGCTTGGACAGGGTTGCAACCGCAAGGCCCTGCATCCATAAATCCCCCTTGGCCATGTCATAACCGATAATAGCTTTGTCCAGTACTGGTTTGGCCACAATGAGGATGACGATATCTTTGACCTCTTTCAGCCCCATGGTAACTATCGCCTTTTCAATTGATGTTATCTCTTTGCCCTTGCTGAAAAATGCCGAATTGCACACCTTTAATATATTCGTAGTCATTGCCTGATCCTTGGAAATCTCGTCGGCAACCTTTTTGAAAGCCACATCGGGGTCATTAACCATGTTCATTATTTTGGTGGCAACTTCCGGAATTGACGGAAGCTGATCAAGATTGGTTATGACTGTTTCAATTCTCTGTTTTATATTTAAATCCATTTTCACTGCTCCGGTTGACTCTTTAAATTTTGTAATAAATCTTTTCTTTGCCAGCCGCCTTTACTTTCAGGCGTCCGTCTTCAAGATAAAAATTTAAAACCCTTCCTGCGCTGCCGCCGGTATCCTGCTCAAGAATGGGTATCCCGATTCTGCCCAGAGCTTTTTTGGTTTCCTCTACATTCTTTTCTCCTATCAGTCCCAGGGATGCATTGGTATCGAACTTGAACATGGATGCGCCTCCGGCAATTTTGGCCGATAAATATTCCTTTTTTGCCCCATCCCGTATCAATCTTTCAACAAGGAGGGGAATTGCCGTATCAGCATACTTTTCCGGACTATTACCCTTTCTGGATGACGAAGCATCTGTTGGCAGAAGTATATGGGCAAGGCCGCCTATTTTTTTTATTCTGTCATATATGCATATTCCTATGCAGCTTCCAAGGATTGTTCTCAGAACGGCAGGTTTGGAGCCCGTTCTCACCTGAGCAACTCCTATATTTATTATATCATTTGTCTGTTCCATCCTGCTCCCTGAACAATTTATATTTTTCTATATACCAATATTAAATATATAATTATAATTGTTTTTGTCAAGAGTAATTGTTTTAAATTTAAATTATAAAATATTTCGATTAAATTCTTGACGAAAAATATACCGGGGATATTTTAAAAACAGAGTTAAACAAAACACCGAATTTATGAATCTTATTAAAGAGATAGATAGCAGAATTAAGAGTATAAATCCCGGGTCAAAAAACAGGACCGGAGATATTTACCTCAATGTCATAAACAATGAATTTACATTATTTGACGGGAAGATAAATATACCCAGAATATCTGTAAATGAGCTTGATTATTCCACAGCCCTCCCGATTGTTGAATCAATCATTGAATATATACCTGAATATTTTTATGACCATGCGCTTCTCAAAAAAAAAATGCCGGCAGCTGACCAGCATTATCTCCATTTTGTCAAGGTCATACGGGGGAGGCATATCTACTTTATACACATGTTCAAACTTGACTTCAAATTCGGAGGGGAAACATCAAGTATAACAGAACAGGGGGACAGTGATTATTATCCCTCGTTCAATACAAGCAGGCTCTACTATAAATCCAGGCTGATTCCCGAAAACAGCCTGCTGCATCATGATGGTGATATTATAGGCTTTACGCCAATAAGAATTTTTGATTCAACAAAGGTTAATTCCGATGGGCATTTCCAGACATTCGCTATGTTTGATGATTTTAATTCAAAGGAAGTATCCCTTGAAATTTCAAAGCTATTCAGCCAGGATCTATTCGGAACTTCTCAAAAAATTTACCCCTTTTTGCCCTTTGACTATTTTACAGCAACCTTCAGCGTATTAAACCCCATTCCCGATGAGATAGTTACATGTGTCGGATTATTTGAACCCCTTTTTATTTTCATATACGGAAATTATGCTGATTACCATGAAATAATTGATGATGATACAATAAATAAAAAATTTTCAGGCGAGCTTTCCTTGAAAGACGGAAAAATTGGAATTACAACTGAATTTAATCAGAAACTCAGGGAATATTTCGGCAGATACAAGTTTTTCAGGGATGATGATATGATTATGAAGGGGTGGAGAAAATTTGAAATACAGAAATAAGTCAATCAGACTGATTATAATAATTCTCATTACTATTTCGACTGTCTTGCCGGCCCTCTCCTGTTCAGAAAAAAAATCCAAAATTCTAAAATACGGAACTGGAATAAACATTGCCATTGAAAGGCTTGAAGATACAAACACTATATTCAGGTTCAAAGAACCAGGCGCATTAAATGTTGGCAAAGACCTGTTTAATTATCTGTATTTCGAAGGGGATACCCTGGGATTTTACGTTTTAGTATCAGGTGACATAAAAATTAAAAAAGCCGAGGCAGTAATTATCAATCCGATAAATAATTCGTCCTTTCATGCTGAAAGAATTGATATAAAAAACAACAAGGTATTCGGATTTACACTTCTTGGGACCATCATGGAGAATTTTTACAGGGAAAAAATAAATCTCCCTGTCCCCCGGGACAGGTTCTGCTGCAGTTACATAGATTATGCTGTTGATATAATTATTTCAGGAGAAACTGAAAACATTAATATGAGAATAAATGGGAAATTCAGAATTGAATATAGCCGGAAAAATTAGACAATTCAGTTGAATACATCGGGAATTTTATTTTTCAGATATTTTAATTTATCCATCATCATGCTGTAATCTACAGCATATATCCTGTTTTCAAAAGTGACAAAAAACCGGTCCCTGTACTTCCCTTTCACTTCTATGTTAAAAGGAATCCTGACAGATTCTCCATCAAAACCCTTCAGGGAAAGCCCCCTGCTGTCCAATAAAAATACTCCTCCTTTCATGATTTCAATATCAATGATGTCGGAAAACTTAAGCACCATTGAGGTCTTCATCCCGGCGGGAATAAGTTTTTCCAGGTTCCAGTCGCCTGAACTTCCCTTTATATAATAAACATCGCCATCCAAAAGGAGAAGCTTGGATGAATCCACCTGAAATTTTTTCACCACCGGTTTTCCGGTAGTGAGATTAATAATATCCAGATTATAAGAACCTGCCAGGCCGGAGATTATTCCCATGAACTCTCCGCTTTGCTGAATCATCACACGGTAAAACTTACTGTTTGACGGCAGGTATTTTTCAATGTCAAAAGGCTTATAAATCTTATTGTCGAGATCATATGAGTGGAGCTGAGAATCTATCAGACAATAAACAACATTTTTATTCATATATATTGCATCTGCTTTTTTTCCTGCAACTTCAATAATAGCATCCTTAATAAAATCACCCTTTGATGTATATATCCAGAGCTTTGAACCATCGGAAAGGACAGCATATTTTTCATCTAGTGAAGAAAATTTTATAATAAGGTCATCGTTTAAATCAAGTGTTGCAGTTAATGGATAATATATGTAAATCTTTCTGTTATCCTGCCTGAACAATGCTTCATTGATCCTCATGGCCCTGTCATACTTAAAACTATGTGATGACGATGCAGCGAGAAGCGCCTTCCCGAGAAGTGAATGCCTCTCCTTTCTGTAACTGTCAGCTTCTTCCTGAAATACCTTCTGTGGATCTTTACTGCATGAAATTGTTAATAAAATAATTACTACCAGAAATTTAGAAAGATTTGAACCTTTGTTAACCATCTATTTTCCCTTCTTTTTCCGTGAATTTATTTTTTTCAATTGCGTTAATGACAAACTCAGAAATGGCCGATTCTGTAGTTTGCATTGATATCATCAGGATTTATCGTTAAAATAATCCTGTACTCATCCACTTCCGCTTGAAAATTATTCGTCCTGTTGTAAAGATCTGCAAGATGATATCTTATTTCAAGCTCGCTTACATATCTTTTAAAGTCCTTTGCAGTCAGAATGACGGCAATTAATATGATTAATAGTATGAATAGATACTGCATCATTAACGCGGCGCCTGTTTATTTATCGCCGTCCTTCATGCTTTCCGCCTCCTTATCCGAGAGCCTCCAGTCAAGGGCTGCCTTATTAATCGGCAGAGGCATTTTTTCACCCATTTCCGCCTCTGTCTCATTTTTCAATGGGCCGGTTTTCCATTTATTTCTTTCTTCTTCCTTTCTTACCTTCAAACTTTCCACCCTGGATATTATTGTCTGGTCATTAGGGTCCAGGAGAAGCGCCCTGGTATAATAATTTTCCGCATCCTGCAGCATATTCATTTTTTCATAAGAAAGTCCCAGATATAAAAAAAGTGACGCACTGTTTTCCCTCAATTCAACAGCCCTGTTGAAATAATTTATTGCCTCCTGAATCTTGCCGCCGGTAAAAAGTAGAACTCCAAGCTGATAAAATACCTTGGGATGGTTCCTGTCGATCATCAAGGCCTGGTTAAAGTATGTGAATGCATTTTCAAAATCTTGAAGTATAATGCACAGGAGCCCCAGACGGTAATTCGTGTTGAAATTATTACCATTGATGGTAAGACTTGCCTTGTAGAGTGACCTTGCCTCCTTCCATCGTTTTTCATTTTCAAGACGCAGGCCGGTATTATAGTAATATTCCTCCTTGTATGATAGAATATTGCTCAGATATTTCTTGAAATTCATCCTGAAATCGGTAAAGCTGTTGAGTTGAAAGAGGTACATGGTTTCGTCTTCATAATTATCTTTTGATTCAGCAAGTTCAGTTTTTTTGATAAGGGAATACAGCATGTTGCTTCTAGATGAATTGCCGGAAATGGAATTTATAAAGGCGTAATTTTCCTGGACATTCTCAGCAAGGTTTAGAAATAAGCTGTTGTTATCTGTAAATTCTTTAATAACAAAATCATTCAGTATTACAGGCATGGGCTTCATTAAAAAAAATAGCCTGGGCACCCGGGCAGATGAAAATTGCTGTAAAAAAAGGTTAATGTCTGTGGATATAAGATATGAAAGGACATGGATATCGTTGTAAAAGAGTACTCCGAGCTCATCATGCCTGTTGAAAGCTTCAGCAAGCATATCGAATTTTTTCTGATTTATTGTGAGGGCCGCTGCATTATCCGAAGAGATGATAATCATGACATTAGAGAACATAAAAACAATGCTCTTTTTGAAATTTTTCTTATGGTTATTCAATAACTCATAAAAGAATTCCTTCCTCCCGTCGTTTATATTGAATACCTGTCCGAAAATTCCATCCTTTTTAAGCTTTTCCCTGATAGTAGTATAAAAGTTATTGGAAAAACGGAACAGGTTATAATTCTGATCATAAATATTCGGAATATCAACAATGGTGCTGAATTTTTTCTGTTCCTTATTCAGATAGAAAAGAAGGTACTCCTTTTCAGTTACATATGACTGCTTACCGGAAACCGGCAGCCGGTTATAATCCACATTCTCATCGGATAGTAAATCAAGGCAGATTGCATTGCTGAAATATCCGATTACTGGATTTCTAAAAAATTTCTGGTTGCCGTCGAGAAAGAGAATTTTATCATCCTTTTTATGGTCTGCAAAAAGAAATAGAGGAACCAAAGACCTCTTTAAATTTCTGATAATACTGTCAGATATGTTAAAAATCACCGACCCGTTATAGTAAACAGAAGACTTATTCTTTATAAACACTGCGTTGTAATTAACAGACTTCAATTCATCATAATTTCTTGTCCTCGCGGCATATATATCGGTACTGAATTTAATTTTAAAATAATTATGGCTGAATATCACCCCCAGCAGTATGATAAATGAAAAGACAAAATATAAAATCTTTTTATAACCTTTTATCGTCATCCCCAGAATAGAAATTCCTGGAATCAGTATATTCATGATTGCAAGGAGGTAAAGAAATATAAAGTATATAATATAGTTAAATTTGATATAATTCAGGGCTGCGATTACAGGAAGGGGTATAACCATGAGAGATATATCAAGGATAAAATACCTCTTCTGATAATCATAACTTCCCATGACATTTTTAACCGTATGCAGCAGTGAGAATCCGAAAATAAAAAAAGCCGGCAGGAAAATTAATAAGCTTAAAAGAAAGGATATTCCGTCTTTATAAATATTTAACATATAAATGCATGGGAGTATAAGAACGGGGAATATCATTTCTATATAAATATAAAAAAGCCTGCTTCTTAAAACATTGCCGCAGATAAATCCTCCCGATATTCCAAGAAGCGCTATTATAATAAATGCAAATTTTATATAAAAATTATCACCATAAATTTTTATGATGCTTTCCAGCGATAAATATATGTAAATTATAACATAACAAAAATTTAAGTATATAAACAATAAATTTTCTTTTATGTAATTACTTATCGGTTCTGTCTGATCTTTTTCAGAATAATGCTGAATAAATTGAGATCTTGGATTGTAAGGTAGATTGATAAAGAGCATTGCAGGAATGATAAGCCCGGAAATGGCGCTGAAAAGATGAAAATAATTGTCCCATATGCCTGCCATACCGGAAATAATTCCTCCCCAGGGGCATGTCATACCGAAGATGAAGCCGATGAGAGAAAAAAACAGAAATTTGACAATGCCCTGTTTCTCATCAATAAAATTTGCGCAGGAAATTTTTAGAAAATAATTTATTTTGATACCGGCAAAAAAACCGGGAACCATGATTAAAAGCGGAACCATGTAAGGGGAATAATTAAAGAGGAACATGAGAGGATCATTTCCAGAAGGAAGAACTTGACCCTTGATGAAATAAAATATAGATGATAAAATAAATAAAAACTCGGCAGCTACATACATGAGCCTGGAATCCGGGATAACCCTGAACAGTATCCTCCCTGCCAGATTCCCGAAAAACAGTCCGGTCAAAAGAGAAATAAAAATAACCCTGGCCACAGGAAAATAAAAATAGAAATTTATATCCTTCAGCCATAAATCAGAAAAAATGAAACCGAGAGAAGCCAGGGATAAAAATGAGTTGTAATATATCAACTTTCTCTGATTTGCATTTGAATAACTGAATTCTTTCAGCAAACTCATCAAGCAATGCCCCAAAATGATATTCTTTATTAACTATTATTACCTCTAACCGACAAAAAAAATACAACAACTTTTTTGAGTAGAGTTCAAAAGCATTAATAATAATCAAAAAAAACCCGATATTATGATAAATATTCTTAATAAATTGTATAAATTATGATAAAATTAAATAATCAATTATTCACATTGCACACGCTCCTCTTCGTCACACTGATTACCCCTCAGGTTACCTTCGGGCAGGCCAAAACTGAAGACTACATGAAATTTTTTAATGAAAAAAATTTTTTAAAGTCCGTTGAACTTATAGAAAACAGGCTTAAGGAATTTTATAATAAACGGATTGAGTACAGAATTGTTACTTCAGATTTTATATCAGCCAGGAAGACTGACAGCGATATTGACCTTAGAAAATTATTCAGAAACAGAAAAGTTGAAAATAATTTTGCTGAGGCCAATAATGAAATTCATACCCTGCATCTGTATGCAGGAAAATCTTATTCCAACCTGAATAAATACAACTCCTCCCTTAGCCATTATTTTCAGTGCCTCCGGTTTAAGCTTATTGAGCCGAACAGGGATGATCCTATCTTCTATGAAATTGCCCAGGTATATAAAAAAGCTGGAAACAGTCCAGGCTATGCCAATTCCCTTGAAACGGCGTACGAGCTAAACCCGCGAAAACCTGAATACTCGCTGGAATTAGGAATTCTGCTTATAAAATTAAATCAGAAAAAAAAGGCATTGTATCATCTGCTGAGGTACATCAGCTCAACTGAAGATGCCATCGATTCCAGGCTTTATCTCACAATAGGGAATCTCAGTATTGAAAATGGAAAATTCCTTGAGGGTGAAAAATATTACAAAAAGTATCTCGTAGAAAAACCTGATGATGCAAATATACTTTTTGCTCTGGGGAGTATTTCCATGACAAAGACCGGAAACATTCCCCTTGCCCTGGAACTGTTCACAAAATCCCTGACTTTCCTGTCTGATAAGGACATTTCAAAAAAATCCAAAGCCCATGAGTATATTGGCGATATTGCATGGAATTCCCTTAATTTCAAACAGGCCCTGATATCTTATGGTGAAGCGCTGAAATATCAGGAAAAAATGGAATCGGAAGTAAAAAAATTCGAAAAAAAACTGATGGATGTTGATACAAAGATTAAAGCCATAAAATATGCCCTTGTAACAAAGAAAAATTATGATGATTTTTCCGCCTACGAGACACTCATTGACGATAAAAGCAGGGCCGAGCAGGATCTCAATATAATAAAAAGGGAATATAGAAAATTAAATCCCGGCAGAGTCAGATGGCATATAGCTGATTCCCATGAAAGAGCTGAAAATTACAGCGATGCCATTGAATATTACCGGCAATCAATTTCATTCAACTACCAATCCGATGAAGCAAGAAAAAAAATTACAAAATTACAGTTGAAAATTAATAGGGGATATTAATAAATAGAACATTAAATATAAAACTTAAGGAAAAAAGAATGTCAGGTCATTCAAAGTGGTCCACAATTAAAAGAAAAAAGGGCGCCCTTGATGCAAAAAAGGGGGCAATATTTACCAAGATCATCAGGGAGATTACTGTTTCCGCCAGGGAGGGTGGCGCCGATATTGAGACAAATGCAAGGCTCAGGACCGCTGTGCTGAAAGCCAAGGCAAACAATATGCCCAATGATAATATAGAGAGGGGGATCAACAAGGGGATAGGAAAACTTGAAGGCGTCATCTATGAAGAAGTCCGCTATGAAGGTTACGGCCCCGGAGGCGTTGCAATCATGGTGGACTGCCTGACAGATAACAAAAACAGGACTACCCCCGAGATAAGGTCTGCATTCAGCAAAAATGGAGGAAACCTGGGCGAAACGGGTTCTGTGAACTACCTCTTTGCCCGGAAAGGAATTATTACAATTGACGCTGCTGAGACAACCGAGGATAACCTGATAGACCTGCTTATCGAATTCAATATTGACGACATCAGGACAGAAGACGGTCAATTAATCGTCACGACACCAGCTGAAATTTTTCATGCCGTATCCAAGCAGCTGATGGACAAAAAATTCAATCTTATTATGAACGAAGTCTCCTACATTCCCCTTACCACAATTCCACTTGATGAAAAGAAGGCGGCACAGTGCCTCAGGATAATTGAGGTTCTGGAGGATCTTGATGATATCCAGAATGTTTATTCCAACTATGACATTCCGGAAGAAATAATGCTGAAGATCAGCCAGAACCAGTGAAAATTCTGGGTATCGATCCTGGCTACGGGATAATCGGCTGGTCGGTTGTCACCGGCAGTTTAAAAATACTCGGCTACGGCGTAATTGAAACTTCCCGGGATATCTCCATGTGCAGAAGGCTGCTTACAATCCATGATGAGCTGACGCGTATATTTGAAAAGTTCCATCCAGACCAGGTTGCCCTGGAAAAACTGTTCTTCAAAAACAATCATACTACTGCGCTTGATGTTGCAAAATCCATTGGTGTAATATCTATCATCACCGCAAAAAACGGCCTTGAAATTGATGAATACACGCCGACGCAGGTCAAGCATGCGATTACAGGATACGGGAGGGCGACAAAGGAACAGATACAGAATATGATAAAAAAAATTTTCAATATAAAGGAGATACCGGAGCCCGATGATGCCGCGGATGCCCTTGCGGTAGCCCTGTGTCATTCACTGTCAGGCGGTTTAAAAAAATCCATGGAGAGCATGCAATATACCCGGCAGTAACATTGAGATAAGGTTCATATGATTTCCCTTATCTCATTATAGAGGGGCTTCATCCTTTTGTACATTTTAAGATAAACCTTTTCAAAAATTTCACTGTAAATTTCACTATTTTTTTTAATTGGCATAAAAATATCACCGGTCCCTGTCATCGCCTTAACCGCAGAGGTGAAGCTTGAATGAAATTTCAAACCCACTGCAGCATCAATCGCGGCGCCCAGCGCTGAAGTCTCAAAAGTTTTCGGCCTTTCTGCCGGCATGTTAAAAATATCAGCGGTAAGCTGCATTGCCTCCCTGCTCTGGGAACCGCCGCCAGACACCATGAGCCTCTCAATTTTTATCCTGTTTTTCCTTTCGGTCCTCAGAGCTCCCTCCTTCAATGCATATGCTATCCCTTCAAGGATTGCCCTGTAGAGGTGTCCCCTTGTATGTATATCCCTGAACCCGATGATGGCGCCCTTGGCCTCGGGACCGGGTATTTTCACGCCCGGTGACCAGTAGGGCTGAAGTACAAGTCCCATGGAGCCCGGTTCAATGTCCCTTATCAGTTCATCAAATAAAACTTCAGGTACGAGGTCATTTTTTGTTGCCGAAAGCGTTTCAAGATGGCCGAATTCTTTTTTAAACCAGCTCACCATCCAGTATCCCCTGTACACCATCACTTCGCTGTTGTAGTAACCGGGGACTGCGCTTGGAAACGGGGGAATAAAGGGTGTGACCTCAACATATCTGGAATTCGTAGTTTCTATTGTCGCCGTTGTGCCATAACTGAGGCATGCCGTTTCAGGAGTGAGGCACCCGGAACCGAGGACTTCACAGGCTTTATCAGTGGCAGATGCAATGAGCGGCAGGCCTGCCGGAATGCCGGTTTCCCTTGCCGCTTCTGTGCTGATTGTGCCAAGAATTTCTCCAGGCTGAAAAAGGTCCGGCAGGAGGCCCCTGTCCATTGGTGTTATATTCCAGTATATATGTGAACTTGCGGCCCAGGCCTGCTTCTTATAGTCAAAAGGGAGAAACCCCACCTGGCATGCCGATGAATCATGGAATTCTCCGGTGAGCCTGTAGGTTAGATAGCCCGAGAGCTGAAGAAATTTACAGGTCTTCCCCCAGATTTCCGGCTCATTCTGCCTTATCCAGTTGGCATCGCTGTTTCTGATAGTATACTTCACCGATTCAAGCAGTTTCAATCCGCCCAGGATCGCCTTCATGTAGAAAGGGGGCCATTTCTCAATAGCAGCCTCCCGCTGGTCCAGCCATACAATTGCCGGCCTGAGCGGCTTTCCGTCTCGCCCGAGATTAATCATGGTACTTCTCTGAGTGGTTATGGTTACACCCTTAATCCCCTTTTTACCCCCGCTGATGAGTAATTTTCTGCATGCTGCTTTAAGACTGCTCCAGTAATATTCAGGATCCTGTTCGGCCCAGCCGGGCTTCACTGAATAATATGGCGTCATGTCGACTTTAACATAAGAAAGAAAATCCCCGTCGCAATCAATGAGGGCCGCCTTGACAGACTGGGTCCCCATGTCAATGGAAAGAATAGTCTCACCGGCCTTATAATTTTTTTTCACTTGCTGTCCTGTTTTGAAATGCTTATGATATTCATATACTATCCCTAAATTCGCTGCCATGTCCAGCAAAAAAATCATTTACAGGTTTTATCCATTTATATTTTATATCAGAATTCATCATATATTTTCAACAGGCTATTTTATGGAACTAAGCAGAAAAAGGGCGGTTTGGCTGATAATTCTCTTCGGATTCATCAGCCTTTTCGGTGACATAGTCTATGAAGGCGCACGGAGCGTTTACGGGCCCTACACAAAGACCATGCATATGGATATAGCCCTGGTGGGCCTTATAACAGGAGCGGCCGAATTCCTTGGCTATTTTATAAGGCTTGTTTCTGGATATTTTTCAGACAGGACAAAGGCATACTGGGCCTTCACTTTTATCGGGTATGGAATGCTCGCAAGCGTACCCCTCCTCTCTCTCACCGGGACATGGCAGATTGCAGCCCTGTTCATTGTCTGCGAAAGGCTCGGCAAAGCTGTAAGAAGCCCGGCAAAAGACACACTCATGTCACAGGCAGCGAAGAAAATCGGCACCGGCTGGGGGTTCGGGCTCCACGAGGCCATGGACCAGGTTGGAGCCCTTTCAGGGCCGCTTATTTTTACCGGCCTGTTCCTGGTTCACGGGGAGAGGGGCATAGTACTTTCAGACTACCAGAGGGGATTCGCCTGGCTCTGGATACCCTTCATTTTAGTAATGGCATGCGTATATGCCGCATGGAAAAAAGTCCCCGATCCCGGAGCCTTTGAAACCGAAACGGCAGGAATCCCGGTTAGTGAAAAACTTTCAAAAACATTCTGGATTTATACTGCCTTTACGTTTACCACGACCCTGGGATTTATAACCTTCGTTATCCTTGGATATCATTACAAAGAAAAAGAGCTCCTCTCCGATGCCCAGATTCCCCTCTTCTATTCCATCGCAATGGGGGTGGACGCCCTGGCTGCCCTGGCAATCGGCAAAATCTATGACCGCCTCAAAAAAAGGCATAACAATGACCATGCAGGATTGATGTCCCTCATAATCATCCCTGTATTAACACTGTTTATCCCCATATTCGTATTCATGAATGAGACCCATTTTATCATTATAGGAGTGGTTATATGGGGGATAGTAATGGGAGCCCATGAAACCATCATGAAATCATCCATTGCCGACATCACCCATATTAAAAAGAGGGGCCTGGGATACGGCATCTTCAACGCTGTATACGGCATTGCCATGTTCCTGGGGAGTTCTCTCTTCGGGATACTTTACACAATAGATATCAGGTATATCACCATGACCATCATCATACTGCAGGCAGTTTCAATGACAGTTTACTTTGCACTTTACAGAAGCATAAAATCAGAATTGCCCTCCCCTCTTCCTCAGCTCTGACAGTTCCATGACATGGGCTTTTATGTCTGGAGAAAAGGGCTGCAGGGAAAGGGCTTTTTCAAGATGAAGCGCCGCTTCCGCAAGCCTGTTCATTTTAAGATACACATACCCAAGGGTGTCTATGTATGCGGGGTTTGTCACATTGGATCGATAACACATCCTGGCATATTCAAGGGCCTTGTCCAGGTCCCCGCCGGTTGTGACATATATATACGCCAGGGAGTTGTATGCATTGAAATTCCTTGTATCGAGCTCTATTACCCTCTTGTAAGTCCTGATGGCCTCAAAAAACTTTTTATCTCTTTCAAAACAGTAGCCCAGCATGCTGATTGCCGCTATATCACCCGGGTTGAGTTTGATAATACCGGCCAGCAGTTCCGCTGCCTTCTGATACTGCACGGTCTTGATGAGTGAAATAGCAAGTATTTTTTTGATATTCAAGGGCTCTATAAAATCATTTGGCGCTGAAATCAGCCTGTTAAAATATTCAATAGCAGTTCTATACAGGCCTAACCTGGCATAATTAACGCCCAGGTTGTAGAGTATCTCGGGATTGTTCCGATCGAGAACCTCCGCGGCCTTCAAATCGCGGATCGCATCATTGTAATTCTTTACATGAAATTTTTCAACGCTCAGGGTGATGAGGTTATTGATCCTTTCATTTATATCAATTTCAGCCATAGGAGCATAAAATCCGGGATTGATTAATTTTTTGATTCCACCCTGTCATAGGACCCGGCAGTTTCATGGAGTTTTTTTTTCCTCTCTATCAGTTCAAAATCTGTACATTCAATGGTCATGGGTGTAACAGATATATAGCCCTTTTCAAGTTCCGCCAGATCGCTCCCGTCGAGTTTTTCGCCGCTGATTGTACCGCTGAGCTTCATGATAAATTCATCCCTGCCAAGGGGCGTAATATCAAATTTATCCTGGTAAAACCGCCTGCTCCCGAAGGTATACTTTACCCCTTTAATTTTCCCTTTCGGAAGATCCGGATAATTAATGCTGTAAAGGGACCGGCTATTTTTAACTTCCCCCATGATACTGTGGATGAATTCCCTGATGAACTCCGAGGCCTCATGAAAATATTCCGAGGGCTTGTGATAGCTGTTCATGGATACTGCAATCCCTGACTTACCGTAAATGTAAGCGGTCCTTGCGCCTGCCACCGTACCGGAAAAAAACTGGTCATACCCCAGGTTCGGGCCATGGTTGATTCCAGACACTACAAGATCCGGTTCAGGAAACATTCCGCTGTACATACCCACGCATACGCAGTCGGCGGGATAACCGTTGACGGAATATTTTCTCTCTTCCAATTTTTTGACCAGGAGTTCCCCATGGATGCTGAAGGCATTGGAACAGGCGCTCCTCTCCTTTTCCGGGGCAATGGCATAGACATTAAATTCCGGAGAGAGAACATCAAAAAGAACGTTCAGTCCTACGGCATTGATCCCGTCATCATTGGTAAGCAGTATGTTCATCTTCATTTTTTCACCCGGTATTCATCTAATTGCCGATATACTCTTTTATTGTGATATAAAATCAATGATTATTTTTTAAAATATATTCTTCCAGCTTCTCAGGGAAATGAACACGTCAACGGCGCTGTTGAAACTCTTCCCGGCCCATGTTTCAACGGACCCGTGGACTGCATTGACGGCGCATCGGAGAAAGGGGTTCACCATCAGTTCAAATTCAAGGGTCGTGGGGATTGATAATTTCCCATCATCCCTGAGCGCCTTATCCTTTTTTATGAATTCCCCGGCTTCCGGGTTTCCAGGATCCACTGCGGCGATGAACCTGAAATTATCCCTGATATAATCGTGAGCAGGATACACCAATGTATCAACAGGCATGGAGGCAATCCTTGAAAGCGACTGGAACATCTCTTCACCGGTCCCTTCGAATATCCTCCCGCAGCCTCCGGTAAAAAGTGTATCCCCGGTAAAAATATGGCTCCCGGTTTCCCCTTCGGCAACATATACAATATGCCCCCTGGTATGGCCTGGAGTCTCAATTACTGAAAAATCCATACTGATTCCTTCAAACCTGAATGAATCTCCATCTTTTAATTTTACGGTGACGCCCGGGATATCCTCACCGGACGGGCCGTACACGGGAATGGTATACGCGCCGGCAATCGTGCCGATGCCGCCGGTATGATCCATATGATGGTGGGTGATCAGTATTCCCGCCGGTATGAGATTATTTTCTCTGAAAAAATTGATGGCAGGCGCCGGGTCCCCGGGATCAACGGCGATAGCCGCCCCGGTGGAGTCGTCAGAAATGACCCAGATGATATTATCGCTTAAAGCCCTGACCGGATTAATTTTTATCATGATCCCTCTACTCATTATAAACCAGGTTCATACTAAAAAAAACGGGGAACTGTTTCCATGCAAAAATTCTACCCTCTCTTCAGCCAAGTTCCATTGTCATGAGAAACATTTCTTCGCCGTCAATGACATTTATATTCACCCCGCTGCATTCGGGGCAGCTGAACTCATTTTCCTTCAGTGTGAAATCTTTTACGCAGTCGATGCAATGAATCACCACATCCTGATGGATAATGTCAAGTACTGCGGCCTGAGCAATGGTTTTATCCTTTAAAACATCAAAAGCGTTCTGCAGAAAATGCGGTTCCACACCGCTCAGTTTACCTATCTTAATGGTTACCCTACTTATTGTCGTGGCGGAATTTTCGCGTGCATTTTTGAGGCAAAGTTCAAGGAGATGATTTGCAACAGAAAATTCATGCATCAGCAGATCCTCGGGAGGAGAAATCCAGTCGGCATATCCAGGATTCTCCTGGTGCCTATTGATGTATGGAGTATAACCTTTTTCGGATACTCCATGTTCACATGGCCTATGATTGATGCATTCGCGCCGTTTTCATGATTTTTGATGATCTTCAGGGCGGCAGCCGCATCATCCCTGTGTACCGCCATCACAAAAGCCCCTTCGCATGCAAGGTGGTAGGCCTCAAAGCCCAGGAGTTCGCATACCCCTTTAACTTCCTCCAGCACGGGTATATTTTTTTCTTCAATCATTATGGAAATACCGGATTTCTGGGCCCATTCGTTCAGAACGGCGCTGAGCCCTCCCCGTGTGGCATCGCGCATTGCTTTAATCCTCAACCCTCCTTCGCCAAGGAGATCCTTCACGATGGGCCACAGGCTTGCGCAATCGCTTTTAAGAGCGCTCCTGATGTTAATCTCCTCCCTGCTTATGTAGATATGGGCCCCGTGCTCCCCTATGCCGCGGGAAACAATAACCGCATCCCCATCGGCCAGGTTTGATGCTGATATACCTTCATAGATGACCTCGCCGATACCTGTTGTATTTATGAATATTCCGTCGGCGGCGCCCCGCGGTACAATCTTGGTGTCGCCGGTAATTATCCCGGCGCCGTTCACCTTAAGTTCCTCGCTCATGGATGCCACTATGCGCTCCAGGTCCATAATACTGAAACCTTCCTCGATGATGAATCCGCAGGAGAGATATACCGGCCTGGCCCCCATGACCGAAAGGTCGTTGCATGTTCCGCAAATAGCCAGTTTACCTATGTCTCCTCCTTTGAAAAATACAGGCTTTACCGTATAGCTGTCGGTTGTCACCGCCATGTTTTTCATCCCTTTAAAAGGGGAGGCATCCTCCAGCCTGTCAAGGATGGGATTTGAAAAGGCGCTAAGAAATACATCGCCAATCAGCTTTGACGAGCTTTCACCGCCGGATCCATGTTCCAGTAAAATGTCTTTCATCTTCCTTTTCCTTTTGTAATTTCAGCATCTTCACAATTCATCTCAAGTATTCACAGGTGGGGCATATTTTGCCGGGTAGCTCACCTACTGAAATCCCTGTTTATTTTTGTTCACATGCAATCACTCTTAACTCCGGTAGTCATTTCATCGTGCATCCGGCCTTTGCTTCCGGTGAAATCAGCGGGTTTCGCGCATATCCGGCAGTCACACCGACTACATTTGTGTAACGGGGCCAGCGTGTTCACTTTCGTTACGGCCTGCGGACTGATTCAAAAAGCTTCGACCTTTCCCGTCACCGGTTTGATTGTTTTATCATCTTCCGAGTGAAAGACCAATTACTCGTGACGGATTTCCACCGGCTGGTATTTTCAGCGCCTCGCGGCGCACCAGAGACACTGAGGAATGATATTTAAAATGATAATTCCGCCCAAGCATATTGAAATGCATCAAATCTTTCCCATGAAATAATTGTCAACCCTATTTGCGTATGCATGCCTCTCGATGGAAGGAACTGCATTGAACTGTCCCGTAAATATCAAAACTCCAGGTCCAGGATGACCTCTCTTATAAAATAGAAGTAAACTTTTCTTAAAATTCTGACCTTAACCCTGTCCCCCTTCTTAAAGTCCAGGATTGCAATTTTAAGATCGGCAAGGTCACTGATGGGAGTATCATTAATTCCCCTGATGATGTCCCCCGATGTCATCCCCGCGGTAAATGCCGGGCCGTCTTTCATTATCTCCCCGGCGGTAAGGCCGTCCTGCTCCTCACTGAGATACACATTCAGCCTGGGGCTCGAAGTCCCATCAATGTCGTCAGGAAACAGGATAAAATCCCCTGAATCTTCATTCACCTCCGGCCCTGCCTCATTCAGTATTGTTACAAGGCTCGCGCCGGTGAGCCTCTTCACCCTGTCCGGTATCCCCCATGAATTCTGGATATGTCCATTCCCGGCAAGTACGACCATTATTTTACCTGGATATTTCTTCATTGCCTTTGCGGTATTATGGGCCATTGTTTCGTCCCAGAGTACCTGCGCCTGGAAAAAATTATCGAAATTATAGGTCCGTTCATGGGTCCCCATCACTTTTTTCATGCTTTCGCGGTATTGGTCGCCGGTCATGTCAATATAACGGGGTATCCTGGAATAGTCATCGCTGCTCAGAGTGTCGATGCCCCCGCGTGAAACTTTTTTTGTAATCTCCTCCTGCAGATTCAGGGCAATGACAGGTATTTTTTTCTCCCTGGCAAAATGGAGAATGTCGCGATACAGGTTGTAGTCATATTTCCATCTTTTGAAATATTCCGTTTTCCTGAGCAGTTCGCCTTCGCTGATTTCACCGCCTATATACCTGTCCAGGTGCTCCTGAAAAGGGGCCTGGAACATTTCCATGCCGATAATCATTCCGCCCTTCAAACCATAGAGCCTCCTGATTATTTCCAGCTGCATCACGTGATGGGAATATTTCGTGTGGCTTTCACCGATAAACACAACCTCCCTGTCCCGTATCTTTTCAACAATTCCGTCCAGGCCAAGGAGCTTCCCTGTTTCAAGGCCGTTGGCATCCAGTGGAAATAACCTGGTGATTCCCATATTCTCCCATGCCCTCTCCCTGGACACTGCCTCGCCATTCTTAAACAAAACGCGGGAATAACTCCCGTATTTCTCAATAATGCCTGCCGCCTTTTCCAGTTCACTTTCACTCCTTGCGTCTATGACCATTGCCGCCTTTTCAGGATTAAGGGGGTTCTTAGTTACCTGGACAGACACCCCGGCATCGGCGGATTTCCTGCCGGCAAAGAGCCTTTGATAAGTTCTGCCTGAAGATGACAGGAAGAGTACCGCACCGGTTTTTAAATCAGAATTCAGAACATCCCTGTCGTCCTTCATCCTCCACCCCTTCTTCATAAACATCTTTATCACAGAAGAATAGGTATCCTTCACCTCGCCGGGGACGACAATAAGCTGGTTCCTCTCGCTGAGGAGCGACAGGATAACCATGGGCTTTTCCGAACTGTCCAGTCTCCTCATGAGATCATAGTTCTCATCGAGGAGGACCTTCACCGGCCTTTCCGCGAAACGCCTTGTGAAATTAATTATTTTTTTATCGACTTTTATCTCGAAACTTTCCCCGCCCCTGCCGGTCATGACCCTGGCAGGAAGCATGAAATTATAAACCGGGCCGGCCTGTTCCATGCGGATATCAAGCTGATACGCCCCTTCCCGGTACGAAAGATGTATATGATGAACCTTCAGCGTCAGAGTCCCGCTGTTCTCGAGCCACTGCCGGAGTGCCGGGTCATTTACTCCGCCTATGCCGGGAAAATATGCCGCCATATCATCCCAGCCGGTGTTTTGAAACCCCTTTTCAGAAAGAGCCTTTTTTAATGCGGTAAAAAACTTCTCTGCTCCCATGCTCTTTCTCAATATGTGGAAAAACATCGCCGCCTTTCCATAACCTGCCCTGGGCAGCCCGGCCTTATCATCATTCCCTGACATGAGGCCCTCATAGGCTGTTATGATTTTTTTTCTCTGCAGCGCCCCCTCCCTGCCGTCGGGTTTGTTCCAGTACCCTTCAAGGAACAGGGCCATCCCCTGAGTCCAGTCCCATGAGCCCCTGCCTGCAAAGATATAATTCCCGAACCACTGCCGTATGATTTCATGCCTCAGCCCGGACTCCAGGGCCCCCGACGATTTTATGAGCCTGGATGGAAGAAGGATTACCGATGGGGATGAGACAGTTTCATCGCCGCCGTATTCGGCAATGGAAAGACTTTTATATGGAAAGGGGCCGATGAGATTTTCATAAATGGAAATATTTCTTGTGACCGTACCGAAATATTCATTCCATAGCTTTTCGTCACCGCTGTGAAAAAAAATCTTTATACTGATGCCCCTGAAAAGTTCCTCCCTGGACTTATATTTTCCGGCCTGGAGGGTTATCCCTGGAACAGGACCGGAGAATGTAAACTTCACTGTTTTCATTCCGCCGGCAACCGGGGAATGGCTCTTTTCCGATTCCGAGACTGCATCCCAGGCAGCCGGTAGTTCCACGGTAAGGTTATATAAAGAGTTCATGCCGGGATCGGGATACCAGCCTTTGAGGAACGTGAGTTCATCAATTTCACCGGCCGGAATTCCTTTTCCCGTTCCAGCCGTTTCCCGGCGGACAGGGGTAGTGTAATGTATCAATACCTTTTCCACCCCCTTCTTCACATTAAACTCCTTCCCATCCTCTGTAAAATCCCTGAACTCTTTCCCGTCCACGGTTATCGTGGAAATCTTCGTATTTCCCGCTGTAAACCGCGCAGCAGAATCACCGCGCAGAATTACTTCCGCCCATCCTTCCAGGTACATCCTTGTCGGATCAAGCCGGACCCTTAAATTATAAACCGGTTCATTTCCGGCATGGATGGCGTCAGCAGCGGATAAAATAGAGAGGGTCAGCAACAGTGTTTTGAGGGAAAATTTTATCATGGGATTCATACCTCAATCATATAATAAACAGGCTGTAATTATCAAAATAAGTCAGCCACGGAGACACAGAGGCACGGAGTTTTTATAGCTTTTAATATATATATTAATGAAATGGCTAAAATAACTTAATTATAAATATTAGTTCACGGATTTGTTAATATCATTAATATGAAATTCCCATTTAATCCGTGCTAATCCGTGAGCCAATTCCTTCTTCATGGCTGAATAGTTACAATATATGAGTACTACTCCGCCTCTGTGTCTCTGAGCCTCTGTGGCAAAATTCTTTTTTTTAAGCAGATCGTGATTGTACAATGTATTATTTAGCGACCACAAGTTTCTGGAACTTGTCCAGGATAATCTTATGGTCCGAAACCCTCTTCGCGTAAAAATGCATATAGTAGAGCCCGATACCGAGTTTCCTGTTGGCCTTGTTAACGCCGGTCCAGCCGTCTTCCTTGATATTCTGGCCGCCTCTTCTGAACTGGTTGTCAATGATTGTGGTAACAGGCCTGCCATTCACATCATAGACTTTAATGGAAACCATGGCATCCTCGCTCAGGTAATAGGAGGGATAGGAGACGGGATGTTTAGCGGTTATGACATTATTGAGTATCCTCACGGGCCACGGGGAGAATTTCGGTTTTTGCGTATCAACATAAAAGGTCCATTCATTATTATTCGGATTTTCATCGGTCATGTCCATATCAGAGTATGTGGGGACATTGGAAAAATTCGACTCAATGATAAACCGTACCTCATTCCCGGCCTTTATTACAGGTGTCTGGGATGATAAATAGGCCACGTATTTATTCGGGGCCTTCCTTTCGGCAAGAACTGAAAAGAGCGTATCAGGGGGAAATCCCGCGCTATTTATCGTATTGCTCCCGGCAATGATATCCGTCGATGTCCCGGCATAGATGTTGTACGTATACCAGACCCGGATAAAATCGGGCTGTGTTGCTGAGCTGACAATTTCTATTTCGACCTTGGTATTTGTCTCCCTGAGCGTACGCAGCTGCGGATTGGCCAGGTTGGAAAAGTCTGTATATGAAGTAATCCCGTCGGAAATTTTTATCAGAATAGAATAGGGCTGAGTCAGGACATCGAATGGCACGGCAGGGGGTTTGGTTTCATTTCCAAAGACATCCACTGCCGTGATATAATAGCTGTACTTTGTAAAAATTTTCAAATTAGGGATAGTGGTGTATTTCAATCCCCCGGAAAAATGTTTTGCCGGATCATCGGGCCAGGCGGGGCCTGCGGGATTATTGATAAGCCCCCTGAGAGAGGGGTCATTTGCCCCGTTCCAGAGTTTCCATATTGCAGCCCCCTTCTCCTGGTAGTAGACCCTGTATTCGTAAAAATCCTCATTAAGCAAGGCTGCAGTATTCACGGGCTTCCATAAAAGCTTGAAAGATGAGGTGGTCAGATTCAACACAATATCCGTCGGAAGCAGTGGAGGAAAATTAACGTCATCAGGGACATCCAGGTTGTCCCAGTATATCACCGCAGTGTCAAAGGGGGGGTTGGATGTATAGGTCGAAGATGCCAGAGGATTCCCCGAAACTCCGATGGCGGTATAGGTCCATGGCACAGTGGAACTGGCAGCAACAATAAATGCCGGCGCGGATATGGTATTGTACGGGATACCTGCTGTGCCTGTATTGGAGCCGGAAGGTATGGTGACATTAAAAGTCCCGGTGCCAGTGCCATCGGTAAACTGCACGGCGATGACCGTATCACCATACATGGGGCTCGGGATTCCGTTGACATTCATCTCTGCAGTGATCTCAATAACCGTCCCCGGCATTCCATAGCCCCTGTAATAGGTTGTAATATTGTTCGGCGGTGAATGAGTGGGGCCCCTTCCGAGGCCATAAAGGAACCTGGTATTTTTAACAGTAACAGTATACGGCGGAGCGGCATGTATCCCGCTCCTTTTCCCGATTTCACCAATAAAAAAAAATATAAGCGTCAATAACAGGACTGTTAATAATAATCTGGATGAAAATAGTTTTCCCCGACGATATGTCATAATAGGTATCATAATTTTTCTAATAACCAATCTATTTAATAATAAAATAATTTTCAATTATTAATTATTGACAATATCCTATAAATTTTTATAAATTAGATAGGATAAATATCTAATTATTGGTTGAAAGAATTAAAATATAATTTCAACGGTAAAACTTAAAAATTGTTCATAAATATTTTTATATATAATTTTTTGACAATAAATTATAATCAAGTAAAGTAACATTATGTTTAAAAAAATTAAAAGAAATAATCCCGGGAATAAAACCATCAGATTTACAATATCCCTGATGCTGGCATCCCTGGCGCTCCTGATGAACTGCGCCCGTTCACCCACAATCACAACGATACCGGATTATGTACTCACCCCTTCCGAGGATCTTGGTACAATCAATCCAACCATACAGTTTGTCTATCCCGGATCCCTGCAGACCCTGGATGTCCCGGATCCATACCTGACCGATGTGAATCCATCAAACGCAAACTTTGTTGTTGTCTTTTCCCATCTCATGGATAATGCAACTCCGACAATTCCAATGAAATTTGTTTTTTCAATATATGAAGATAGTACTCTGTTACCGGTAAGCATCTACCCGGCAACCTCATCAAAGACCTTCATAATAAACCCGGCTGTTAATGAGTACAAGGAAAACACTGAATATACCCTGCGGATCTATAAATATGCCTATGTAATCGGCAGCAGCACAAGGATCCTGTCTTTTGAGAACCTTGTTGAACCGCCTGCAAATTCCCTCAGTCCCGTGAACCCGTATTACGTGGAATATAAATTCAGGACCGGGCCTTCGGGCATACATGATGTCATCAAACCGTATTTATTCTCATCAATTCCAACCGACGGCGAAGTCAATGTAGACCCGAATACATATACCTCATCCACACCGTTTCAGCTGATATTCAGTGACAATATAATTCCCATGATCAATCCGATGACGGTAAATGAATTTACCATACAGCTTTATAATACAACACTAAGCACATCGTCTGCAATATCAGTTATATTTGATTATAACGACAATGATTTTAAAACAATATATGTTACTCCCGTTGATACGCTTTTATATGGCGATCAGTATCAGCTGAAAGTATCTGCCGGGGACAGCATAAAGGATTTCCAGGGAAACAGCGTAACAGAGACAGTTGTTACATTTACCGTAATGCCTTAGACATGAACCATTTTAAGAACTTGAATTAATCCCTATCGCTCCCCTGGCAGGAAAACATTAAAAAGGGAATAAAAATTCAAATTTTATCTAAGCATTTAAGTTAATTCTGAAAATTGAGAGTAGATTGAAATTTTGTTATTATTGATTAATAATATTTATATAATTTAATTTAACCATATAAATTAAATTATATCATGAGTATTAAATTAATTTTCCTTTTTTTATAATTTATTGTATATTACTTTAGAAATACAATTTTATCAAAAATAATCATAATATGCGGGAAATAGAAAGGGGGAGAAAATTATTCTGAATTTTATAAAACAATGAATACACATCAAATTAGACTAACTTATTTTATCAAAAAAATATATTTTGCAAGGTTTGAATAATGCTGATACATGCGCGTATAGTATCCGGAATTCTGTTACTGATGATATTAATCTCCTGCGGCGGCACAAGCTCCACAAGCAAGCCGGCCGCGAGTACGGCAAGCTCCTCCACTGAGCCGAGAATTATTTTAAAAAGGCTTACCTCAATCATATTTTCCAGCGGAGGGCCATTCCCCTTTGGAAACGTTGCGCCGGCAATATCGAGCACCCCGGTCACCTTTACCATTGAAAATACCGGGGGCGCCCCGTTATCCATACTGGCCACCAGCATAACAGGCTCCGATTCATCGGATTTTTCCCATGACATCGTAGGCACACCGAGTATAGCAGCCGGCGGCAGCTATACCTTTAACATTATATTCACACCGTCGGCAGTAGGAACAAAGTACGCGCAGATTAACCTTACCCATAACGATTTAAGCGCATCGGAAAATCCCTATGTCATAAAGCTGTCGGGAATCTGTTCCCAGAACCTCCCGGAAATCTATGTCAAGGACAGTTTGGGGAACAATATTTTATCGGGCATAGGGACATATAATTTCGGAAACAAAACCATGCTGGCCAGCTCCACGAAAACCTTCACGGTCAATAATATAGGGCAGCAGACACTCAATATTACGAGTGCCACAAGCAGCGACATGACCATGTTCAGTGTATCGAGCGCCCTGACAACAATTGCGCCCAACAGCTCAGGTTTCTTTACCATATCCTTTGTCACATCCACCATTGGGACCCATTCTGCAACTATTAATATATCAAATGACGATTCTGACGAAAATCCATACACCTTTACCGTTTACGGATACGTATCATCGCCTGCATCTCCCGAGATAAATGTAAAACAGGGGACAACTACTAACCTTACAAGCGGGTCTGGAGTTTATGACTTCGGGGGCATCGATACCGGGTCGGCAAGCGGTGCAGTGACCTTCACTGTCCAGAACCTCGGCATGGCGAATCTGACGTTGAACCCTACAATCACAAGCAGCAATGCAAAATTTGCACTGACCGGACTTCCGGGATTTCCTGCAACGATCACTCCTGGCAACATCATCACATTTGATCTCACCTTCACCCCGGGTGCGGCGCCTGGGGGAATGGGTCTTGCCACATCCACAATCACAATAACAAATGACGATACCACCGGCGGTGAATCATCCTATACCTTCCTTGCAAAAGGGACAGGCCTGGCACCGGCAATTAACGTTTCTCCCAGTCCCTATACCTTCGGAAATATAAATACAGGAGAGACCTCTTCTCCCGTATCATTTACCATTGACAATACCGGGAATAAAGATCTCTCCATATCATCCATATTTATGACAGGCGGAAACCTGGGGGATTTTGCAACATCAAACCCTTCAACACCGTTCACTGTGGAGGCAGGGAGCAACAGAAGCATTTCTCTTTATTTCTCTCCAGGAACTATCGGGCTGAGAAGCTCTACATTGAGAATTCAAAACGACAATTACAATGTTGCCACAAGTACCGATATAGCAGTTTCAGGGTTCGGAATAGCACCGGAAATTAATGTTGTCGGAGTGGCAGACGGCGGTACCGCCGTGGTCAACAGTTCCACCATCGGGATCCCCAGCGTGCCATACACCTTTACTGTGGGAAATTTGGGGACTGCAACAACAACTATAAGCAACTTCACCCTTACCGGGGCCAATGCTGCTGAATATTCATTGGACTTCACGGGTACCATCTTTGAAATTGCACCGGGCGGAAATACCACTTTCAATGTCATTTTTACCCCGATCAGTTCAGGAGTGAAGAATGCTCAGATAACAATAGTCAACAACGATGACCTGACAGATGGGGACACCGAGGAGTTTTATCAGATCAATCTCCAGGCAACCGGCTCCGGAACCGTGGCCCAGCCGGTCATAACACCGGGGACCGGGTCTTTCGTCACTGACCAGTTCGTGAGCATAACATCGGCTACACCGGGTGCAACCATTTACTACACCGTGAGCAGCACAAACGTGATTGCCACAACCACCAGTACGGTATACACCGGCCCCTTCCCCGTTAACGGAGGCGTTCCGGCGTATATCAATGCAGTAGCGGTCAAAACCGGGTGGACAGATTCGCTCAATGCCACCACATCACAGATTTCCATCACCGTTCCAGACCCGATAATCTCACCGGCAGGAGGAACTTACTCTTCTTACCAGACCATCACTCTCACTTCAACGTCTTCGGGCGCACTTATACGGTACACAACGGACGGCGTTACGATTCCCACTCCTACAACAGGGACATTATACACCGGACCCTTTACCGCAACAACCACAATGACAGTACGGGCAATGGCATATAAAACCGGTTCTGGATTAACAAGCACTTCAACAAGCCAGTATGTCCAGAATATATATACAATGCAGGCCGCACAGCCGGTCATCTCCCCAGGAAATTCCACATCTACAACTGATATTACAGTTTTTATCACATGCACGACACCGGGCGTGACCATTTATTATACAGCAAGCAGCAGCCCCACAGCCTTTGCCTCGGCCACAAGTACGGTATACACCGGGCCTATCACCGTGAGCGCGGGTGCTCCTGCTTACATCAATGCCATTGCAGCAAATACCGGGTGGGCCACATCATCCAATGCCACTACATCGGCCATTTCCATTACCGTTGCGGATCCCATCATATATCCGGCAGGAGGGGCATTCACTTCTGACCAGACCATAACCATCACTGCTACCACGACCGGGGCAATCATCAAATATTCCACCGACGGCGTCACCATACCT
>VFJS01000110.1 GCA_009885955.1 Spirochaetia bacterium | reverse complement strand
TTACATCCCAAGGCTGTTTGACACCTAAAATACTTTTATACAATTCTATATCATTCATAATAACAAATATACTCTAATTTTTACCCATTGTAAAGCCTGAAGCCCCTAATTATTTTACTATTCCATGTAATTTTTGCCTGAGCCAATCTTCGCTACTGATTATATTCCCATCAGGGAATTTGATTAAATAGGGTTTTCCGGATAAAGAAGACCTGGATGCTATATATTTTATAAAATCTTCGGCTGTTTTTATTTTGTCTCCGGCATGGATTAATTTATTTTCCCAATGTTCCCGTGCTTTTTTAGAGTTATATTCCACCCCATTTCTTATAAAAATTAATTCAGAAAATTCGATCTCTTTTAAAAGAAATTGAATTTTTTCATATTCACTTATTGCAAATGCATTAATGAATAATAATATGAATATAAGAACTTTTTTTCCCATTTTATTCACTAATTTATAATATTATGATAATAGGTATTAACTGGATCAGTCAATATATTATTCTTAAAAATTAAAATTAATAAAATTTTTAATATTATGATAATATTATCTTAAAAATAATATATGATTTTTACAGACAATTTACTTGAATTTTACTATAATTAGTATAGATAAATAATGATTATTGTATTCTTGAACAGATTAAATACAGAGAATTTAATAGTAATACTAATATGACAAATAACGACAAATACATGGATTCCTATTTTGAAAAGGTGGATCGCTATTCCGAAGGCCATAGAAAAGATTTAGAAAAATTTTCTCAATTACTTGAGCATCTTACAGGATCAATTATTGCTGACAAAGATAACCGCTATAAAAGTGAAATGGTATTATTCAGGGACACTATAATTGAGTTCGAAGAATTTTTGGGGCAACAAAAAATAACACTTTCAAAAACTGAAAAAAATAACCTCTCTTTCATAACAGAATCTGCATATACTCCTATAGTAAAAAAAAGGATGGCGGAAGATTTAATTCATAAAATTAGAAAAAGATTCAGCGATGAGAGAAATAAAAATCTGGCAAAGACCCAAATCGAGAATGAGATTGATGAAATACGTAAGTCCAAAAGAGGAATTGCTGATTGGTTCAGGATTACAAAATTTGCATTATCTTATGGGACAATAACTTTTTTTTCTCATAAATTAAAAGATATTTCACTCTCAATTATTCGAAATAAAGTTTTTTCCTGGCAGAAAACAATAGAAACTAATATTAATTTTGTATTAGATAAAAAATATTATATATTGAGTACCCTGGAGTATAATGCCCTTGAAATAATTCTTCAGCTTAAAAAACCTATTGATGATATTTGCGGAATCAATTATGAACTTTATTATGATGACAGGCTGTTATCTGATAAAATCGATAATTTTACAAAAGTTTATTTAACTATGTTAAAGAATTCTGAGTATACCGAATTTGCATTTAAAAAAATTATCAAGGAAAAAGATTTAAAGGGAGAGCGTGATAATCATGGACTGTGGGGCATTTTAAAAAATTTATTGGATCAGCCAATTCATGATAACAGACCAGTACTGCGGAATGATTATGATAAAATTATTAATAGTGTCACAGGATTATTAATTTCTTACTACACCTCCCGGGAAAAGGTAGTAATAAGAACACTTAATCAAATTTTTTATCTTCTTTCAATTGATGGAAAACTCGATTTTGATCATAAACATCTTACAAAAGAGGCAATACAAAAATCTGAAATGAGTTCCAGAGAAGATACTGATGAAGATGAACTTATTTCAAAAAAGCTGGAGGGGCTTAACAGGATTTTTGACAATTATCTTGTAAAAGGACCTCATTTAGAAGAGAGAATTTTCAGATTGGAATATGGGAATAAATATTCTGCAATTTTAGAAAATATAAAAAATAAGCCTGTTATGAAGATATTAAAACTGGTTGAGGGGCAAATAAAATATTTTGTAGAATTTATAACAGATCCTGAAAATTTTATATTAGTTTATGACAATACAGATTTCAAAAATTATTTTGAAATAAAGCCTGAAATTTCTGATATTTCAGGCAAATACATTGGATTTTTAAATGAATTGAGCGGTACCAGGAAAAAAGAAATTGAAGGATTGATTTCAGAACCAGAAGTAACTCCAGAAGAATTCATTAATGTTCTTACAAATCCGGAATTGTTGAAGATTGCCGGGAATCCGAAAATTAATTTTGTCAGAGGAGTTTTGCAGAAAATTGCTGAATACAATTATAGACTTGCCGTTTGTTTAAATGAAATCATTACATCGTATTATGATTTTAAGGAAAAAGTAAATAATGATAAAAAAAGAAATTTTGATTTTTTTTCAAATTCAATTTTAAAAAAGATTAAAAATCAGAAAATCAATAAATTTTTCAAAAAGGATGATGTTATACTCAAGGAATTTCTGGAAGCAGCCTGTTCATTAGCTTTTCATATTTCACATACATTAAATAATATAAGTATAGCAAACATGGTTAAAGAGAGGGAGCAGTTAAAATCAGAAATAAAAAATATTCAAAAATTAAAGTCTGAAACAATAAGTGAAGCTGTTATTGATGATAATTTTGATGAAAATAATACAGTATTATTGGAAATCGATAATATTTATAAAGATAGTTTAACAAACCTCTGGAAAATTGATTATATCAAAGACCAGGTAATCCCAAAATTATATGATGAAAAGTATAACTATAAATTTGAAATGCCCAGATTCGTTTTTATGGGGAATATAATTGGATTTCAGGAATTAAATAATATATATGGGCACGAAAATGTTGACAAATTTTATTCTGAATTTTCCAGAAGAATACAGGCTCGGATTGAAATGAATAAAAGTCCGGACAATCTGGTTATCAGGTATGGAGCCGGTATTTTTGCTGGATATATAAATGATGTCACCATGATGGAGGCAGTTGAAGTGATAATGGAAATTAACAATGAATTTCAGGAATTTGTCAGATATAATTTTAATGCCGAGTATGAAAAAATTAATTATAATTTTGCAATTTATGAAGAACAATTCGGCACTAATCATTTTCAAAATATTGAACATCTAAGAAAGATTTTAACGGTATTAAATAATGGCCCAGGTAAGTCAATAGGATTTATAAAAGATCTTAAATATATAATCACATCCAGGGATTATGACCTTCATGGTAATTTAGATAGGGCCCTTGTCACTATTGTCTCTTAAGTTTTGGTGAAGATAAGTTGACTTCATTTTGTGAGATCAAAGTAAAAGCGGGCCGCATTAATAATTTAGACACAACAGCGGGAAAACAATGACTAATGGATTTGAACTCGGGCCAATTAGACCACCAAGTGAGGCATCCAGTGTTCTTTTACGGATTACCAGGAACTGCCCCTGGAATAAATGCGCTTTTTGTCCGGTATATAAAAAGAAAAAATTTTCTTTCAGAAGTATTGATGAGATTAAGTCTGATATAGATTTAATCTCTGATATTTCAAATAAAATTGATTCCATTGAGGGATATGATTCAGGCAATATTAAATTCAATGACCTTCGATTTACTATACCCGATGAGTTTGTTAAAAAAGTAATGTTCTGGAAAACGTATGGAATGAAGAGCCTTTTTTTACAGGATGCCGATTCAATGGTCATGAAAACTCCGGCGCTTGTAGAAATATTAACATACATTAAGGAAAAATTACCAACTGTTGAATGTATCACGACATATGCGCGATCAAAGAGTATCAGCAGAAAAACCTATGATGAACTTGCTCTATTAAAGAATTCCGGTCTTACAAGAATTCATATCGGGATGGAATCCGGATCAGATGAGATACTCCGTATATTAAAAAAGGGTGTTACCGCACAGGAGCATATTGATGCAGGACAAAAGGCTGTAAAATCAGGACTGGAAGTCTCGGAATATTTCATGCCTGGTGCTGGAGGGGATAAACTCAGTGACGAGAATGCCATTGAAACAGCGCGTGTGATAAACTTAATCAATCCGACTTACATAAGAATCCGAAGTACCGTGCCCATACCCGGGACTCCACTGTATGAAATGATGATGAACAAAGAATGGTTTCCTGTATCTGAAGAAGGGAAGATAAGGGAGATAAAACTATTTGTTGAAAATTTACATGGCATAACAAGTCTCCTCCAGAGTGATCATATCATGAATCTTATTGAAGAAGTGAATGGGGAGTTTCCGGCAGATAAGGAAAAAATGATCAATATTCTGGATAGTTTTTTAAATATGCCGGTTGATGGAAAGGAATCATTTATCGTTGCCAGACGTACAGGAAGGGTTCGATTTCTTTCTGATTTTATTATTACGCCTGAGATTATCAGTATAAAAAAATATTTAAAAGAGAATTATGAATCAATTGATGATGCAGTATCAGAAATTTTACGAAACTATATCTGATTTTATAAAAAGGTGTAATGAAGGTATAATAAGGCTAATGATTGAATTCTTTTTTTTGATAATAAAAAGGAGAGCGTTTATTTACGCTCTCCTTTTTTACACGTATTGAATAACAAAATCGCTTTTACAAAAGGCAAAAACTAATTTTTTGTTGCGGTTAGTACAACCTTATTTGGAAAACTTTCCTTAATTTCTATTCTGAAGCCGAATTTGTCAGCTTTAGCATTTAATTCTTCAATGAAATCATTTGTTTTTCCGGCAAAATAAACAACAAGCTTGGCTGCTGTCCCAATCTGTCCTTTTGGAGTTACATTGGAAACCCCCCTGATTCTCTGTGCAATGGCATTCCTCAATTTTGTAACGCCGTTGTAATCAAGGCCGGAAACCAGAAGGTTGATCTCCCTTTTTGAAGCAGCCTGTACAAACTTGTTTGTAATAGCGGTCATGAATTCGCCGCTTTTGAATTTACCGGATTCTTCATCCTTTTTACCTAATATCTGTTTCATGACATTTGTGATTGCTGATTTAGAAGCAGTATTTGCTTCAATATGAACACCAGGGGCATTTCTGCTGATAGTTGCGATTACTGCGCCTGTGTATATATCAATGGCTTTCAGCCTTACAATGGCAGATTTTGATTTCATATTTTTTGAATAGGCAGTGATTGCTGCTGACTGGTCTGCGGTTTCTGCAGTACCTAAAATAATTACTTCAGCGCCAATGGTATTGAGTAAAAGCTGCTGAACATCTTCGCTGACTTTTCCGTCCATGGCATTCTGCATCCTGCCTCTTTCTCTTGACATCATCTCTTTTGTTACTGCTGCATCAACAAATTCGAATCCGGAATTACCCATAATTTCCTGTATGGCCATTTCTGTTTCGGTAAACCCGGGGAGGTTTCTCTTTCCTTCGAAGGTTTCAGAAATCAGAACCATGAATTTCGGACGGCCATAGGTATCAAGAACAGATTTGACGGCATCAGCGACTGCTTGCGCCTCAACGGTACCTTCAATTTTAACAAACATTTCTGTTCCTTCTTTTTTTGATTCAAGAATTTTAACATTTTTAACAAGCCCCATGGATTTGGACTCAACAATAGAAGAAACCATTTCATAATTTTCCATTACGCTTTTTCCTTCGATTGTATCACCGAGAATATTTTTTACCAGCTTGTTTTTTGCGTCGTCAGTTGCCCTGTCCCTGGCAAGTGATTCATCACCATCATTTATCGTAGCATAGCCTTCGGCAACTCCACGATTACTCGGGCCTTTCGGGGTAGTTTTTTTTGTGGCTTTTGAACCACCGCCGCAGGATACTAAACCTGCTGTGATCATTATGACAATTACAAGAGCTAATTTTTTCATTTTCATTACATAACCTCTTCATGTGTTTTATTAAAAAGGGATATTTTGCTGATACCCCATTTCAGACAATTATTTATTTTAATTTTACTAATCAATACTCTTATAGTGATTAGTATATGGAAAAAATAATTTTAAACCGGTTTTTTTTAAAATCAAAAATATTATAGTTAATATAATATACGACCTGTAAATTAGTCAAATTGTTTTCATGAATTTATTACTTAAATTTTTCTACTCCACAATTCTTCTTGCAATAGTTTAATACATGAAGTATGATTGTTTTAAAGGTACCTTTGAACATTCTGATTTCAATGCTATTGGTGTCTTAATAGGGAATTAAAAAATTAATTGTTCGGGATTCCTTCATACTATTTGTAAGCAGGTATATTTTTTTGGTAGAAAACATCAGTAAGGATAAGAATTTTTTACAGGCAATTAAACTGGATATCAGCAGAAGCTTCAGCCTGGTGCCTTATGAACGGCTGGCTTTGCATAAAACACTTGGAATCCTGAAATCTGAGCCGGCAGTAAATGTTCTATTGAAAGAGATACATAAGGGCCCTGATATCAGGAGCAGTGCCTTATCCAGTCTTGTCAAATTTGTAAATCCGAAGATACTCCCCGTTTTAATATTAATGCTCAATAATGACATCAGCATTGCAGAAAAATTTGATATTTTAAAATATATCATCTCTCACGGCACCAGTGAAAATATCCCTGAAATTATTCATTTTATTGATGCCAATATTAAAAAATCAGAGATGAAGGAATGCATCTATCAGGCACTGAATACACTGAAGGTCCTGGGAAGCAAATCTGACGATGTGCTTAATTATCTTTTATCTATTATTACATCCGAAGAAAATGATTCTGAAATAAAGTCGTATGCTATCATAGCATTATCACCATTCAGGGTTATATCAACATTTGAAAATTATCTTAAAAAAGAGGATGATCAAATTAGCTATGCTGTATTTAAATCGATATATGATCTCAATATTTCACTGACTGACAGCATTGTTGTGGATGATACTGATGAAGCCCGGCTTTATACATACTCATCGAATGATGAAGATAAAATATTTCTGGATGTCAGGGTACTACTCGGGAAAATAACTCATAAATTTGATGCAATGCCGAATAAGACTAAAGTGGCATTCATTTGCGCCATGATTTCCTGTAACCATCGGGAATTTTTAACCTATGTCTTAAAAGCCTTGAATTCACATGATCAGGAACTGATAAATTTAATACTCTTTGCCCTTTATGAGAATATAGGAAGAATCCGGAATCCTGACAATTTGTTCAGAAGTTTAATTTCATTAACAATTGAACATGAGAATGATAATGAAATCATTATTAATATTTTTGATAAATATTTCAAAACAGCAAAGTCCACAAGACAATATAATATGTTACGCGATAAGCTTTTCAGTTATATTGTTGTCACTCTTGAATCATATTTTGAAACGTACAGAAAAGAATTCATGATTACCGGAGTAATTGAAAAAAGTTTTCCCATGAATTTTCAGAGAATCAGAAGCTTCATAATTGAGAAGCTTGATGAAGATTTGAAAAATAAATTAGTCTATCATCTTATACATGAAGATCCGGGTATGATGAGAACAATTTTACATGACATGTTATCGTATGTAAAATATATAAGTGATGAGGAGAAAGAATCTCTTTCAATGATGATTGAAATTCTTCTTGATAAAGATCCAAAATCGAGAGAGATTTCCGCATCAAGAATAAAAGATCTTAATTTTGAAAAAAGGTATTTGAGAATCCGGATTATCCGGCTCTGTAAAATTATCAGCAAATTGAATATCAGTGAAGCATCATCGGCCCTTGTCAATATTTATAACTATCTGAAGAAATATCCTGATATAAGTATTACGGATATTACTATCAATACACTTTCAATACTCAATTATTCCTACATGCTCGGAGAAATAGAGGTGCAGCTGAATACCGGTAATGAAGATGAAAAGCTCGCCTCCCTTCAGTATCTCTCATTGTACACTGAACAGAGGTCTCTTAATATACTCCTGGACTTTGTTAGAAATAGAATCAACGATGTAAATGAAGTAATGGAGCTTGCAGTTAATATATTAATTGAAAGGGACATAGCATTCAATGCCTCAACAAACCAGACATTCAGGAATATCATTGAAAATAATAAAAATCAGAACATAGTCAAACTTTCAGTTCTTGGAATCGGTAAGTGCGGTTTCGGGACTGAAATAGAATTTCTTGATTCAATGTTTTACAGGATACATGATGGCGAGGTGAAGGAGCAGATTCTTAAATCAATCGGTTCAATTATAACATTGAACACTGGATTGGAAAAGAGGATTATTATAAAAAATTTAAAGGAGTACCTTAAAGATCCCGGTATTAAGGTACGAGTCTATTCATGCCTGCTCCTTGTGAAGCTGGGATATAAGGAGGCATTGAAGTCTATTAAGGATATGCTTGTAATTAAAAATAAATCAATTCAGAGAGATATACTGACAATACTGGGAGATCTTAAATCTATTGAGTTGTCCTTTTTCCTTATATCATTGCTGAAAGAAGAATATGGGATGACAGATGATATTATATCTGCACTGGAACTCCTCCCGGTGGAAGATCTGCAGGAAATCGACAGTTTCATAGTGAACATGTTCAAGAAATTTGAAACCCCTGAACTTGACTCTGAGGATTCATCTCTCAAGCATGATACCGTCATTGTGATACCGGATGTAAGAACTGAAACGGTTACTCTCCTGTATATTGATATTCACAGTTATGCGCCGCAGGCAGGAACGAAAGTGATTGCTGATGTAATGAATATAAACATCAGAATTTGCCATACCCTAATAAAAACATCTATACTTGATAACCGCGGTGTGATATCTAAATTGACAGGCAATAAAGTTATTGCCTTTTTTCATGATCCTGTCAGCGCAATAAAAGCATCACTTGTAATATCAAATACTATGAAGAGTTTCAGAAGGGCAAGGATTATTGTAAATCAGATTGAGCTGGGGATACAGTTGGTTTCTGATACATACAAATTTTTTAATGATGAAATTCTTAATATTCCTGATTTTGACATAACAGAAAGAAATTTTAAAGTCCTGGCCAATAAAGTTCTTATTGATGAAAAAACAGGAAATGCAATTGAGAAAAAATTTGCAATTGAAAAAGTATCGGAATTTATTTTCACAGGCATTTCAATTTTATTTAACCACTATTATCTTTTATTCCCAAATAATTCCATCGAAGTAGTAAATGAAATAATTGACAGAAGAATGAATGAGGAGCAGGAAAAAGATATGTTAAGTTCTCAGCTTGAAGCTGAACTTAAAAAGCTGAAATTAAAAAGTAAATCTCCTTCCACAGCTGCTATTGCCAGAGACCTCGAAAATATCGGAATAAAATTAAATGATCAGTTAAAGGATATTGATAGTTATATTCAAAAAAGATCTACCGACAGGGAATTAATTAAAAATGTACGAAGGATGCTGACAAATATTAACAATCTTTATAAAGTCGAGATTTCAAGAATTATGATTGACTAAATAAATATTATCCTGTCATTGAAAGCCATTAAAAAAATATGAAGAAAAAGATAATAATAAATCTCTGTATTGCAGCGCTATATTTTTTTACTCTGAATTGCACCAGGGAAATTGTAAGGGACTATGGAATTTTTGGTTTAAGCAGAATTAAATTTGTTGCCGGTCAGGATGGATGTACGCCGATTCAGGTTGATGAAAATTTGATGCTGTGGACTTTCGGCGATACAATTCTGGGAAGCTGGAAGAATGGAGTTACAACAGAAACTACTTTTGAAAAGTCAGGCTCGCTACATGAGATTTTAGATAATACTGCCGCATTCACCGAAATCCCCGGCGATAAAAATTTTCATAATCTTGAATTCCAATTTGTCGCCAGGAAAGGGAAACCGGTACAGATTATAGGTGATGAAAATAATAAAAATGGAAAATTCAGATACTGGGTTGTAGATGGAATTAAAACCGGGAATACAGTATACCTTTATTATATGATTATGTATAGAGATAATTCTTCATCGGTATTCCCATTTACCTATGAAGGGATTGGAATTGCGAAATGGACTATGGACAGGGAATGGAAAGTCGGGGACAGTGTTGTTTTCAAAATTATCGGAAAACTATTTTTTCATGATGACCCGAGTTTTGGAGATTGTGTAATAAAAAAAGATGGTTTTCTTTATTTGATAGGACACAAAAAAAACCAGAATGGCAACTCTGCTTATTTTGCGCGGGTTATCGAAGCAGATTTACATGATAGAAATAAATATATGTATCTTACAAATAAAGGGGTATGGTCGGATACTAGTCAAAACGCTCATGGATTTTATCATGATCTCGCCGGGGAACCATCATTATCATATAATGAATATTTAAAAATGTTTATAACTATTTATTGCAGCATTGACGGGACAATCAAAATGGCCAGATTTGGAAGTTTTAAGGATTTGCCAGGAGTAACATCCCGGGTTATTTATACTCCACCTAAACTTCCTGAAATCAAAACAAGGAAATTCTATTTTTACTACTCCGGCAAGGAGATTTTTTACACAAAAGAAGCCATTTATGCAGTCTATATGAATCCTGCAATCTATCAGCCGATCATAATAAAAGTCCCCTATAATGCAATCGGGGAAATAATTAATTGAATGATAGTTTTATATTATGATTTTCCACTTAATGGTTCACTGCTATTTTTCGTTGAATCGTATGCTGAGATTCAGTTTATGCTCAATCAGTGATTTTGAATTTGTCATGAAAAACCTGTCATTGCTGAATTTAAGAAGCTTCGCGTATTCCTCTGACGCGGTTTTATAGTCACGGAGTTTGAATGCGGCTTCTCCATAATAGTAATGAAGCGCTTTATCATATTCACCGGAAATATTGATGGCTTTGATAGAGTTTATTGCCTGTATGTATTTTTCCCTTTTAAAAAGAATCTTGGCCATCCCGAGAAGTCCGTCGGGATACCGGTGATTAATTTTCAATGAGGATTCGTAATATTTTTTTGCCATTTCAAGCTGATTTCTTTTATAGTAGATATTACCGATTTCAATGTATGAGCTAAGTTCTTTTACATTCCTTTTTAACGCATCCCTGAATGCGATAACTGCTTCGCTGTCAAGATCCCACCTCTGGTAAATATACCCTATCCGCAGGTAGGTTTTCGAATATTCAGGGATAATGTCTTTAACTTTATTAAACTGCAGAAGTGCGCCTTTTAGTTCATTCATGTAAAGATAGCATATGCCAAGATTATATCTAAATGGGAAAAAAAGCGGGGCATTTTTTAATCCTTCCACGAGTATCTGAGCAGCCTCATTGTAATTCTCTTTTAATATCAGGCCAGCCGCCCTATTATTCGTTTTTGCCATTTCGCTGTTCCCTGAACAGAATAATATCCCATCTTTTGATTCGATTGTTTCCCTTGGATAATCTTCGACAGGATTGGCATTTAACAGATTTATCAGGCTTTTCTGATCGATTTCATTTGAGAGGATATTTGTTGAAATGAATTGCAGGTGAATGATAAGTGCTGCTGATAGAATTTTTTGTATTAAAATAGGTGACATGCCACTTCCGATTCACCGATTTGCTTCATTACCGGATATTCTAATCTGCAGATGTCCATAGAATATGTACACCGCGGATTAAAATGGCAGCCTGCCGGAGGATTCTCAGGAGACGGGATTTCTCCCGGAAGAACAGAGAAGCTGTGTCTTTCAGGTTTTATTTCCGGTACCGATTTCATGAGGCTTTTTGTATATGGGTGCAAGGGGTTATTGTACAAATTATGTTTTCCTGTTTTTTCTACGATTTTCCCCAGATACATAACCACAATAGTATTGCTCATATGCTTTACAACAGCAATGTCATGGGCAACAAAGAGGTACGTGAGATTCAGCTTCTGCTGCAAGTCCATCAAAAGGTTGAGTATTTGCCCCTGGATGGAAACGTCAAGGGCAGAAACCGGTTCATCTAAAACAATGAATTTAGGATTCAATGCTATGGCCCTTGCTATCCCGATCCTCTGGCGCTGTCCCCCGCTGAACTCATGGGGGTACCTGTCTGTCTGTTCAGATGACAGCCCAACCATGGCCAGGAGCTGTTCAACCCTTTCATTAATTTCGTTTTTATTTAGTTTTGTATGGATGGTTAATGGCTCTGAAATTATTTTACCGACAGTCATTCTTGGATTCAACGAACTGTAGGGGTCCTGAAATACCAGCTGCATGTTTTGCCTGAATTTTCTTAATCCGTCTTTATCAAGCTTTTCAACCTCGACATTGTTAATTTGGATTTCACCTTCGTCTGGTTCTATCAGCCGCAGTAATGACCGGGCTGCAGTTGTTTTTCCGCTCCCGCTTTCACCAACCATTCCAAGCGTAGTCCCCCGGGGAATCGAAAAACTTATGCAATCGAGGGCCTTAATTATTCCAGGCTTCTCAAAAAAACCAGATTTTCTCGATTTATAATATTTCTTTAAATTTTTTATATTCACCATAATTTTAATAATATGATATCCTGATATTCAATCATAAATTTATAACTATTATTCAAATACGTTTTTTTAAGTATTATTTTAAAGAATAAAACAGTCAATAAATAAATTTAGTCTGCGCGTATAATATTTTTTTTATCTGCTTGTCATAATAATTTATTTAATCTTAAAATTACTATGGCATTATCAAACATTATAATATTAATAGCTCTTTCCTGAATGTTGGGAAATATAGATATTAATAGAATTGTTTTTGGAATTAATGCCCTCACCCCCGGCCCCTCTCCCGGAATAGGGAGAGGGGTGTCCGTTATATTTATAATTCCTTAAAAACATATAATTGTATAACCACTTGATGCCACTTATTTTGGGTTGCAAATGTTTTATTGTTATGTGTTTTTTTGAAAAAGATGATTATTACAGGGTATTAAAGATATATATAAAAAACCCTCGCCCTACTGGGAGAGGGTGCGCGGAGCGCGGGTGAGGGCATCAGATTTATAAGATCGAAAAAATATTGTTTCCCAACATTCCGGAATAACCCGTAATAATTAATCAAGAATGTAAAAAAATTAATGACTTGACCACATATAAAAATTTTTAAAACATTCTCATATAAATGCATGTGATGGATCTGATCTAAATATTATTGCCGGATAATTATAAAATGAAAATTTTAGTGACGGGTTCTGCAGGGTTCATTGGTTTCTTCCTTGCCAGGAAGCTCCTGGAAAGGGGCGATGAAGTTCTGGGTATAGACAACATAAATGACTACTATAATCCGGCTCTTAAATATGATAGATTGAGACAATCGGGTATTGAAAAAGAACATATTATAGATTCTACTGCCTGTAAATCCGGGAAATATTTAAATTACCGGTTCATTAAAATAAATCTTGAGGACCGTGCCGGCCTGGAAAATATTTTTAAAGATGAGAAATTTGATGCTGTTTGCAATATTGCTGCTCAGGCAGGTGTAAGGTATTCTATTCAGAATCCTTATGCCTATATAGATTCTAATATTAACGGTTTCATGAATATCCTTGAGTGTTGCAGGCACAACAGGGTGAATCATCTTGTTTTTGCAAGCAGTTCCTCGGTGTACGGCCTTAATGAAAAAATTCCCTTCAGCACGGCTCACAATGTTGATCATCCGATTAGCCTCTACGCTGCAAGTAAAAAAGCAAATGAACTCATGGCACATACCTACAGCCATCTATTCAACCTTCATGTTACCGGTCTCAGGTTTTTTACCGTCTACGGCCCATGGGGCAGGCCCGATATGGCATATTTCAAATTTACTAAGGCCATATTGAATGATGAAGTCATTGATGTATATAATAATGGCGATATGAGCCGCGATTTTACCTATATTGATGATATCATTGAGGGTGTCGTGAGGGTGATAGACAGCCCTCCGGAAGGTAATAAAAATTGGAACGGTTTTGAACCTGATCCCGGCAGTTCACGGGCGCCATATAAGATATACAATATCGGCAACAGTTCCCCTGTCAGCCTTTTCAATTTTATAGGGACAATTGAAAAAGCCCTGGGAAAGAAGGCGAAGATGAATTTACTTCCCATGCAGCCCGGGGATGTCCCTGTAACCTATGCAGATGTAACGGATCTTGTGGAAAACCTGAACTACAGGCCTGATACCTCAATTGAATACGGGATAGGGGAGTTCGTAAAATGGTACAGGGAATATTACGGATTATAGATACTGATTTTTATACATTTTTACTGGTAAATAAAGTATTGTCTACGCCTTTTAAAATATCATCTGCAATAATGACAAGATCGCTCATAAATTCTTTATATAATAATTCAATATATGCTTCAAAGTTGTCGTCATCGTTAACAAAAAAATCGAGGTCATCTGAAAACCTGCAGGGGAAATAAAATCTGCTAAGGGCCGTACCTCCTGTGAGATATAAGGGTGTGTTTAATCTTTTTACGATATTCAGGACTCCATCCTGTAAAGGATACAGTTTCTCCCTGTAGAACTTTTCGTATGATTTCATATTTGTCCTTTGTACTGCTAAATCGAAGTTTGTTTAAGATTGAAGATGCTAAATTTATTTTTAAAAATTCAATTCCCAGTAAATTAACCAAATCATACCATGACAGGCGTTCAATCATCCGGATCAAAATTCGCTGTTTATCAAAAATACCGATTTTATTCTTTTTTTCTGTTACGATATCATATAAATCTAAAGGATTAATATCATAATCCCAGACTATCAGCTGCATTATTTTGGAAATTTCATTTTCATCAAGTAATTTCATTAATTAAACTATCTTATTATAAATATTGTAAATACTATTTTTGAATTAAATATTAATGATAAAAAGGATATGCTGAATATGTCAAGCAAACCTCAATATTTTTCTTGTAATATTATCAATAAAAATACTATCTTGTCTAGATGTTTTGTGCCAGACTGGGATTTGTAATGTTTTATACGCTAAGTAAAATCAAATAGTTTTACGTGAGGATATAATGAAAGTAGCTGTTATAGGGACAGGGTATGTAGGTCTTGTTACCGGAACATGTTTCGCGGATATGGGAAATGATGTCTGGTGTATCGATATAGATGAAAAAAAAATTGAAAATCTTAAAAAGGGAATTCTGCCAATTTATGAGCCGGGGCTTGAAGAGCTTGTAAAAAGAAACTACAATGAAGGCAGGCTGAGATTTTTAACATCAATTAAAGAAGGGATTGAAAAGGCCCTGTTTATTTTCATCGCTGTGGGAACTCCCTCTGATGAAGACGGTTCTGCGGATTTAAAACATGTGTTAAGTGTTGCATCTGAAATCGGCAAAAATTTAAATAACTATAAAATTGTTATTAATAAATCAACTGTCCCTGTGGGTACTGCAGAGAAGGTCCGGGGGACAATAAAAGGAGAACTGGATATAAGAGATGCGCAGGCGATTGAATTTGATGTTGTTTCCAATCCCGAGTTTCTGAAAGAGGGAAATGCCATTGAGGATTTCATGAGGCCTGACCGGATAATTATCGGGACTGATAATGTCAGGACATCGGAATTGATGAATGAACTGTATTCACCGTTTTTCAGGAGGGAGGATAAAATCATTATGATGGATATTCCTTCAGCTGAATTGACAAAATATGCGGCAAATGCCATGCTGGCAACAAGGATTAGCTTTATGAATGAACTCGCCCATCTCTGCGAATTGACAAAAGCTGATATCCACAACGTGAGAAGGGGAATCGGCTCTGATTCGAGAATCGGCAAGGATTTTCTTTATGCAGGTATAGGATACGGGGGGTCATGCTTCCCGAAAGATGTACGGGCATTGATCAGGACTTCAAAAGAGTACGGGCATGAACTGAAGATACTCCAGTCCGTGGAAGAGGTTAATAAGCAGCAGAGATTGAAATTTTTAGATAAAGTTATCAAGTATATGGGAAAGGATCTCAAAGGCATTACTTTCGCTGTCTGGGGACTGTCATTCAAGCCTCAGACAGATGATATGAGGGAGGCTCCGGCCATTGACATCATAAACGGCCTCAGGGATCTCGGGGCAAAGTTTAAGGCATATGACCCCATTGCCATAGAGAATACAAAAAAAATACTTGGAAATAAAGCAATTGAATATTTGAATCAATATTATGATGCATTGAAAGATGCAGATGCCCTGCTTCTTCTCACTGAATGGCACCACTTCAGGGAGCCTGATTTTGATAAAATGAAGGATCTTATGAAAAGACCGGTGATTTTTGATGGAAGGAATCAATATGAGCCCAGGAAGATGAGGGAGAGAGGTTTTGAATATTTTTCGGTGGGGAGAGGAGTGTAAAGATATAAATAATTATTGACAAAAACATATAGATATATCTGTGTTCTTTTTATGAACACAGATAAGAATATTAATGCCTTTTTTTCCATCCTGAATATCATTGATAAGAGTTCTGATAAAAGTCAGCGTGTCATAGCCCGGGAATCAAGCCTTTCATTAGGGAAAGTTAATTTTTTATTGAAGGAGTTAACAAAAAAGGGTCTTATTAAGATTGACCGGTTTATAAATTCTAATAATAAATGGGCTTACAGGTATTTATTAACTTCTAAAGGGATTAAAGAAAAAATTGAAATAACAAAAGAATTTTTATCTAGAAAAGAAAATGAATACTTGTTGTTAAAAAAGGAAATAGAACTGCTGAGGCAGATGGTTGATAGAAATGATACATAATGATAAGAAAAAGTTGCCTGCCATATTAGGAGGAACCCCTGTCAGAAAAGAACAGCTCCCTTACGCAAAACAATATATTGATGATGATGACTGCAGGGCTGTTGACGCAATATTAAAAAGCGAATTTCTAACAACCGGTCCCATGGCAAAAGAATTTGAAACAGAATTTGCAGAGTATGTTGGAGCGAAATATGCCGTGGCATTCGCCAATGGAACTGCCGCTTTGCATGGAGCATGTTATGCTGCCGGAATTAAACCGGGGGATGAGGTCATAACGACCCCCATAACTTTTGCGGCTTCTGCAAATTGCATTTTATATCTTGGAGGGAATCCGGTATTTGCAGACATCAACAAAGAAACTTTTAATATTGATGCAGAAGAAATTGCTAAAAAAATTACCGGGAAAACCAGGGCAATCATCCCAGTTGATTATACCGGCCAGGTTGCTGACATGGATGCAATTAAGGAGATTATCAAAGGAAAAAATATAGTAATTATTGAAGATTCAGCCCATGCTCTTGGGACAAAATATAAAGGAAATCCGGTCGGCGGCCTTGCAGACATGACAGAATTCAGTTTTCATCCTGTTAAAACTATTACCACAGGTGAAGGCGGCATGATCACAACAAATAATAAGGACTATTATACCAGTTTGATAAATTTCCGTTCCCACTGTATCACGAGGGATATATCACAATTCGAAGACACCAATAATGATGAATACTGGTATTATGAGCAGCTTGGTTTGGGGTTCAATTACCGGATTACAGACTTTCAATGCGCTCTGGGAATAAGCCAGATGAAAAAGCTGAACTGGTTTATATCAAGAAGAAAAGAGATTGTAGCCAGATATAATGATGCTTTTAAAAATTTAGATGGCGTGATTTTACAAAAGAATGAGAAGTTCTCTGATACGGTAAATCATTTATATGTATTAAAGCTGAATTTAAAATTGTTAAGGGCTGATAGGAAAGAGATTTTTAACGCATTTCATGCAGAACATATCGGAGTTCATGTCCATTATATCCCGGTATACTGGCTCCCCCATTATCAGAAATTGGGATATAAAAAAGGGATATGCCCTAATGCAGAAGAATTATATAATTGCCTCCTCACTGTACCCTTATTTCCGGCAATGAACGATGGCGATGTAGATGATGTTATTGAAGGCTTTTTTAAAATAATCAATTATTACAGAAAGTAGCGGCATGAATAAAAGGTTTAATATTACCTCAATTGCTTAATAATATATATGGAGAAATTGAATTATAGTTGATAAATGGCCAATATCCTTGATTATTGTTAAATAACGACAAATAACAAAACAAAGATAGAGGCCATTTATTATGAGGTTAAGA
>VFJS01000080.1 GCA_009885955.1 Spirochaetia bacterium | reverse complement strand
GCCAGCATCGATGTGGCAGCCTGTGTCAGAATCTGGTACCGGACAAAGGATGACATCTGTTCTGCCATGTCGGTGTCCCTGATCCTGCTTTCAGAAGCCTGGATGTTCTCATAGGCGCTCATGAGTCCCTTGGCCGCATGCTCGAGCCTGTTGTAATAGGCGCCGAGGTCCGCGCGCTGCTTGGAAATGTTCCTGAGCGCTTCATCAGCCAGCCCGATAACGGCATTTGCCTTGCCGGGAGTGGAGATGGATATGAATGTAAGAACTGTCGGGTTCCTTAAGCCCAGAGCGGCACTGGTCATAGTCTCAATAAAAACCCTCTCCCTCTGGTGCATGTTCGGCCCCATATGGAACCACATGGATGATGTGGGATGCAGCCTTGCAAAAGATCCCGTAAGAAGCTTCATTTTGTTGAATTCGGCCTGTGAAGAGATCCGGTCAATTTCGTCTACAAGCTCCGATACTTCAATCTGGATAAGCTGTCTGTCTTCCGAAGTGTAAATACCGTTTGCAGACTGAACCGCAAGAACCCTGATCCTCTGCAGTATTTCATGGGCCTCGTTGAGGTATCCCTCTGCAGTCTGAATCATTGACATGCCGTCCTCAGTGTTCCTCTCGGCCTGTCTCAAGCCCTGTATCTGTGAACGCATTTTCTCTGATACGGCAAGACCCGATGCATCATCACCGGCTTTGTTGATCCTCATGCCCGAGGACAACTTTTCAATATCCTTTGTTGTGTTCCAATCGTGGAATTTTAATGTTCTGTGAGAAAAAATCGCAGCGATATTGTGGTTTATAACCATAACTTTCCTCCTTGAAATTTAAAAACTATCATCCTTGATAGTTTATGAAATTCTGATTTTACTCTAAAAAAGTCGTCCAATACAAAATATTACGTTAATTCATTTACAGCTGATTAAAGACGTTTATTAGCAATTATGATTAAATTTTATCAAAAATCATTGGATTATATTAAAAATAATAAAAAATCAATTAATAATTTTTTTTTAATAAATTGCAAATATAGCGCGTGTATCTTGACAAAAAAATCAAAAAAATTATATATAGTTCATCTTAATTATCAGGGGATAGGGAATAATTAAATCCGGCGGTCCCCTTGACAGCATAAATATTAAAAATCAGGGCTTGATTATATGAAAATACGGCATTCAACAGCAGCGGGGAGAATTTTTTAATGCCCCGTTATCATGGACAAGGTTATAACTTCAAAAAAGATAAATCCGGAAGGGATTACAAAAATCTCATCAGCAGCGCTGTAAAATGGATTATTGGCGCTGTTAACAATATCATCAATTACTCCCTGCAGAATTACAGGAGAGTGCGGGTTATCGCTGCCGGGATCGGCATAGTGCTGATAATCGCCTTCATATTCGTCCTCATCTCAGATTTCAGGAGCGTTAAATCCCTGAACTTCTTCAAGCCGAACCTGACAACAAAAATATACGATAAAAACGGCATCCTCATAGCCGAACTCTTCAAGCAGAAAAGGGAGATTGTCCCCTTTGAAAAAATCCCGAAACAGCTCATCCAGGCCTTTATATCACTTGAGGACAATGAATTCTATGAGCATTACGGCATAAATGTAAAAGGGATTGTACGGGCTTTTTTTATAAATGTCTTTTCCGGCAGGATTCGGCAGGGGGGGAGTACAATTACACAGCAGCTTGCAAAAATTCTCCTGACATCGGGTAAGCGGAATATGTACCGGAAAGTGAAAGAGGCATTTATATCCCTGATGATAGAGATGACATACTCCAAGGATGAAATCCTCAACATGTACCTCAACCAGATATTCCTGGGACACGGTTCTTACGGCGTGGAATCGGCATCAAAGCTCTACTTTGAAAAGCATGTTTGGGAACTGAACCTGGCGGAAATGGCCCTCCTTGCCACCCTCCCCAGCTCCCCGAACAAGCTGTCGCCCATACGGCATACCAAGACATCGATGCAGCGCCATAGAATCGCCCTGGCTAAAATGGTGGAGATGGGATACATAACCGTTAGCAGCGCTGAAGAGGCCTATCTCAAATTCTGGCCCGATTATCTTGGCTATATAGCTGAAATAGCGCCGACGCTGAATACCGTGAGCAACCGGGTTGACCTTGCACCCTCCTTCACGGAGTATATCAGGAGGTCCATTGTAAAAAAATACGGCGAAGAGATGGTATATGACAAGGGGCTATCGGTATACACCACCCTGGATGTGAACAAACAGATTGCAGGCCAGAAGGCCCTGTACCCGGCCCTGAAAAAACAGACCAACACCTCATCGGAGCTGTCGTATAAAAACGATGAATACATTGTGGATCATTTTTCCGAGACGGTGAACATGGTTATGGACATCTTCGAGATTGACACAATAAAAAGGACAGGCTCCTGGGAGAATGAAAAGATAAATGCTTACGTGAGGAGCAGCTTCATAGACGAGCTGGAAGGGCTCAATTTTCTCTCGGGCCTGGAGTCTGTGGACGAATTCCTTGACCACTACAAGGGGACCTATTCACAGGACAGAGAGATGCAGCAGGTTGAGGGGTGCATTATTTCCATCAACCAGAACAACGGCTATATCGAGGCCATGGTGGGCGGGAGCGAATTCACCAGCATCAACCAGCTTAACAGGGCGGTGCAGATGAGGAGGCAGCCCGGTTCTGCCATCAAACCCCTCCTCTATGCCGCAGCGATTGAAAGCGGAAAATTTACTGCAGCCACGGCAGTACTGGACTCCCCGGTAATATACCTGGACCACGACGGCGGGGACTGGCTTCCTGAAAATTATGAAGGGGAATACAGCGGCCTCATGACCCTGCGGAAGGCCCTTGCTCTGTCGGTCAACGTGATATCGATACGGATCGCCGACAAGCTCGGAATTGAATACATCATGAAATACTACAACAAGCTCCTGAGATTTGAAGATGAGCAGTCAAAAACCAGGGTCGGGAGAAACCTCTCCATAACTCTGGGCTCCCTTGAGCTGAGCCCCATGGAGCTTACCAGGGCATATGCAATCATCGCCAACGGGGGAAAAGATGTTATCCCCTATGCGATCAGGTACATTAAGGACAGCAGCGGAAACATACTCGAAAACCGCGAAGATGAAATAAACAGGATAATCAGCGAAAAGAAAAAAAACGGCACCCTTCAGATCATCAAGTCCTCAACGGCGCAGGTGATGATCAGCATGCTGAGATCGGTCATCAATGGAGGTACGGGATCCCATGCGGCAATCAACCGCCCCGCTGGCGGGAAAACAGGCTCCACGAACAACTGGAAGGACGCATGGTTCATCGGCTTTGTCCCGCAGCTCACCACGGGGATATGGATCGGATACGACAAGCTCGGCCTTTCCCTGGGCATAAACCAGTCCGGCGGGGTCATCACTGCCCCGGTATGGGGCGCCTACATGAAGGATGCCATGAAAAAAGAGCCGGTCCTCGAGTTTCCGGGATATGCCGGGCTCAGTTACAAGACCGTATGCGAGATATCAGGGCTTCTGCCGTCAAAATTCTGCAAACATACAATCAATGAGGAATTTGTCCCGGACACTATCCCGGACAAGGATTGCGGCCTCTGCGAAAACATCAAGGACAATCTCAAAATATCAAGGAAGGGGCCCAAGGATAATATCATCGAAGGACAGAGGTCTTCTATACTGAAAAATATTAAGCGAAATAATACCGATTCCATCATGCAGGATATCAACAGCGATCTTCTGAAAAATGAATGATATACTGGGACTCATATCAAAATATACATTGCATCAAACCGTATATATGGGTGTAAGATATAGGGGATGGGGAGTCTGATTTATTATCCCCATATCTCGATCATCCCCCTATCTCCTGATCTTACACTCTTGCGTATAGAAGTGAGTATACTATAACCACCGGGAGGAACCCATGGACATAAAAAAATATCTTATAAAAAGAGACGACGCGGCGCTATTCATCATTGACATCCAGGAGAGGCTCTTTGTTGCCATGAAGGAGAAGGTTCGGGAGAACATTGAAAAAAATACATCAATATTAATTGAAACTGCCAGGGCCTACAATATACCGGTAGTTGTTTCTGAGCAGTATAAAAAAGGCCTGGGCCCCACAATCCCCTCCCTGGCAGGAAAGTTGCCGGACGCGCCCTTCCTGGAAAAAATCCATTTCGACTGCATGAAGGAAGAGATCCTGAACAAAAAAATCATTGAGATGGGGAAAAGAACAATAATCATCGCCGGAATTGAGGCCCATGTATGCGTTTTTCAGACTGCGCTCAGCCTTATCGAAAAAGGATTTAATGTAATCATCGCAAGCGACGCTGTAGGTTCCAGGAGAAAGCACGACTGGAGTACCGCACTCAACTCACTGGCCGGGGCCGGGGCCGTCATATATCCCACGGAGACTATTTCCTTTCTTATTCTTGAAAAGGCCGGGACACCGGAATTCAAGGCTGTGTCGCCCATGTTCAAGTAATGTAATAAAATTCCCAGAAACCTGTTCCTCGAGTTATCCAGAAATTTTATCTCCCCTGCTCCTCTTTTCACATCTTGAAAAACGGGAGAGTGGACTTGTACTCGATGGCATCAAGGCCTTCCGCCTATTTTACCCGAATATCTTTGCAACCATGTTCCAGGGCAAGATAGTACAGCGGTTTCTTGCCTGCTTTTTATCACCGCCATAGATGACATATGACTGTCCGCTTATTTTTGATAAATCCAACCAATAGTCAAGATTTTTAAAATAATCTGAAACCACCGTTTCCCCTGCCTTTATTTCTACCGGGATTAAATCCTGGTTATGCTCAATGACGCAATCGATTTCATGGCCCGTTTTATCCCGCCAAAAATATATTTCACCCGCTTCTCCTCTATTGGCGAAATATTTTACAATTTCACTAACAATAAAAGTTTCAAATATCTGCCCCCTCTGTGGGCTATAAATTATCGATTTTGGATCCCTTATATTTAATATAGAACAGAGCAGCCCGGTATCATAGAAATATAATTTCGGCGATTTGATCAGCCTCTTGTTAAAATTGACATGGTGCGGCTGCAGTAAAAAAATAATATAACTGGCTTCAAGAACCGAAAGCCAGCTCCTTGCCGTATTGTGATTTATACCGCAAACATTGCCCAGTTCCGACAAATTGACGAGATGGCCGCTTCTCGCAGCGCATAGCTTTACAAATTTATGAAAAAGGGAAAGATTGCCAATATTTTTAATGGATCTTACGTCACGCTCAATATATGTAGCGGTATAATCCGGGTACCAATCCCTGGGATTAATATTATGATGATGAACCCGCGGATAAAAACCTTTATAAAGAGAGTCATCTACTTTTTTTACGGCTATATTGGAATTTTGCAATTCCTCTGCGCTGAAAGGCAGAAGCCTGAAAAGGGAAGTTCTCCCTGACAGTGATTGGGTTATTTTTTCTAATAATAAAAACTGCTGAGACCCTGTTAGTATGAATAAACCATTTTTCTGTTTTTTGTCAACAATCGTCTGCAGATATGAAAAAAGCAGGGGAACTCTCTGAATTTCATCAAATATTGCCCCATGGGGATACTGGTTTAAAAACCCCCGGGGATCATTCAGCGCAAAATCAAGAGTATCTGGATCTTCAAGGGAAATATACTCTTTTCCGGGAAAAGCGGCTTTTACCAGTGTCGTTTTCCCCGACTGCCGCGGTCCTGTCAGGGTTACTATTGGATACTTTTTCGCAGAATGAACAAGTTTATCCTGGAGGATTCTTTTTATCATGGTTCACCATACCAATAAACATCCAAATTGTCAATTAAAATAACAATTTGTCCATTCGCACAACCCGATTTATTATTGACAGAAATAAATAAAAAAGATAATATAATGAATGAAAAATATTTTTTACTGTTCACAATCCCTTCACCTTCAGCTCATGAACAACCTCTGCCATGAAATCCTCCTCAATGAAGTCGAACACTCCGGTGACCTGGTGCATGCCTATGATATCGGCATGGGAGACAACATTTCTGTTCTTATGGGTCACTATACCCCTGAATTCTCCCCATTTCGCAGATCTCAATGATACAAGCCCGTCATTGGGCCCGTCAAGGCGGTTATGGTTTTCCCATAGCTTTCTCCACAGCGGGTTGGGATACTCACCGTCAATAATTCCGGTGTAACTCTGGTACAATACCCCGTCTTTGTCCCGTACTGCTTTATTGAAGTTTTCCATGAACGTTGTTGTGAGCTCCTGCCCGGCATCATAGGCATCGGGAACAGGGTCCCCGGCAAGGAGGGCAAGCGCGTTTATTATCTTTACAATTGAGTTCCTCTCGGAGCCGACCTTGTTCATTATCTCATCGGCCACCTTTGATCCCCGGTGCGGCGTGGCAAGAGTCGTAAGGCTCGCCACCCTCCCCTCCATACCGAGCATGGATATCATGTACCTCGACTCTATGCCCCCCTTGGAATGCGCAATGATGTTAACCTTTTCATACTCAGGGTGTTTATCAAAAAATTTCATAATAGACGCTTGTATAAGCTTTGCGTTGTCTTCATGGGAGGAGTATGCCTGCTGCCTGCTCAGGATAACAGCCGCGCCCTTTTTTTTCAGATGGTCAACAATCTTACCCCAGTATCTAATGATTACATTATCATCCCGGAAGCCCAGGCCATGGACTAATAGTACGGGATATTTTGTCTTGCAATAATCCCTGTCCCTTTCCACAGGAATATTTTTTGCCGATCCGCCGCTCATGCAGGTGTTGAAAAATATGATGCTGAATAGAATCAGGATATTTTTTTTCTTCACACTCATACTCCTTGCTTCAAAATAATTTAAGCGCATTCATAAGAAACAGATGATTCATTTTATCATCCATGGTCTAATAATCAATCAAAATACCATTTATCAAATTGAAATTTGCTTCAAATATTTGTTGTAATACCGGTTATATCCTGTATCATATGTCTTAAAGTATATCTTAACATTCTGGTATACGGATTTCATTTAATATTGCCCTTAAAGATGCTCAGAGCAGTCCGGAGTGCTGCAGGGTAACGGCAAATCACAGGTTATGACAATGGAAATCATGAATGAAACATTAACCGGCCATTCCATCTCAATGATTATACCGGTAAATGATGAAGGGAGAGAAATCAACAGGGCCATAGAAAATATCCGCTCCATGCAAGTGGGTGACTCAGTGGAAATTATCGTTGTGGATGGAAACGAGGAGAGGGAGACACTGAAATTTATTCAAGACCCCCATGTTAAAAAAAAATTCAGCCCCAAAGGAAGGGGAATACAGATGAACGCAGGCGCTGCCATTTCCACGGGCGCCATTCTCCTGTTCCTCCATGCCGACACCCTCCTGCCTGCAAACGCATTCCAGATTATTATTACCGCAATAAACAGCGGAAGATTTAACGCCGGCGCCTTTACACTCTCCTTTGACAACTGCGGCATCCCGTTTACATTAATTTCACTGTCAGCGCGGGTCAGGGGCTGTTTAACCGGTATACCCTTCGGCGACCAGGGAATTTTTATAACAAAAAAATTATTTAAAAAGCTTGGCGGCTACAGGGAAATTCCTCTCATGGAGGATATTGATCTCATGAGGCGCGTCAAAAAGGAGAAGGGCAGGATATTTATTTCCCCGGAAAAAGTCATAACCTCGGCAAGGAAATGGGAAAGGGATGGAATCCTGTACACCACCGGTAAAAATATCATCATCCAAATCCTCTATTTTTCCGGTGTTTCCCCGGACACGCTGGTCAGATACTACTACAAATCCTGAGATGCCATGAAACATCGCGCCTATTGCATTGAAAAAGTTTATGGGGTGACATCGGAATGAAAATCAGCGGCAGGTCCCTTGTAGTATTTCTCAGATACCCGGTACCCGGAAGGGTGAAGACAAGGCTTGCCAGGGTTCTGGGTGATGATTTCGCTTACCGGCTGTATAGTATGTTCATCCGGGATATCATTTCCATTTCACAGAAAGTTGATGCCCCCTTGACTATTGCCTGCGATGGGGAGATTGGAATTGAAGGCGCCCGCCCATTCTGGAGCAGGGATATTCCCTATTTTATCCAGACCGGACCAGACCTGGGCATGAGAATGTACAATTCCTTTTCAAGGATGTTTTCCCGTGGCGCTCAAAAATGCATCATCATCGGAAGCGACAGCCCGGACCTCCCCTGTGAGATTATTGAAAAATCATTCTCTGCGCTTGAAGACAATGACATTGTCATTGGGCCTGCCGATGATGGAGGATATTATCTCATAGGGACGAAAGAGGGTACCCTTGATAGGTCCATTTTTTCCGGCATACAGTGGAGCACCCCCCATGTATTAACCGGAACTGTTGAAAGAATAAAAAAAGCCGGCAAGACATACAGTCTTATGGATTCCTGGTACGATATTGATGAGCCGGCTGATCTGATGAAATTTTACAAAAATAACAGGCTAAATGTAAAAAGCTCACATACCATGAAATTTTTGGAGGAGAACATGGAATTATTAAATAAAAAAAATTATGGATTTTCTCCATTATCCTATAATAATAGATTGTAATAAAAATAAGAATTAATATTAATTTGATAGATAATTCTGATTTATCCTGATATACCAGCTTAAATGGGAATCAGGCAATATTCTAATCAAAGGTCTCTATTTTTAAAAATTATTACCCATGGCCCTATCGATACTTATCGTTGAAGACTCAAAACCATACCAGCTCATCGTCAAAACCTTTTGCACGTCCATTGGAGCGGAGTGCGATATTGCCGAAAACGGGGAAATAGGAATGCTGATGTGCAAAAAAAAGGACTACTCAATCTATATTGTAGACCTGATGATGCCCGGCATGAATGGGAAGGAATTCATAGAAGAGCTCCATAAATTATACCCCGAACCGATTATTATAGTACAAACCGCAGAAGACACTTCCCAGTCGGTTATAGACATAATGAAACTTGGCGTATTTGACTATCTCATTAAGCCTCTGGATGCCAACCGGTTTAAAATGGCGTTGAAAAGGGCAATTGACTTTGAAAAGCTGAAACGCGATGAAAAAAAACGGATCGCCCGTTTCCACGGGGAGCTGTCCAAAGTCAGGGAAATTCAGGCATCATTTCAGCCCATGTTTCATTCCATATCGGGATTTGACATTGCATCATCCATACTCCCGGCAGAGGAGCTTTCAGGGGATTTCCTTGACGGGTATTTCATTGATGACGGCCTCTACCAGATTATCCTCTGCGATGTTTCAGGCCACGGGATTGCATCTGCCTATATAGGCGTGGAAATCAGATGCGCCTTCAGGATATTTTCCCAGGAAAAACTCTCCCCGTCAGATCTTATCGACCGGACAAACCGGCATCTCATAAATGAAAAGAACAAGGCTAATTTCTTTGCCACTGTCCTCGTCTGCCAGATTGATTTAATGACCTCAACCATTACGCTGTCATCTGCAGGGCACCCGCCTGCTTTTCATTACGATTCGGTAAGCGGGGAAACAACCGGCATCATATGCAGGGGAACGCTCATGGGATTTACCACGGAAAAAATCTATTCCGATGTCCGGATTGATATTAAAAAAGGCGATGCCCTGCTCCTTTACAGTGACGGCATTACCGAGGCCCTTAGTGAAGACAGCTCATCCATGTATGATGAAGTGAGGCTGAAAAACACTATTAAGGAAAATGTAAACGGTTCCTCACTTGAACTTGTCCATTCCATTGTTGAATCGGTATATACATTTTCAAATTATAATGTTTTAGAAGACGATATGACGCTGCTCAGCATAAAGAAGATATAAGTGGAAGGCAGGCGCCTGCCTGATATAAGTTATCAGGCAGGTTGAGACTACAACTCTTCCCTTCTCACTTCATTGCTGCATTTGCGGCACTTGTAGTACTCCTGGGGGATGCCGGAATCAAAAAATACCTTTACCGAATGCCCGCATGTGCAGTTGTACGCAAAAGTTTTTAAAGTTCTTTCAATCATTATGTTATCCTTAATCTGGTCTTCATAATATAATTATCGGCATACAGTCAGTATTTTTGGAATTATTAATTACTCTTATATGTGCAGCCCCAGGAGGAACCGGGCATTAATTTTATCATTTGGGCCCTCCTCGTCTTCCTTCTGGATAACTTTAAGTCTTGGCATCAGGCTTAATGAAAACCACCAACTCCCGGCATCATAGGACAGGTTGGGCCCTCCATAGAAAGATTTTTTCCCGATCCCTTCCCCTTTTTTATATTCATTGGCCATATATAATTCCGCTCCAAGGCTGAGGCCTGCGCCTGGAAGAAAAGAAATCCCGACGCTGGCTCCGAACATATCCTCAACTTCATTCTTTCCGGCCTGGTACACCCATTCCCTCTCACCAATAAGGTTTGCTGCTAAGAGGATGGGGCCGACCCGCTTGTCCATGATGAGCTTGAACTCTGCCTCGGTTTCATGGGCCTTAGACAATACCTCGCCGTAAAGGGCAATCCCTATGGGCGATTGGGACTGGTCAAGAATACGGTATTTCAACTCAAGGGACGAGCCGAAGAGCTTGTTGCTTTTGGAGTACGTGCCGTAAATATCCTCAGTCTGCTCAGAGGAAAAATTGAGATAAAAGGCCCCCTGGAGCCTCCCGGTGATTCCCCATTCAATCTCCAGACGCTGATCAATGGCATGATAATACCTGTCCTTCCCGGCCTTTTCAGTATGCCAGGCTTCGATTTCCTTTTCATCTGCCGGCAATACCGCCGATTCATAGGTGTATGTGAAATGGCGCGCGTTGGCAAGCAGACTGCCGCTGAAGATGAGCAGCCCAAAAACAGCCGCAATTAAAAATAGGAAAATTTTTCTTTTTTTCATTATATGCTCCTGTAGATAATTTTTCATCCTGTATAATTTCAGTCCCTTTCCGTTCATAACCTGCTATGAACGGAAAGAAATGATAATATTAGATGTTGATAATAATATTAGATTAAACTAATAATGTTTGTCAAGCTAAATTTTTTAAAAAAGGGATACTTTTTTTAATATAGATCGTGCCTGCAGGGAAATACGTTAAATGTATTGTAATAAAGGGACAGGGTTCAGATAGCGCAGGAAGTGATTTTATCCGGCCCTCTTCAACCTCTTTTTTTTCTGGAGTTCAATGGAGATAATAGCGGTGGCAGGCATGCTGAGGAACATTCCGATGCAGCCTACAGCCGATTTCACAAGCTCACTCAATACAGGGTTGTAGTTCAAAATGAGGCTCATGGGGACATTGGGCTCCAGACGCATAGCGATGAGGAGGACCAGGGGGAGTGAACTCCCCACATACGCGAAGAGGAGTGTGTTCACCGTGGCTCCCAGCATATCAGAGCTCACCGTAAAAATCGATGTGAAGGCCTTCTGAAACGGTATCTCCGGATTTACCTCAAATATCTCCTCTGTCGCAGAGGCGATGGAAATACAGACGTCCATAATTGCCCCCAGGGCCGCGATCACCATCCCCGCCATGGCAAGCCCGTGGAGATTGACCTCCACTGCCGAAGCGTAAAAGACCGTGAGCATTTCATTTGTTACAATACCCGAGAGGTGCATGAGCCAACCTGAAAAGAGCGAGAGGATAGTGGCAAAGATCACCCCGGCAGCTGCCCCGCCCATTGCTGCAATGGTCTTTATTTTAAATCCGGCTATTATGGGTATGGTGACGATAATGGCAAAAAGAGATATGGCCACTGCAATCGGGAGCGGCGAGTGGCCTTTAAGGGTCATGGGAATGAGTATGTAAAATATAAGTATGATGGTGGCAACCAGGGAAAGCATGGACATGAGTCCTTTGAACCTCCCTACGGCAATGATGGTTAGGAGAAGCAGGGAGAGGAGGACGATAATCCCGGCCGTGTTGTCCACATCATAAATTGATATATATTCATCGGCATCGGCCCCCTGTACTTTTGAAATTCCAATGAAAACAGTATTTCCCTCACGGTAGAACAGGTCTTTAGGGTGGTCATCATCCCCCTTCAAAGAATAGAAGTGTATCTCTCCTTTTCTTTTGCCGTCAATGACGGTTAGATGAATGCGGATTTCTTTGTCTCCCGGCCCCTTCTTCCCCTGGATATACTCAATTTTATCCACATGGGCCCGTGCAAAATCGCGTGGGTCATGGTACTGTTTCCTCTGTTTGCCGGCGGTGGTATGGCCGGGCAGCCCGGACAGAAATAAAATAATAAAAACCATGGGAAAGAATACAAGACGCTTTAGCAGGAGTATATTTTTCATTTTATCATCCGTAATTATTCAAACATCTCTCCATTATTTGCGAAACACTTCTTTCATCTTTTTGTGTAAAAAAAAATTATTCTTTCCTGGCCCGAATGAATTCCAAAAAATAAAAAAAACGAGGACAGGGGCTGATATAAAATACCGGGACAAATCAATGCTGATGAGTAAATTTAGATTCTTCATAATTGAATCATTCATTCATCTCATATTCACCATTAAGAGTAAACACATATTTCTCCCATACCTTTAGATATTGCGCGTTATCACCAACCGGTTTGATAAGCATAATTTCTCTGCAATAGGCACCCTGCTCGATTCTGGTATTATTCATCCCATATATCTGCAGAGCAAATCCGGCAAAATCACGAATCATAAAATCAAAGACCTGATTTAAAATATCAGGGTCTATCCTGTCAAATCCGGACTGCTCCAGGATAAGCTGCCCATACACAACAATAGAAAACATCTCTCCAAGCGGCAGTGAAAAGGAAGGATCAAGATCCTGCATCTTATCTGGACCGGCTTTTTCGAGAAGTTCCTTGAATATCTCTATCTGCTTTATAAAATGTCCAACATTCGGAAGCTGCTTGTTTGCTTCAAATACCGGTTTATAATCATGAAACTCAACTTTCCCCAGGCCCTTTGTCGGCCCCTGATTGAATAAAAACAGATCATCTTGAAGAGAAAACTCCGGAGCCACCGGCTTATAATCTACCGGGCTGAAAAAATAATTTTTCATGAACTTCCGTATCAGCTGAACATTTACATGAACAGTACCTTCGAGTTTTGACGGCCCCCGTATGTCTGCCGCACCCATTGAAAAAAAAGTATCCTTTTCAAAACCCTTTGCTGCTATTACATCCCATAAAAGATTTACAACTTCCTCTGCCTGTAACGTTACCTTCATCTTGCTTGTCGGATTATAAAGAAGATACCGCCTGTCTTCTGAGGATGCATTCCGGAAATAATCAGTAGCGCGTCTCTGATAAAGTTTCATTCCAATAAGTCTCAGCCAGGCATCCACAAAATTTTTCCTCACATGCGGCATATCAGTTACATGCAGCCCGTAAAGAACCCTGTTTGATGCGTGCGTTATTGCTTCAAAAAAACAATGTTCCACAACACCTATAGAGGCAGGGCCAATATTAAATTTGCCGATATTTACCGTGTTTAAGGCAGAATCCCACGCATGGGGGCCGCGGGACAACATATCATCTTCAGTAACAGGATAATCATGCAGTGCAAAGTTCGCAACATATTCCTGATGGGAAATTACATTTTTTTTAAGCTCATATGCTTTATTTTTATAGTTTGTAACAAAGAATGTATAGTCATCGGTACCGTCTTTAATTTTCCCCATTGTGGAAACCATTTCCGCCTCATTTCCATTCCCAATATAATATTTTTCACCGTTTGCTATCCAGTGCCCCTCCCCCTTTGGGAAAAGAACAGTTTCAATTGAATATATATCTGCGCCATGGGTTTTTTCTGATAAACCAAAGGCAAAGATAGCTCCGTCTTTAAGAAGTTTTGCAGCCTTCTCTTTTGCCTTCTCATTAGGACTCATCCAGATGGGGCCCAGCCCGAGTATGGTCACCTGAAAGCAATACCAGTATCCAAGGCCGTAAAATGCTAGAAGCTCGCTGAACTCACAGTTCCGCGCTGTATCCCAGCGGCAGTCAGAATCTCCTCCGGCATATTTCTTCGGAGTAAGAAGTTTCGCAAAAATCTGTTCTTTCGCGAGAAAATTAATAAATTCCCTGTACCAGACTTTTTTATTAAATTCTTCAGTAAGCCTGGACTTGCCCATATCTTCAAAAAATTTAATTGTTTTATCCATTATATCCTTTGAGCCTTTATCGGCCATAAGGCTTTTAAATTTCTTCGGCTGTAATAAAAAATTCATAGGTTTCTCCTTTTTTAGAAACATCATTTTCTATTTGGTATATCAGTAAATGGAATACTATATGATAAGGGTTGTCAATAAAGAAAGTATTTCAAGAAAATGAAATTTTTATCAAAACTCTCTGTTGAATGTTTAACTTTCCTGAATTGTAACACGGATGATCTTTACTGCAGCAGCATTGACATTCCCGGGATCACGCGCCGGAATGGACATAAGTACATCCAAACCTTCCACAACCTGGCCAAAAACAGTGTGTTTGCCGTTTAAATGGGGTGTAGGTCCATGGGTGATGAAAAATTGCGAACCGTTTGTGCCGGGTCCTGCATTTGCCATTGAGAGAATCCCTTGTTTGTCATGCTTCAGATTGGAGTTGAATTCATCTTCAAATGTGTACCCGGGTCCGCCTCTTCCGGTGCATGTCGGATCACCGCATTGCGCCATGAAATTATCAATAACCCGGTGAAAGATGACACCTTCATAATATCCTTCGCGCGCAAGAAAAACGAAGTTATTTACGGTAATCGGAGTTTTGTCTGCGAATAATTCTATGACCATTGTGCCTTTATCAGTTTCCATGTGCGCTGTATACTGCTTCTTCGGGTCAATCTGCATTGCCGGCGGGGTTGTCCATTGTTTTGCCATTCTAAAATCTCCTTTAATTTTTATAATGATTCGATATCAAATACTAAAAAGAATATTAAAAACCGGTCAAACCATCCGGTCCCATAAAATATTATCACCGGGGAAAACCGGGCCGTCCTTGCAGACCCGTTTCAGCCCGTCAGCACATTCTATCGTGCACCCGGAACAGAGGCCCGTGCCGCATCCGAAATACCTCTCTATGCTGACCTCCACCCTGGACTTCATGGAGAAAGCCAGGGCAGTTTTCTTCATCATCTCATGGGGCCCGCAGGCATAGACATGGGAATAATCCCCTGGCCTTTTAATGCCTCCGGCAATATCTCCGGCATACCCTCTTGTCCCCTCTGATCCGTCATCGGTAACCGGTATGAACTCATGGCAGAGGTCACGGTACACGTCAGTTAAAAACATATGACCTTTTGACCTGTGGCCGTAGACATAGGTAATTCTACATTTCCTTTCTTTAAGCATGCGGGCAAGAAAAAAAAGCGGCGCATTTCCAACACCGCCGCCGACAAGGAGAACATCTTTGTTTTCTGCAAGAGTAAACCCCTTTCCAAAAGGGCCTATGACATCAATGGGTCCCGGTGACAGCTCAGAAAGAAGGCTGGTTCCCCTTCCGGCAATCCTGATTATTATTGATGCCCTATTGTCACTCCAGTCAAAAACAGAAAAAGGCCGGCGCAGCAGCGGATCGGTCTCCCGGCCAATCCGTATATTGATGAACTGTCCCGGAACAGGTTCCCTCCCCTTCAATAATATTTTCAGAAGGAAATGGTCTGTAGAAACTTTTTCCGGCTTTTCAAGCAATTCTGCTGATTCCATAATGTTTTGTATCATGTATGTAATAATATTTTTCCTTTCATAATTACCATGGGGCAGGCATGTTATTCAAATGGTATTGATACAAGCTCAACATAGACCGGCCCTCCGTCCTTAAACCTGGATTCATACAGGGATACCCTGTCAAAGATAGAATCAGTAAAATATGTATCCCAGTTTTCAGCAATATACCCTGACAGTTCTGCAGGCAGGGACTTCGCCTTCTTCACCCTTGCAAGCGTCAGGTGTGGTGTAAACCCCCTTTTCTCCCTTACAAAACCGAACCTGCCCGAAAACACTTCAATCGTCTTATATATATTCTGAATCACGGGGCCCTCAGTTTCAAGGCCGCACCATATAACCCTGGCGCTTCCCATGTCCGGAAATACTCCCAAACCTTTTGCCCGAATGGAAATCTTTTTGATGCTGATATCGAGGCCCCTGAACCCATCAGAAATTTCTGAAGCAAGGCTGACGCTGCAGTCGCCTAAATACTTCAGGGTAACATGGTAATTTTCCCTGTTCACCGTCCTGATATCATCCTTGAATTTCAAAAGGAAATCATGCTGCTCCCTGAAATTCCCAATCAGATCATTTCCGGCAGGAAAGGCAATAAAAAGTACGGCCATCAGGACCCTTCAATTATCCTCGGCACAACAATATGACCGTTTTCAAACTCCGGAGCCATCCTTTCGAGAACTCCTTCACCGATAGTACTCCCTACAGTGTCATTGCGTAGAACATTTTTGACGCCGCCGATATGGTCTGAGGGGATTATTTTTTCTGTATCAAGCTCGTTGATCTTTTCCACATAGCCGATAATCCCCGAGAGCTGTTCCGAGAATTCCATTTTTTCGTCATCAGTGAGATCTATCCTGGCGAGAACAGCAACCCTTGTTATTACATCCTTATCTATTTTCATATATGCCCCGGTTTTTCAAAAGATAATCTATTCTTTCCATGGCTCCGGTAAAATCAATAATTTTTTACCACCTGTGTCAATTTTATATATCCAAAAATTCGTAACTACTCAGCTATTCAGCTTTGAAAATCCAGATATATCTGCTTGCCAATCATGATCTGATAAATAGATTGAATCACATTCAAGCCCTGTTTTCTGACAGTCGAGATAAAACTTTGTATTCTACAAAATAATTCAGCACCGGTCATCGTTCGAAATAATCCTGATATTTTCTGCTGCACCTTGATCATACGAAGATCCCGCTTGGCAAGGTTGTTATCAAACGGAACATCAAAATCATACATAAACGCAGGAGTTTCCTTTTGATAATCCCTTAATCGGACAAGAAAATTTTGAATTTTCGTTCTCTTCGTTCGTCCTCGTTTTTTTATCGTATCATCTTTCACTAAACATCGGCATGAGTGCCGAAATCATATCTTGACTGCAGACACAGGATGTTGACTGATGCACATAACTGCCATTTATTAAAATTCGCATATATTGTGTGCGGTCTTAAGGTGACTCATTGTATTTTATATTTATCCGGGAATCCGCTTAACAGATTTATTGGTAATCATATCCTGCAGTAATGCAAGCAATTGTCTTTCTTGAGGATCAATTACTCCGTCTTCATTTACTATTGCCATAATTTCTTCATATTCGGTGTTAGTGATTTGGTGATCATCTATTGCTTTTTTTATAGCCTCTGATAATTTTTCTGCGCTTCTTTTGTGTAACATGTTATATCTCCTTATTGTTATTATCTTGCCTCGTTTTAGCCGCAGTCTCTATGCTGGAGCCAATAATCAATTATTAATAACTGTTAAAAGTTCCTTCGATGCTTCCATTGGCCCTTTCATCTCCCATCCGCTCAATCCGAGTCTTGTCCTTATCTGACCTACGAAAATACCGTTATCGAAAAATGCCTTGAAAAATCTGTGCGCAATCTCATCATGTTCTTTCCTGTATTGAGGCGCTCCGAAAATATTTGCAAAATATGAATGGACTAATCCGGTTGTTGTGGTGGTGCCTTTGCTCATAACAGTTCCTTCCCTGAAAATATTTAAAGCTTTTTCTGCATCATCAATTTTTTCGAGAATGGGGTGGTCATCGTCTATTACGTCATAGTTGTTCGCATATAAAATATAATCGATCTTTTCTCCTTTTGTAATATTTTCAAAAGTTGTAACAGGGATTACGATTCTTGCGTTTATTCTATTTGCACTCATTATGATTGATCTGTCTATCTGCCCGAGTGCGTATCCAGGCTGCAGTTCGTCGAGTCTCAGAAAAGCGCCGATTTCAGTTCCGTATCCGATAACCTCTCCCTTTGTATTGATTTCAAGGGAACCCATATCGTCTGCAATAATAGTCATACCCTTTATCTTGTCTGCGGCCATGCTTCTAAATGCTTCAAGTGTTTCAGATTTTCCGGCACCTGTGTCGCCCATTATAAGAAGGGTTACCTCTTTTCCGGTTTTTAATAAGAATTTTACCATTGCTCCATGGAAAGGCATTCTTCCTTTTTTTATCATTATTGCATTGTGAAGCGTGAGCACCATTTTCTTTAAATAGCCGAAGTATCCGTATTCATCACCCCTCGGGCATGCGGCGGAGAAGATTCCGTTTTTTTCATCTTCAAAAAAAACTGTTGGAAATTCTGCAAGAGAATCAAGGGAACCTTCCGGAACGCCATAAATATAAACAGCATCCGGTTTTTTTATTAAATCTTCATCTTCCGCAAGATCGAAAAGGTTACACAATGAAAACCCAAGTTCATAAAAGTTGCAGTGAAAATATATGTTTATTATCAGCTCACCTACTTTTGCGGGATAACAGAGCCAGTCTTGAGCATTGACATCTAATAAAGCCAGTGGGTTTTTGTCAATTTTAACAAAACTTCCAGTGCGTGTATTTTTAGGCGGATTCAGTATGTGGGGCGGATTCAGTAAAAGCTGCCGTATCACAGAAACTTTATTAAGCTTTTTGTAATCATCCGGATAATTAATGCTTAGAGGAATTGAAATGGCAGCGAATTGTGCTCCGGCAGTTACCTGTCTGTATATTCTCGGATGAGTGCCTGTTAAATTTTCAATTATGTCCCTGTATGCGCTCCTGATTATCTGGGTGAGGTTGACTATTGTCTGGTTGAATGTTCTGTAAGGTCTTTTATCAAGCGAGTCCGCTGTTTCTGAATCACAAATAACATATCTTTCGAATCCTCTCCAGAAATTATATAGATACTCTATAAACTCCTTAAACAAATGTATATCCTTGAAAAATATTTCAGATTCAGAATCAATTTTTATTACATTCTCAGTTTCAATAATAACGAGGTTCTGCAGAGTCTTTATCAGGGTGTCTATACTTTTTGAGTCCGGGGTGTTATTGGAAAAAATATGTAAAAAATTTGATTCTTTCTTTATCAAATCCTGGACGCATAGATTGACTGTTTCAATAAAAAGATTGGATTTGACAAGCTCATCTTTTGTTTCACAAAGTCTGCCTTTTGTTCTAATAATTATTTTATTACTTATTATGCTAAAGTTCGGATTCATTTTTATTTCCTATTCTGTGTGATGAAATTACTATATATTAAATAATATGAAACTGCTCTGCTGTTATGCAGCTTTGTTACCGAATTTACTCATCAAAAAGTTCTCTTGTACGTGCTTTTGCTTTTTTTAAAGCATCTCTCCCTTTCTCCGTAAGATTGTAATATTTTCTTATTTTCCCCTTTACATTACGGTCTTCATGAACCAGGTAACCTTTTTCTTCTAATACATGAAATGTATTATATAGAGTTCCATAAGAAAGATTATATCCGTGACCGGACAGTTGATCATGCAGCTCCTTGCCGTAAACAGGTTCACGTTCAGCATATTGAAGAATATATATTTTAATAAAACCGAGAAGAAATTCATGTATCATTACATCTGCCATTGGTAGGTCCTATTTTAAAATTAATTCTTATAATCTTTATTATTAAGTTCAATATTTATATCTTTCATGATTTCAGAAAGAGATGGAACTTCAAACCAGTTCCTTAATGTCAATTCATTGCACACAGCCTGATACATATATGAAAATAGAATAGCCAGACGTTCCGGAAGATGAGGAGGTGAAACCTCAACCAATGATTTCCATGATTTTCTGTCTATTTTTTTCGCTTTTTCTATTTGATCATACCATTCCGTATTTCGGTAATAATTCCTTGCAAGTTCTTTGCTGACATGAAGTCCGTCATAAGTAAAGCGGCATTCATCAGGTGTGCCGAAAACATCAACAAGAATAATCTCGTCTTTTTCATTTAATGCACACTCAATTTTACCATCTTCATTGGAGAGCCCTATTCTTTTAACTTCCCTGGTAATTAAATTATTTATTAATTGAGTCGTCTCTTTCATTTCATTAATTTCCTCGGGATAAAGTCCTGTAATAATCAGAGCTTCCTGCCATGAAATATACCGATCTATAGTTTCCAGTTTTGTTGATACATCGAGTATCGTTTTATCCAGTTTCATACCCGGCATCGGCAATTCAAGAAGACCGATATCTTCAGGTTTTATTTCTCCTGTGTTTAACCTCTTAAAAACACTTGATCCTTCAGGAAGAGTATTTCTGTAAATAAGCTCTAAAGGTATTAAGAAATTGTTGTTAATATTATTATATTCAGAATAATCATAAATACCTTTATTTTCAAGTGGTTGTATTACCCTGTAAAGAACAACCCCCATCTCACCCGATGGAACAGTAAGATCATCAAGAGACACAACAGTTCCCTGTTCATTAAAAAGACCAAGGTAGTGGCTCTTTGCACCAATCTTATACAGTTTTTCAAAAAAATACGCGCTTATTAGACAAAGTGCTTTACCTTTTTTTTCAATCTGATCGGGCATAGCGCCCCAGTCAAATACAGAATATCGGTCGGAAAAGCTAAACTTCCCAAATCCAGGTTTATCTTCTGTTGATTTAATTATTACAGTTAAATCTTTTACGCTGCACATACTATTACCTTCCGGCATTCTCTATTTTTTCTTTTTTTTCACCTAAAAAGCCTGGTTCTATGACAATAGAATACTTTTTCATTATTTTTTCTCCAGAGAATTGATATAATCAACGAGACCTGATTTTTTTAATATACTGCATCATTTCGAAAACTTACACAGCTGTAATTATTGACAACCATCTGTTAGTTGAAACTCTTAAATAAATTTTTTCTTTTTCAGAAGAAGTGAAATCCCGACTGAAAGAATAAGTGTGAAAAAAATTACCATTAGAGAAACCGTAACAGGTATTTTATAAAAATGCATTATCATCATCTTAACCCCCACGAAAAAGAGGATGAAGGCGACTCCATGCTTGAGGTATTTAAAAGAATCAAGCATTCCGGAGAGCACAAAATAAAGAGCCCTGAGTCCAAGTATCGCCATGATATTTGACGTAATTACTATAAATGTGTCCTGTGTGATTGCAAGTACGGCCGGTATTGAATCTACAGCGAAAACTATATCTGCAGTTTCAATCATAACAAGGGCAAGAAAGAGCGGTGTAAGGGCTTTTTTCCCGTCTATCTTTGTAAAAAATTTATTTCCTGTATAAGACGTAGCGATTTTAAAGTGACTGCTTATATATTTAATTATACGGTTATTTTCAAGATCCAGAACCTTTTCCTCTTCAGAAAGCGCATTCTTCAGCATCTTATAAGCAGCATAAAGAAGAATAACACCGAAGATATAAATTGTAGCCTGAAAATTCTGAATCAGCCCGACGCCAAGAAAAATAAATATTATTCTAAAAACTATTGCGCTGAGAATTCCCCATTTTAATATATGAGGCTGATTTATCCTCTTAATGTTCAATGCCTGAAATATCATAATAAAAACAAAAAGATTATCAACTGAGAGAGATTTCTCTATGAGATAACTTGCCAGAAATTCCATAACCTTTTCTTTGCCATTATCAAAGAGAAAATATAACGATGCGTTAAAAGAAAGAGCAACACCGATCCATATAAGACTCCAGATTGCGCTGCTCTTTAACGATTTTTCATTACCATCATGATCTGTAACATAAAGATCTATAAATAACATTACACTGACCATTATTATAAAAATAATCCAGAATAATAAATTTACATTCAATGCAAGCCTCCGGCATTCACTTTTTCCGCTATCTTCTTTTTTAAAAGTAGACTGTTTAATTTACGTGAAACCTCAAAAGGTACGTCATAATTCTGTGAAGCATTCCAGAAAAGATATCCGCTTGCATCAGCGTCATGAACAGCCCTGATCTGTTGTTCCACGTAATCAGCATAACTAAGTCCTGACATTTTAACTTTCATCTGAAAAGTCTGAATCCATGGCACTATAATACTTTTAACAGATCTTTGTTTAGCTTTCACTGAAGTAAGATGAACTGTGTAGTAAGGATCAGACATCATTTTTCTGTTCCATGACAAGTATATTTATTTTTTCGCCCATAAGCGGACCATTCATCAACACACTCTGCCATTGTTGACGAAGGAGTGATATGATAAATCGTGGCAACTTCAGTATATGCATACGCAATATACGCTGCCGCTGTATTCCCGTCCATTGATGATATTTTTAATTTTATAGTTGACATAATAAGCCCCTTTATTATCAAATACTGATATCAATTAATGATAACAGTATTTGAAGTCAAGAATTATTTATTAAATATATCAATTAAATATGGTAATTGTTCAAAAATAAGCGGTGAAAAAACCTTGAAAAAACTCTTCGATGGAATTATTAATTTTAAGGAAAATGAATTTCTGAAATATAAAGATCATTTCACTTCTCTGAGGAGAAAACAGGAACCGCACACCCTTTTTATAGGCTGCTCCGATTCAAGAATAGATCCTGCCCTTATTACAAATACTCTCCCCGGAGAACTGTTTATTGTCAGAAATATCGCCAATTTAGTGCCCCACTACAGGGAAACAGCTGAATATGTTGCAACAACATCTGCAATCGAATACGCTTTAAAAGTGCTGAAAGTTGATAATATCGTAGTATGCGGACATTCAAACTGCGGAGGGTGTAATGCATTATGGAATGAAAATATATTAAAAAATTCACCTCATACAAAGAAATGGCTGGAGCTGGCCATTCCGGTTAAAAGAAATATTGAGAAGTATTATAATTTAAGAATGCCTGATGTAATAGAAAGGGAATGGATGACCGAGCAATTTAATGTTGTAGAGCAGATGAAACATCTGCTCACTTATCCCGAAGTTGAAAAAAAATATAAAAATAAGACTCTTAATATTATGGGATGGTATTATATAATTGAGACCGGTGATATTTTTAATTATAACCCGGATAGCAGATCTTTTGAATTGATTCAACACAGGGATGGACCATAACAGAATTACCATACTAACAATTATTCTTTAATTATAGAATTTATATAAACCTAACAAAGGAATCATTATACAACCAATTTGCAGATAGTTCATAAACCACAATTCTGCCGGAAGAATAAATTCTTCAAACAGCAGATAATCTACTAATTACTGGAGGATAGTTTCATGAAAAAATGTTTTAAGTTAACAATAATGGCTGTTTTATTTTTTTTTGTAACAGCAATGGTTTTTGAGCCTCTCTCCTATGCCCGTACAGGGGGCGGAAGGTCTTCCGGAGGGAGAAGCTCCAGCGGATCAAGTCCAAACTCGTTTTCACAGCAGAAAAGCAATACCAACACTCAATCTTCTGATAAAGGCAGCCTTCTTAAAAGTATCGGCGGCGGTATAGTCGGAGGCATTATGGGCAGCATGCTTTTCAATGCCCTGGGGTTCGGAGGAGGAGGAATGGGTGCCATGGGGGGAATTCTCCAGATACTGATCTTTGCAGGAATCGGATATGTGATTTTCAGATTTATACGATCCCGCACTAAAGGAAAACTTTCAGATTCCAATCCTCAAAGTATAAATACCGGAGGATTTTTTAAAGGAAATTCCGAACAGCCAAACAGATCGCAATCAGGTATTTCTGCCATTACCGATAGCGATCCATCGTTTAATGAAGTAAGTTTTAAAGATAATGTTATGGATATGTTTTTTAAAATTCAGGCAGCATGGATGAATAGAAATCTCTCTTCCGCAACGGACATTATTGATGATCAGATGAAAAACTACCTGCAGGATGATATTGACAAACTAATATCCTCTGGTAAAATAAACAAACTGGAGAACATTGCAGTGCGCACTATTGATATACATGAAACTTGGCGGGAATCGAATTCTGACTGCATCACTGTTTCAATATATGCAAACATACTCGATTATACAGTTGATGAAAAGAGCGGCAGTATAATTGAAGGGAGCAAAACTGAACCGGTAAAGTTTGAGGAATACTGGACATTCTTCAGAACTTTCGGATCCAGTCAATGGAAGCTGTCTGCAATAAATCAGAAATAGAATTATCCGCCAGTCACACATGGTACCCTTTATTAAAAGCGGCACCATGTGTGACTCTACTTATATTTCAATAAAGCACTTCAAGATCATCAAAATCCAGATGGATTGCATGATATTTCATCAGTAATTATAGGGGTTGATTCCAGGATATAAAAGTAGTTGCTGCCGTCAATATCCGGGAAATCCATGTTATACCTCTACATTTTCAGCAGTTTCGCGATCCGATCTTCTATTGAAGGGTGTGTAGACCAGAGTGAAACCTTCCTATTTGAACTGATCTTTGCTATTGCAAAAGAATCCTGCTGAGTTGGAATTTCTGCGGCTTTGGCAAGGCTTTTAAGGGCATCTGACATTGATGATGCTGATGTAAGCTTTGCGGCGCCGCCGTCGGCTCTATATTCCCTCTGTCTTGAAAATGCAGCAAGCGGTATTGTCGCAAGGATCATAAAAAAAGTTTGTAGTAAATTAACTACTATTATATATGCAAAAAAACCGAGGCCCCCTTCTTCATCATCGCCCTTTATAAAATTATCGATAATATTTGCAATAATCCTTGATAAAAACATAACAAGCGCATTAACAATACCTGTAAGAAGCGTCATTGTAACCATGTCGCCGTTATCTATATGAGATATTTCGTGAGCCGCAACCGCCTCCACTTCTTTTTTACCCATCGAGTTCAGCAAACCGGATGAAAACGCAACGAGCGACCTGCTCTTTGACGGGCCCGTTGCAAAAGCGTTCGGTTCGGCGGACTCATAAACACCTACTTCCGGAACTGCGGGGAGACCTGCCTGTTTTGAAAGCCGGGCAACCATTTGATAAAGTTCCCTTAATTCATAATTTTGGTCGTTATTTTGAATAATCTGAATACTATAAGCTTTTTTTGCAATCCATCTGCTGATTGCAAGAGAGATAAATGCGCCAACCATACCGAATACACCACACATTATGGCAAGTCCTGTAACACCCTTCGGATTAATCCCAAGCATAGGCATAACAAAACTGAGAATGATGCTCACCGTGACGATTACGAGTATATTTGTCAGAAGAAAAAGACCAATACGTTTTAACATAACAACCTCTTAAAAAAAAGTTTATACACTGTATTTAAATTAATTATATCATTGAGCATAGTGATCTTAATGTCAATAAGTTTAATTATTGATGGAAAGTATTTTGTTTTGAAAAACACTGAGGGCGATAAAAAATTTCTGAGAAGCAGTCCAGCAGGTTTTAATAATTTTTATCCCACGATTACAGCCTATTCTATGTTACAAACAATGAAGGTTAACTCCCCTGCCCTACCCGTCAGGGTTTGGGCATGATACAATATGTTTTATTTTTATGGGTGTTGAATATTTTGGAGACTGAAAGGCTGGTCTGTGACGAAGGAATTTACCTTCATCAGGACCCTTCAATTATCCTCAGCACAATAATATGACCGTTTTCAAACTCCGGAGCCATCCTTTAGAGAACTCCTTCACCGATAGTACTCCCTGCAGTGTCATTGCGTAGAACATTTTTAACACCGCCGATATGGTCTGAGGGGATTATTTTTTCCGTATCAAGCTCGTTGATCTTTTCCACATAGCCGATAATCTTCTCTTTCCATGGCTCCGGTAAAATCAATAATTTTTTACCGCCTGTGTCAATTTTATATATCCATGAATTTCCATTAGTAATTGGGTAAAACTGATCCTGAAAATCGTTAATAAACCAGAAAGTAATAAATGCAACCCAATTCAAGAGATAGAATAAAGGTTATCAGAAACAGCATATTTATGACAAAAAAAAGCAGATCTATACACTCTGACTTAAAATTTCCCATTCACTATTCTCAATTCCAGTGAATGTCTTCAATCAGGAAGCCCTCATTCAATAAATAAGCTATAATTGCAGCATTCAATCGGTTGCATTGTGCATCAGGCCTAATCCGGCCACGATCGGGAGAAAGTGTATGATGCGCATTACCGGCCGATTATGAATTAATTTTTTTCTAAACAATTAAGGAGGATACAGTCATGATAGCGCCACTAAAGATTGATGATAACTACAACACAAGCGGGCTTTACAGGATGCCCTGGACAAAAACGGATAACAGCAATGCCTGGCTCAGTATAACAAGGGCGTGTGATATATCGTGCGAGTATTGCGTACAGGAGCATGAAGGCCAGGAACACAAAAGCCTGGAGGCGATAACCACCGAGCTTGAAGGGCTCTTAAGGCTGAGGAAATGCGATTCCATACAGATAGCCGGCGGGGAGCCATTGACGCATCCGCGGCTCATCGATATCGTAAAACTGGTCAAGTCAAAGAACATTAAGCCTTTTTTAATCACGAACGGCGTACAACTCGACAGGGAACTGTTGAAAAAGCTTAAGGCCGCCGGCCTGTTCGGCTTGATACTTCATATCGATTCAGGCCAGAACCGGCCGGGATGGACGGGAAAGTCGGAGAAGGAACTTAACACACTCCGCGGGCAGTTTGCCAATCTGATCTGCGAAGAAAAGGGGCTTGTCTGTTCATTTATCACAACTATAACACCTAAAGCGCTCCATGAGGTTCCCGATATTGTCCAATGGTGCAGAAACAATATCGACAGGGTTGTCCAGATCATCTTTGTCCCTGTCAGGAGCTTTTTCGCAGATGATCCATGGGACTTCTTCGTGAATGGTAAACAAATCGACATTACATCCATGCCTCTCTGCCGGGAGCAATCGTATGAAAACATTTCAGCAAAGGACCTTTATGAACAAGTAAAAAAAACATTGCCCAAATATGAATTCAACTCTTTTTTGGGCGGAACCCAGGTTTCGGATGCCCCTAAATGGCTTTTCGGCCTTTATGCAGCGACCAGGGATATGTATTATGGTAATATCGGGGGCAAAGGGATCGAGATAATCCAGACCATGCATCATCTTGTATTTGGCAGATTTGTGGCCTTCCTTAAGCCGTGGGTTTACCGTTCCGGCTGGCTGATTTTCCTGTTATTTTTGTTCGATAAATCGGTAAGAAAAACATTCCGGAATCGTATTGCATCATTTCTGGTTCATCCGTCACAGATATTTAAAAGGCTGTACCTTCAGGCGATAATTGTCATGCAGCCTTTCGACATTCTGCCGAACGGTGAGAGCGATATGTGCGACGGCTGTCCAAATATGACACTCTGGAACGGACGCCTTGTTTCTGAATGCAGGATGGAAGAATATATTAATCATGGTCAGCAGATTCAGTTTAAATATACCGGGAAAAGGAAACCGTATATTTATAAATCCGAAATGGTTAACCGATTGAAATTTGACAGATCTCAGCTGAAAATATGCAGTAAAATGCAATTCCACAAATGATTATTATCGAATATTCAGATTATCATACGGATAGATGAAGGAGAGTCATTATGAAAACTAAAAGAGCGGTTCTAATATCTTTTGTCCTTACTGTCATATCATTATCCGCCTTTTTGGATGCATATGAAGGATGGGAACTTGTCAGCGATAATAACGGAATAAAAATCTATTCAAGACCGCAGCCCGGATCGGGCGTGGATGAGTTCAAGGGTACTGTCGTCATTCCCTCAAAACTCGAGGTCCTTGGAGAGATACTCAGGAACGTTCCTGGCCAGCCATCATGGATAGCCGACTGCGCCAGGAGCGAGATTATTAAAAAAGTCGATGAAACAACATTGATAACATATTCTATATTCAATGCGCCATGGCCTGTGCAGAACAGGGATGTAGTCATGAAATCGGTGACCAGCATCGACCAGAAAAACAGGAAATTTTCGATTGAGGTTGAGGCACTGAAAAATGACATCCTCCCTCCGGGAAATAACATGGTGAGAATCCGGGAACTGAAAGGGAATTGGATATTTGAAGAAACCGGAAAAGACACGGTTCATGTAATTTATAGAATGAAAATTAATCCTGGAGGAAGCATTCCAGTATGGCTCGCTAACCGGACAAGCAGAACGAGCCCATATATAACGCTGGACAACCTGAGAAAACTAGCGGCAAGTTATTCGATAGACAGCAATCCGTCATGGTAAATTTAACTATCCAGGAATTTCCGTTAGGAATTGGGTAAAACAGATCCCTAAAATCGTAATAAATATAGAAAATATTTAAGGTAGTGACTCAATAGATCCTTAACATTTTAGACTCATAACATACTTTACAAAAGCATTTGTCAAGTAATACTATTTGTTTCTGACTTCAACATAGGAGGAAATTACGAAGAACATTTTTGACACCGCCGATATGGTCTGAGGGGATTATTTTTTCCGTATCAAGCTCGTTGATCTTTTCCACATAGCCGATAATCTTCTCTTTCCATGGCTCCGGCAAAATCAATAATTTTTTACCCCCTGTGTCAATTTTATGAAAAGATCTAAAAAGGGTTGACATAATAAAAATTAAAAAGCGAATCTGAGCAATGGCTGATGAAATAGATTTAAAAAAGCTTGAAAAAAAGGCAAAATCCATGCTCCTGTCAAGGGAGATTCCGCCGGGAAAACTTGAGGCAGTCCGGTCCCTGATGAAAAACAGCAGAATAACTAACCGCGAGAGATTCACTACTATTATTGAGATAATAAAAAACTGCCCTGATAAAAAGAGAGATGAAATTCCCGTAGAAAAAAAACTCAAAGACGGACCGCTGCGTAAAAAAATTGCGCTGGTGAAAAAAAATGATGAAACTGCAGCACTTGCCGGAGCGCCGCCCACTCCAACTGAAACATCCCTTTACATAGATGAGCTTATATATAAATACAGCTCCCTGAAAATATTTAAAAAAAGATACCTGGTCCACAGGAATAACCGGCTGGGAATAGGTTTCAGAAAAAGGCTCATACCGGCTTCAAAATTATTGAAGATATACCGCCGTGTCGGGGAAGAACAGGAACTTGTCCTGTCAAGGATGAATGGAATTCTCAGCGATATTTTAAAAGATGAGACGATTGATGACCCGATTGTTTTTAATTACCTGAGGGTCATGCGAAAATGGCTGAGGGATACCCCGCTTGCAAAAAATGATACCTCTTCTATAAAATGGATGGAGAGGATCAATTTTGAAGGAGAGTTCATATCATACCTGAGCAACTATTTTTCATTCATGAAAATCACCTCAGAGGAGAGGGAAAAAATAATGTCCCTTGTTGAGCTGAAGCTGAGAAATATGGATGATCTGAAAAAGGATGAACCCGGCATAGAGGGCGGAAAAAAGGCCGATGAAAAGGGAAATTTAGAAAAGGAAAAAATCATACACCGGCAGATTTCTTTGTACAGATCATTTCTACCTTCTTCATTAAATGAAGATAACGCAATATCCCGCATGCTCCTTGAAAATTACAATATTAACGGATTTTCAGAACTCCTTCTTATTTCTGCTGAAACTTTGATTTTCCAGCGTCCGATTATCCCTGACGAGCTGTTTCAATTTTTCAACATCACCCCGGTGAGGGTAAGCGCGGAAAAGTGGGACTACCATGAAAACATGTTAAAAAAATTCGGCAAAGATCCGGTCTCAAGAAAAAAAAGGGAGATTGACAGGCTCCGGATTGAGCTTGAGCCCTATGAGGCAATTGTGAAATATTTGAAAATGGAGGATAATGGAAAAAGTTTAGTAACCCGGGGGGCAGAGAGCCAGCATGAACTCATTGATAACCGCCGCCATGAACCCGGCAGGGACTATTCGGGAGATTTTTTTTACTTCATGGACGGTATTATTCACTTTTTTAAAAATTCCTATCTCCCCATCCTGGACGGCTCGGTAATTTTCTTCAGGGACCCGGACAGGAATATTCACGAAAGCCCCTTACTTTCACACGATTTCATTCAGGATCAAATCCTTCTCCTCAATTCCATTTTGAATGATATGCATTCATTCAAGAGCAACAATCCGGCCCTGGCCATAAAAATGGAAGAGGTAAAAAAAATAATGTCCCGGAAGTTCGATACAATGGCCGCTGCCGAGGAGTTTATCAGGGCCATGGGAACCTTTTTTTACAAAACAGCAAAAAGGCTGGAAGTCATTTATAGCTTCCATAAAACGTGGAGTTTCAACCGGTTGTCAATTCCTGATATTAAAATGATAAGGAGGCCGCTCAGCCTGGAAGACCTGAAATTGACCGACACAAAAACCGGAAGGCCCCTCCCCTTTTATGACTGCACGATAAAGGACTTCTACAAAAATAACGCGCTTACAAAAAAACTTCTCGGTAAAATGATAGTCGGGCCGGATACAGGAGACGGGATTTTGATCCAGGTTATTGCGTATCTCTACCAGGCCGCCCATGAATGCCAGAGTGAGCATCTCCTTGCCGAGCTCAACGAGAGAAAAAATATCATAAGAAAGATCGACGACCTGAACCGCTGATTATTATTTTAATACAATTCTTCGATTTTCTGTTTAGGCTGAAGAAATACATCGCCCCGGGTCCTGAACTCCATCCTCCTGATATCAAAATGGGATGAGAAATTTTTTCCAGCCGCTGTAAATTCAACGATAAACTTGAAGTCCTTTATTTCAACCGGGATCCAGTCGAAAACAGAAATCTGCAGTATGGTATCCGAGGGCGGGATAAAATCAAAACCGTATCCTATCGTGTCCCGGTCATAATCGATATCGCCTGAGAATAACTTATCCGTTACAAGACGGCGGGGCTGCAGCATCTTACGATAATCAATCTTTTTATTCGCCGGGGAGGAAATATATTTTTTCAGGCCTTCATGGTTAAGGCCCGAAAGTGTAATATCACCGTACCTTACATTTACGCCGCCTACCTTTATCACTTCGCGGCTTGTATTTTTTATTATCATCTGAAAAAAAATGAGGCTCGGGACTCTGCCCGTCGTAACCGGCCCATCCTTTATCATAAAAATTTTACTGCTGCTTATTCTCTGCCATTTTTCCCGGTCAAGCTCCTCTATGGATATGTCGCAATAGATGCCCCTTATCAGCGCGTACCCTTCCTTCTTTACCTCCACATGGAGGCGCTCCACACCTTGAAAGGATCTCTCCATGCCATGCTTGGCTGAACAGCTCATGGTAAGGAGGAAAATTCCAAAGAAAAAAGATACTATTTTTCCAGAAAGTTTATTATTCATTTCTGAATGTTGTGAAATAATATACTTTTGATCTTATAAACATAATGCCCTCACCCGCGCTCCGCGCATTCGTCGAGCGCTTTTCGGACATCCTGTCCGCGCTCGACACTAAGGCCTCCTGCCTGTGTAGAGTAGAACCCGGATCCCCCCAATAATGAGTTTCACCGGGCCCCCTCGTCAAACCGTACGTGCGGTTTTCCCGCATACGGCTTTCCTATGAATTTCATCTCATGC
>VFJS01000096.1 GCA_009885955.1 Spirochaetia bacterium | reverse complement strand
TACCTCCTTATGCAGCAAAACTGCTTTACTCCCGAACAGGAATAAGGGAGTATTCGGGCCTCTCACCCGATGGGTTTATTTTTATATACACACGCCTCTTGGCGTACCGACACTAAGGCCTCCTGCCTGTCGCCTCTCTTAATTAGAGCGAGGGCTTTAGTTTAAAAAATTTATTATGTTTCCATTACCCTCATCCGGAATAATTGACTTTTACGTCTCCCCTCTCCCTATTCGGGAGAGGGGCCGGGGGTGAGGGCATGAATAACTTTACTTCACCCTTCTGATGAGCGTCGCGATCCCCTGCCCGTGGCCGATACACATTGATGCGATGCCTGTCTCCCTCCCTGTCCGTTCAAGGTTATGAAGAAGGGTGGTGATAAGCCTTGTCCCCGAGGATCCAAGGGGATGGCCCAGCGCAATGGCACCGCCGCATATGTTAACCTTATCCATCGGTATAGTAAGGTCCCTCACCGATGCTATTGACTGGCTGGCAAAGGCCTCGTTTATCTCAAAAAGGTCTATGTCGGCTACTGTGAGTTTCTGTTTTTCTAAAAGTTTCCTGATTGCATATATTGGTCCCAGTCCCATTACAAGGGGGTCGAGGCCTATGATAGAAGAGTCGATGACCTCGGCCCTCTTTGCCCACTTCATCTTTCCGCACATCTCACCTGATGCCACGAGGGTAAGGCTGGCGCCATCGTTCAGCGGCGATGAATTCCCGGCCGTCACCGTGCCTCCCTCCTTGAATGCGGGCTTGAGCTTCTGCAGGGCTTCCATGCTCGTGTCCTCCCGCGGGCACTGGTCGCTCTTTATCATAGTTTCACCTGTTTTAACCGGTACGATCTCCCTGTCGAAATGTCCCGCCTTCTGCGCTGCAACTGCTTTCTTGTGGCTCTGGACTGCGAATTCATCCTGTTCATCCCTGGAGATACCGTACTGCCCGGCCACCTTCTCCGCAGTCAGTCCCATGACGTTAAAGGGAAACTCGAACCTCTCCATCATACCCTTGTGATAATCGATGGATGCGTTGATAGCCACATGCTCCATGTGCTCGACCCCTCCGGCAAGGACCGCCCCGGCCTGGCCGCAGTGAATTGCCTGTGCTGCAAAATTAAAGGCCTGCAGGCTTGACCCGCAAAGCCTGTTTATGGTGACTCCCGGTATGGTATCGGGAAACCCTGCAAGGAGTGATGTAAGCCTTGCAATGTTTTTTCCCTGTTCCAGGTGCTGGCCCACGCAGCCGATATAGATATCGTCCAGAATTTTCGGATCGATTCTCCCTGCGAGATCGGTAAAAAGCTGCGCGAGAAGCTCATCAGCCCTTATTCCCCTGAAAATCCCCTTCTCGTTGTGGGACCTGCCGATGGGTGTCCGTTTTGCTTCTACTATATATGCGTCCAATATGTTACCTCCTGTTGGGGCGGATAATTATCCGCCCTTACGTTTATCCGCCCTTACTATAATCAGCTGTTTTTCCATACGGGTTTCCTCTTCTCAAGAAAAGCGCCGATCCCTTCCTTCGCATCATCGGTGGACATGAGGTCTTTCAGGTAAAGACTTTCAAGCCTGCCGATAAAATCCTGGTAGGTCTTGACTGAATACATGGTCAGGGCCTTCTTGGCAATCCTGAGGGATGATGCGCTCCTGGGCTTAATATCATTGTTAAAAAAATTCATTATCGTTTCATCGAGCCTGTCCTTCTCCACGCATTCATTGATGAGGCCGCGGCCATGCAGTTCTTTTGCAGGGAACTGACCGCCGGAGAGGATCACCTTCGCTGAAAATGCATCACCGCATCTTATCGGCAGGAGAATGCATGCCACAGGAGGAAATACGGCCAGCGTGATTTCCGGTACCCCGAACTTCGCGCTCTCTTCGGCGTATAGGTAAGTGCATGCCAGCGCAACTTCAAATCCGCCTCCAAGGCAGAGGCCCCTGACGCTGGCAAGAGTCGGGATGGGGCAGCTCATAATTTCACCTATGAGTTTATGAAATGCCGGAAGCATGCCGTTTACAAGTTCCGGTTTATGCTCATCGACGCTGGCCCCGAAGCTGAAATGTTTTCCTTCACCGGAAAATATTATCAGTTTTTTACCGCTATTCTTCTCTTCAATCTTTAATTGCGCCGATACCTCTTTCATCAGCTCTGCACTGATAATATTGGCAGGGGCCGGTCCAAAAATAATCTCTGTTGCCTCGCCGTTATATCTCTCTTCAACTTTTATATGCCTGTATGTCATATAATCTCCTGATGCGTACATTTTATATTTTTTTCCATAGATTCACAGAGGTACTGTGATTTATTGCCGTCTATTATTATAAGAGCATTTTTTTTCATATCTGCAGTAATCTCTGTGCCGCCGCGGCCTTTATTAATACAAGCCTTTCCTGATTATAGAATAACACCGGCAAAACATCAACCTCGGATGGTCAGTATCCGGTTGTGCATCCCGGGATACCAGAAAATTGACATTTAAGACCATTCAATTGCTATGCCTTATTGCTGCCTTTTCCATGGTATCCCAGGAATACCCGCATTCTCCACAAAGGGAAGGAAACTACTTCTTCAGCGGAGGACCGAGAACTTCTGAAAACATCTCATCATTCCATGCCCTGCCGTCGGCAATGTTTTGTCTGAATTTGATAAAATCAATTGTATCCTTGCCGGTGATCTTCTTCGTGTTAAAGGCGCCAAAACCGAGAAAGGCCTCTCCGCCCATGTTCGCGGCCAGCCAGTGACGGTTGTAGTTTTTGGAGTAATCCCAGAAAAACTTCTTCTTGGCGCGGATGCTGTCAATGGACTTGATGAGGCAGCCCGGAAAGAGATTGGCGAAGGTCCAGATTATCCTGTCCACTTCCTTATCCAGAAGTTCAAAATCAGCATTTGCCTGGTGCTGCTTTACAAAGGCCTGCCCTTCTTTCAGCGCGTCGCCTTTCTTTAATTCACCGTAGACGATTTCTCCATCCTCAACGTAGGTGTCCGTTATGATGGTGGGGTTGCGGACCCATTTTCCGTCGATTTTTAAAACCGGCACCACCTTGCTCACAAGATTCTTGGCCTTCATCTTGTATGCTGACCACATTTCACAGGAAATACAGTTCCACATGGCGTCTTCCATGCCGAGGTACCATGGCAGAAAATCCGTTGACCCGCCGTCGGGAGCGGAACCATGCTTCGGGCCCGCCTGTCCGAAAATGGCCAGGTCTGAAGTCAGGGTGATATCGCAGGCTAATCCGATTTCCTGACCTCCTGCCACCCTCATGCCGTTGGCCCGGGATATGACCGGCTTCTTGCATGCCAGAATGCAGTCCACCATGTGGTTGAAGAGTTCCATGTACTGGCCGTATTCATCGGGCCTGGCGCTGTAATATTCACTGTATTCTTTGGTATTCCCGCCGGTGCAGAATGCATAGGGGCCGGTACCGGTAAAAACCACCGCCACCACGCTCCTGTCCACCGAGGCGTTTTCAAAGGCAGCGATTACCCCTTTTACCATCTCCGTGGTATAGGAGTTGTACTGGGCTGGATTATTCAGCCTGACCCATGAAACAAAAAGTCCGGGCACCACCTTGCCTGCCGGATCCTGTAATGGGCGTTTTTCATAAACCACCGAGGGCGCTTCCGTTCCCCAGTGGACCGAAGTATGGATCATGTGATCCTTTTTTTCGTTTTCTCTTGGCATCCATTCTAAAGCCATAATTTATTTCTCCTGTATTTATTTGTTAAGGGCATCCGGGAAAATACGAATTTTCATAATTTACAAAAATTCATAATTTTTTGCCCCTGGTCTGCCCGACAAGGAACTTCCGATTGTTAATTTTTCGAGAGTCCCTTATTAAATGTTAATCCAATGCATTAAAAATCTGGCGTAAGAACAATCCGCCTGGCCGGGGAACCGGCCTTGTGGACTTCTGCAAAAGTCTGGGCAATACTGCTCATAGGTCTTGTCTCGACAAAAGGAGTAATATCGACTCTCTTTGACAGAACCATGTCAAGTACTACGGGATAATATTCCGGCAGACACCCCCAGCTTCCCAGAATGTCGGCGTCAAAGGCCATGAGGCGGCCTATCGAATATTCCGTTTTGGCAAGGCCAAAGCCAACTATTATCAATTTGCCGGTAAACCCGAGCAGCGCCAGGCCAATCTCCTGCCCGCTCTTCACACCGGTAATTTCAAATATCTTCCAGCCGAAATTCGGCAGGTCTTTGCTTTTACAGAGATCCCTGAACTCTTTGGACACGGTATTTGCATCTTTATCTGTAGAGTTGATGACCAGGTCAGCTCCGAACTTTAGAGATCTCTCAAGCTTCTCCTTATTACGGGCTATTCCGATGACTGTTTTCGCGCCAAGGGCCTTGGCAATCTGCCCCATATACTGTCCCACCCCGCCTGTAATCCCGATGATAATCACATTGTCTCCGGGCTGCAGATCGGCCCGCTTAGCTGCCTGATAAGGCGTTGTTGCCGCGTCGGCAACCACGGCAAGATGAGCCAAAGGGATATTCCCCCGGTTCTTCACTTCGCAAAGATCCACGCTGGGGACGGGAATGTGGCTGGAAAAGCCTCCATATACCCCCAGACTGTTTCCAGGCATTTTCTGGGCCAGGCATCTGTTGCCTCTGCCCGTTTTACAGAGAATACATTGCCGGCAGGGCATAACCGCAGGAATGATTACTTCCTTGCCGATCCATTTCCCATCGCCCGCCACTACCGTGCCTGATATTTCATGTCCCAGCGAAAGGGGGGGTTTAGATACCGTGGGTACGCCATCATAAAAATAACCCAGGTCAGTATGGCAAACTCCACATCCTGCCACTTGCACCAGCACCTCACCTTCCTTTAATACCGGAACAGGTATTTCAGTTTTTTCGATTTTACCTGGAATAACTTCACCCGATTCTTTATTCTTTGCTGCAGGCTGAAGCATTTGCCAGGTAAAAATTTTATCCGGTACAGTTGCCATTTTGTTCCTCCTTAAATATAATATGTTTTGAAAATCCCAAGTTAAAATAACATAAGTTGATATTGCTGATTTTTTCTTTTTAGATTGAACCATGAACCTAAGTTGTTGTAATTATCTGCCTTAGGCCTGGTCAAAAATGGATAAATTTTCAAAGTACTTTTATTTTTACTGATCAATGTATCAGTATTTTATTCAAATTTATATGTAGCAGCCCTTATTCAGGGTAATTTTTAGCTATAATTTAACTACAATGTAACTACTAATTACTGCCGATAAAAAAGTCAAGAAAAATATATGTATATGTATCCGCCTTGAAAAAAAAGGGAAAAATGACTATTGAACATTCATTTTAAATTATATATAAGCATTTTCCGTGTAAAGGTCAAACAATTGTACTTCCTGATTTGACAAAAAAATAACTCATACTATAATGCAGAATAGATTAATATTATTTTAAATTCAATGATAAAAATCATTTTTTAGTTGACTGGAATATGCTGTATTCCATTGAAATTTTCAATCAATAGATAAAGGTGAAAGGAAAATTTTAATCAATGGCCATCGATGCACATGCTCATATATTCACCACTGGTATTATTGAGAATATAGCCCAAAAAACTGCTATGGTAAAAAGGCTATGCCTCGAGACTGATCAGGCTCCAGAAAGAATAGGTGTAACAACGCTTGAGAATACTATGAAGTCTGTGAATATAGAGGCATGCCTGATACTTCCAACTGCAAAAGCTGAACATATAAATAAAATCAACAGCACCTTTCTTGAAATCGCTAAAAAATCAGATCGTATATATACGGCTGGAACTTTGCATCCGGATTATCCATATAATAGAGATGAACTTGTCCGGTTTAAAAATCAAGGTATACGGGGGATCAAGCTCTGTTCTTTTTCTCAGGGATTTATCCTCAATAGCCCGAAAACAATCAATCTATTCGATATGATCAGAGAGGAGAACCGCAATAATGGCTGCCAGTTCTTTATTATTCTGGATACTTTTTATACTGCAGATATTTTTTTCGGCACTGCTGACACATACAATACAACACCGGCAATTTTTGGAGATATTGTCCGAAGTTATCCGGAAATCAAATTCATCGGAGCTCATATGGGCGGGCTCGACGCTCCGTTTAAAGAGATTTGCGGCCATCTTCGGTCTTCTGAAAATTTTTATCTGGATACCTCAAACGCGGCTCATACCCTCACAAAAAATCAGTTTGTTCAGCTGCTCAAACAACATGGTCCGGAACATATTGCATTCGGAACCGATTGGCCATGGTTCGGTTATCAATCCGAAATTGATCTCATTCATAGTCTTCTCGAATCAGCCGGATTCTCGGAAGTACAAAAGGCGGCTGTATTCAGAAACAATATCGCAAAACTGCTGGGAATAGATGAAAATTGATGTTAAAAAAATACTGAACAATGCGTCTATGCAGGCTCTTTGAACAGTCTTTTGATCAAAAGGCCCTGCCGGCATTAAACGCCTTCATATTCATATCAAAAAATTTATCCTTCACCGTATTCTTTATTGCCGTTTCCCATTCGGCCATGCTGAATTCGAGGTATTTCGACAGGACACCAAGCATGACTATGTTCATGGCCTTTCTCGAGCCCACTTCCTTTACGGCGTTTTCGGTATTGACTATTTTATAATTCTTTACATTGGATTTAATCCACTCTTCCAGGTCCGCAGGGTATTTCATTGTTCCAACGGTGACGGGAGCGGGGTTGATCTGCTCGATGCTGACTATAAGGGTACCATCGAGAGCAAGGTAATCGAGCTTCCTCATGCTTTCCAGGATTTCCAGGCTTACGATGTAATCGGCATGCCCCTTTCCTATGAGCGGTGAATAAACCTTTTCTCCATACCTCACATGACAGTCAACGCTTCCGCCTCTCTGGGCCATCCCGTGCACCTCGGACTCCTTAATTCCGTAACCGGCATTCTTGGCCGCTTCCATCAGGATCTTGCTTGCAAGGATTACGCCCTGTCCACCAACTCCAGCGAAAATTACATTCTTCATATTTATACCCTCAATTCTTAATCAGTACGCATTTTCTTAGTGATATGATGACAGAGGGTTCCCTTACGGCAATTTCCTCTCTGACAACTTTTTCAAACTCTTCTATATTTTTCGGATCAACGGTTATTACGCGTTTGACTCCCACAGCCCTCACCAGCTGTTCAAGATCAATCTCATAGGCGTCCTCTCCCATGAGAGTCTTGCCGGTGGAAGGGTTGTCCTGGTGCCCGGTCATGGCGGTGATCCTGTTGTCCAGGATAAGAACAGTGCCTGTCCCCTTGTTGTACACAAGGTCAATGAGCGCCGTGATGCCCGAATGGATGAAGGTGGAGTCCCCGATGACCGCGATGCTCTTTGCAGCCATTTCCGGCCCATGGGCCTTTTCAAATCCCAGGTTCATGCCGATGCTGGCGCCCATGCAGCCCTGGCTGTGCATTGCCGAATAGGGGGGCAGCACGCCCAGGGTATAGCATCCGATATCGCCGTTCACATGGAGGTCAAGTTTTTTTAACACTTCAAAGACAAAGGCGTGCGGACAGCCCGGACAGAGCTGGGGCGGCCTGCCCGGAATCTCATTCCGGTAATCCGGAACTGAATTCAGGGGCCTGTTTTTATTCAGCGCCTCGTCAACGATCTCCGGGGTCAGCTCACCGAGGAGCGGGACAATGTCCTTCCCCCTGACCTTGATGCCCATGGCCTTCACATATTCTTCAATGAAAGGATCGAGCTCTTCAACCACGATGATTTCATCAACAAGTCCGGCAAATTCCCGAATCATGTCATCGGGGAGCGGCCAGATAAAACCGATCTTCAGCACCCAGTCATCGGGGCATACCTCTTTCACATAGTTGTATGCAACGCCGTTGCATATGATGCCGCGCCTCGTTGTCCCCTTTTCAATCCTGTTTAAATCGGACTTATTGGAATATTCCTTGAGCTTAACAAGCTGCTCCTCGATAAATTTATGCCTCGGCCGCGCATGTGCCGGGATCATGACATATTTTTTGGGGTCCCTGATGAATTCCCTTACCGGGACATCCTTCTTCTCGCCGAGCTCAACGATCTCCTGTGAATGCGCAATCCTTGTAGTTATGCGGACTATGACGGGCCTGTCAAACTGTTCCGAAATATCAAAAGCCAGTTTCACGAATTCTTTTGCCTCTGCCGGGCCCGAGGGCTCTATCATGGGGACCTTGGCGGCCCTGGCAAAGTGCCTGTTATCCTGTTCATTCTGTGAACTCCATGCGCCCGGGTCATCGGCATTTATGATAACCATGCCGCCGTTAACGCCGGTATATGAGAAGGTAAAAAGGGGATCGGCAGCCACGTTAAGGCCCACATGCTTCATGGCGGCCAGCGCCCTGGCTCCCGCAATTGACGCGCCCGCAACAACTTCAAGGGCCACCTTTTCATTTGGCGACCACTGGGACTTTATGTCCCGGTAGTCCCTTGCTATTGTCTCCAGAATCTCCGTACTGGGAGTGCCCGGATAGGCCGCTGCCACATGGCATCCGGCTTCATAGGCGCCCCTGGCTATAGCTTCATTGCCAAGTAAAACTTTTTTTGACATCAAATTTTCTCCATTATTAACATTCAAAACATATACATATTCACAAGGCAACGGGCCTTATATTCAAATAATTTTTCTTCTGTCCACCACCCTGGCTGCCTTACCTTCGCTCCGTGGAATAGTCATGGCCTCGACCAGTGATATTTTTATTACAATTCCCAGCGCCGCTTTAAGCTTTTCAGCAATCCTCGCGGACAACTCATTGAGGTCATAGCTGTCGTCGGTAAAGATCTTTTCATCAACCTCTACCTGTACCTCCACTTCATCCATGGCCCCCTTCCGGTCTACGAGTATCTGGTAGAAAGGATCTATTCCGTCGATGCCCAGGAGCACGGACTCAATCTGTGAAGGGAAGACGTTGACACCCCTGATGATTAGCATGTTGTCGGTCCTCCCGGCAACTTTTTCCATCTTCACCATTGTCCTTCCGCATCTGCAGTTTTCTCGGTACAGCCTTGTGATGTCCTTTGACCTGTAACGGATGGACGGGAAGCCCTCCTTTGTTAGGGTGGTGAATACTATCTCCCCCTTTTCACCTTCCCGAAGCACTTCAAGGGTATCGGGGTCGATAATCTCCGCGTAGAAAAGATCCTCATAGAGATGGAGCCCGGACTTTTCGCTGCATTCGCAGGCAACGCCGGGGCCGAGAACCTCGCTGAGTCCGTAAATGTCGTAAGCGGAAATCCGGAGCCTCGATTCAATCTCTTTTCTCATATTTTCTGTCCATGGCTCAGCTCCCAGGATAGCGCCCTTGAGACTTCCTGGCCGTTTCACATTGGATCCCTTTTTTCCCTCAAGATAACCGGCGATACTCAGGGCATATGACGGCGTACAGGCGATATACGTTACCTCCAGGTCCTCCATCATCATGATCTGCCTCTCCATGTTGCCGCTGCCTGCCGGTATGGTCATTGCCCCGAGTTTTTCCGAGCCGTAGTGGATCCCAAGACCCCCGGTAAAAAGGCCGTATCCGTAGGCGATCTGGATCGTATCATTTTTCCCCGCGCCGAAACTGGCAAGGGCCCGGGCATTGGCTTCGGCGAAAAGGGCTATGTCATTTTTTGTATATCCGACGATAGTGGGCTTTCCCGTTGTCCCGGAAGATGTGTGAATCCGGACAATTTCACTCCTGGGCACCGCGAAAAGGCCGAAGGGATAGTTGTCCCTCATGTCATCCTTGGTCAGGAAAGGGACATTTTTCAAATCGCTTAAAGATTTAAACCTGTCGGGGTTGAAACCGGCCCTGTCAAAGGTCTTTTTATAGAAGGAATTATTGGAATAGGCATGTTTCAGGGACCATTTCAGCCTTTCGAGCTGTAAATCCCTGATTTTTTTTTCAGGCATGGCTTCGAATTCTTTATTAAACATGTAAGCGACCTCATTTTAAAGACTTTTTCAGTCGGGTTTAAACATGTAATGGGGCCAGTATTTAATTATTCTTCTTCATTAAATAAAGAAAAATTCAATAAATGACTGACTTGTTATATTCATCATATAATAGCTACAATGTAACTACTGATATTTTTAAAAGCACAAAAAAATGTCAATAAAATAACAATTTTTATTTTGAAAAAAAGGGTAAATTTTTTCAGATATAACAATCCAGAACAAGGGGCTTAAGCCCCTTGTTCTCTAACAGGCGGACCTCCTAAATATAAAAAGTCAGAAATTCATATTTACATTGGGGCGGAGTATCAATGACCAGTGCTCATCTATCTTCTGCTCCAGCCTCCCTGAATAACCGCTGGCCACGGTTTTCAGGGTCCCAACGGAAAAGGAAAAAGCCATTTTATTATCGATAATGACAATCTTTTTCCCGAATAAAAAGAGATAACGGATGATTTTACCCCTTTCAATATTAAATACATCAAAATCAAGCCTTATCTCCTGCTCGCTGTTCCTGATAAAAAAGTTAAGAAAAGGATTCCTTTCTTTTATCACATAATCAACCCTGTTTCTCTTAATTGAAATATAGAAAGTATCCCTGATGTCCTCATTCAGGTGGTTCTTATAACCCAGGGCATAACTCCAGCTTACATTATGGCTGGTTCTGATATCGGAGCCTTTGAGCTTCAATTCCACCTCAAACCAGTTATCATCAACCATAAGGTTATCTACAATATGCCTGTTTCCGTAGCTGAACAGCAGGCCGCTGTAACCCTTGCCGACGATCTTATTATCAGCCTTCACAAAATCCACAACATTGCCCAGGAACATGGAATAGGCCCAGGGCTCGGGAAATCCGGCAGTTACGGCTTTTACCGCGTTGAAATTTTTGGAAACCTGGGAATCGCTGTAAAATTCTTCATGATTTTTTTTTATATACACCCCAACGATAGGGAGGGGATAGACACTTGCTTCAAGAAGTACAAACCTGGGGTGATAAATATTAGTTATAAGGTAATAATAGATGCTTCTTTCATTGGCATAGGCGGATTTCGGAATGGGCTTGTCCGTCAGGGAAAAAGTATACGCAATATTTGAATAATAGGGATCCAGTTCAAAGCTGAATTCATGTTTCCCGACATCATCGAGCTGAAAAGTCTTTTCATAAGCAATGGCTGCTGATGTATTTATTAAAATTGTTACAGCAGAGGAAATAATGATATGTTTCAATTTTATCATAACAATATTCCATAAAAAATCAAAGATATCAGCCGGATGTCAAGGATATTATTAATAAATAGTAACTACTCCTCTTAAATATTAGTTCACGGATTCACACGGATATTCACAGATTTTTTTAATATCATTGCTATAAACCTTTCCTAATGAACTATAACCTGATGAATAAAATAAAGATTAAAAACTGGAATTATATTGAAATAAATTAATTCACAATTCATTTGAATTAATGTTTATCCGTGAAATCCGTGAGCAATTTTTCTCTTCAAAGTTGAATTGTTACAATATATATCAGGGCTCCCGCATATATTGGAATGACATCTCAGCCCCCGAATTTTCTCGCATTGACGACAAAAACATCCTCCAGGGTGGGAGGGACCCTCTCGAGCCTGAATTTTTTTACGCCGATCCTTTTAAATATTTTTTTTATCTCCTTTTCAAGGGGATAGCCCTTTTCCGTCAGTATATGGATGTCGCTGCCGAAAACCGCTGCCTCCTGGACAAAGGGGAACCTGGAAATATGGTCAAAAATTTTAATCAGATGTTCCACGTTCAGGGAGTAGACCTCATAGGGGAAGGAGCTTTTTAGGTTATCAGGGGAGTCCATGGCGATGATCCTCCCTGAGATGATGAGGATGATCCTGCTGCAGTTTTCCACTTCGTCCATGTAATGGGACGTGACAAAAATTGTCTTCCCCTCCCGGGAAAACCGGTATATGAGGTCCCAGAAATTTCTCCTCATCACCGGGTCAACCCCTGATGTTGGTTCATCAAGGAAAAGGATCGGGGGGTCATGGATGATGGCCGCGCCAAGGGCAAGGCGCTGTTTTATGCCGGCCGGCAGGTTCTTCACCTGCCGGTCTGCCATGCCGGCAATGCCGGCCATCACGATGACATGGTCTATCCTTTCAACCAGGGCTGCGCCGTCGAGGCCGTAAATGCTCCCGAAAAAATTAAGATTTTCCCTTGCGGTGAGATCGTCATACAATGAAAATCTCTGGGACATGTAGCCGATGCTCTTTTTTATGGAATCCTGCCCGGTGATGATATCAAACCCCGAAACCCTGCCGCTCCCTTCCGTGGGGATCAGGATACCGGTGAGCATCCTGATCGTAGTGCTCTTCCCCGCGCCGTTGGGCCCCAGGAACCCGAAGATCTCCCCCTTTTTTACCGCAAAGGAGATGCCGTCCACGGCGGTGAAATCGCCGAACCTCTTGGTGAGATTGCTCACTTCAACGGCATATTCCATTATTCAAGCCTCCTGGCAAAGCGCCTGGCGCTCAGGTAGAGTATGGTGGTGCTGATGAAGATAAGCGGGATGACCTCCCGCCAGAGGTCGGTGAAGCCCACGCCTTTCAGGAATATGCCCCTGAGAATTGCAATGAAGTAGCGCAGGGGGTTGATGTACGTCACGGCCTGAACGGCCGGGGGCATGGAGTCCACGGGAAATACAAAACCTGAAAGCATGATGGAAGGAAGCATCATGAGAAATGTTGAAACCATGGCCTGCTGCTGAGTCCTGGATATGGTGGATATGTACAGGCCCTGGGCAAGGGACGAGAGGGTGTAGAGCGAACCTGTTGCCATGAGGAAGATGAAATTCCCGTTAAAGGGGACTTTGAACCAGAATATGGCAATGGCGGAAATAAGCATGATATCGAAGAGCCCGATGATGGCAAAGGGGACGGTCTTTCCCAGAATATATTCATGGGGGCGCAGGGGCGAGACGATTATCTGCTCTATAGTCCCGGTCTCCCGTTCCTTTACAATGGACATGGATGTGAGCATGATAATAACAAGGGCTACAACAAGGCCGATGACTCCAGGGAGAAAAAAATTCCTGCTCGACAGGTCCGGATTAAAGAAGAACCTCTCCTTTACCCCGATCCCCTTCCTGAGCCTGGCCCCCTTCATGTGATCTCCCGTATCATCATCGCCATCGGCCTGCGGGGCCTGGATGCTCCTCTGGATCATGTTGATTCGAATGCGGTCATTATATATCTCCCTGGAAAAGTTCAGCGTGATTTCATTGATATATGCTATGATCACCGATGCCCTGGTTGAGTCCATGCCGTCAATGACAATCTGCACATCGGCCTCCATTCCCGTGGTGACCTTTTTTTTGAATCCCCTCTCCATGTGAATATACATGTCAACGGTTCCTGAATCAATGAGGGGAAGGAGCTCCTTCTCCGAAGACAGGTCGGCGCCCCTGGCAAAATAACCGGACGAGGTAAACCGCTCAACGAATGCCCGGCTCATGGATGACTTGTCCTCATCGAACACGGCGATGCGGACGTTCCTCACATCGGTGTTTACGGCATATCCGAAAAGAAGGAGCATGAGCACCGGGGATCCGAAAAGGACCCCCCGTACGCGCCTGTCGCGCAGGAGGTGCATGAACTCCTTCCGGACAAATGCCCTGAGTACGGTTTTTCGTATGAGGACCATGGCGTCAGTTATCCGGAAGCATGACTTTGAATTTCCGTATGGCGATTGTCACCACGGTTAAAGCAAAGATGGATAGGAATATCACCTGCGCCCAGAGGAGCGAGAGGCCTATCCCCTTGAGGGCAATGTTTTTTGAAACGGTGATCATGTACCTGGCAGGTACGATATAGGTTATCATACCCACAAAGGCGGGCATATCCGGTATGGGGAAGATGTATCCTGAAAGTATGAGCGACGGCAGGTAGGTGACAACGAGCGCTATCTGCACCGAGAGTACCTGTATCTTCGTTGCCGATGATATCATGATCCCCAGGCTCGACGTCCCGGTGAGGAAGAGCATGGAGATAAGCGTCAGCTCGGTGATGCTCCCCTTTATGGGTATGTCGAAAACAAAATACCCCAGCATGAGCCCGAGAAGCACATCGAACATCCCGATGAAAATAAAGGGGATCAGCTTGCCGATGATGACCTCGTACCCCTTCACCGGCGCCGAGATGAGGGACTCCATGGAGCCCCTCTCCCACTCCCTGGATATCGTGAGAGATGTTATAAGGGCTGATATAATTGACATGATGATGACAATGAGCCCCGGGATGATGAAATTTCTGCTCTTCAGCTCCGGGTTGTACCAGACCCTGCTCCGCACGTTGACGGGATATCTGACATCGGTCATCCCGATGTGCCTGAGCCCCTCCTCGGCAAGCTCCTGGCTCAAACTCCCCGCGATACCGCGGGCATATCCCATGGCAACGGAAGCGCTCGTGGAATCGGAGCCGTCGATAATCAGCTGCACATCGGCGCTCTTGCCCGCATGAAACCGTTTTCCGAATCCCGACGGTATGACGATAACCATGACAATCTTCCCTGAGTTGAGAAGGCCGTCTATCTCGCGGATATCTTTCAGATGGGCCTGCACCGATATGTATTCCGTATGGGAAAATTTCTCTATGAGTGTCCGCGAGAGGGAGCTCCTGTCATTATCGAGAATGGCGGTTTTGATATGCTTCACGTCCATGGAGAGGGCATACCCGAAAAGGAGAATGAGAAACAGCGGGGCGAAGATGGAGAGCACCAGGCTCCGAGAATCCCTTCGTACCTGTATCCACTCCTTGTCTGCGATTGCGATAATTCTCCGGAAGGATTCCATATTCAGCCTATTCCTCTTCCGAGACCAGTTCCACGAAGCAGTCTTCAAGGGAAGGGACAATGACTTCCGATGATTCCACTCTCAGGCCTCCCTGCTCCAGGGATGCCTTAATCCTTTCCATTGCTGAGACATGGTCATCGGCAAAAACTTTCAGCAAATTCCCGGTCCGGATGACCGTATGCATCCCTTTTATTCCCTTCATTAAACGGAGAATCATCTCCCCTTCCATGGGCCTGTCCACCAGAAAGGAGAGTAGTTTCCCGGGCATCTCTTTTTTGATATCCTTGGGGACGCCGACCCTGATGAACTCCCCCCTGTGCATGAGGGCCACCCTGCCGCAGCGTTCAGCCTCATCGAGGTACGATGTGCTCACGATCACGGCGACACCCTCTGCAAGGAGGTCATAGAGAATCTTCCAGAACTCCCTCCTGGAAACAGGGTCTACGCCGTTTGTCGGCTCGTCGAGGAGGATGAGCGACGGCTTGTGGACAAGGCAGCACGCCAGGCCGAGTTTCTGCTTCATCCCACCGGAAAGTTTTCCGGCAAGCCTGGTACTGAAGGGCCCCAGGCTGCTGAAGTTGTAGAGCCTGGGGATCATTCCATGTATCTCATTCTTCCGCATGCCGTGGAGCCTGCCGAAAAAATGAATATTCTCCTCCACGGTGAGGTCCTCGTACAGGCCGAAGCGCTGGGGCATGTATGCAATCCCCTTTTTTATTTCAAAGGAATGCGTTGACGCGTCCATGCCGTTGATGACAATGCTCCCGGAATGGGGCCTGAGGATGGATGCTACAAGCCTCATCAGCGTGCTTTTTCCGGAGCCGTCGGGACCCACGATGCCGAAGATCTCCCCCTTTGCTACGGTAAAGCTTACGGACCGCACTGCCGCGACTTCGGGGAAATTCCTGCTGATGTTATTTACGGTTACCATCAACCGGGCCTATCCTGATCTCGGCATCTGCCGGCATTCCTGGCTTCAGGATCATCTCCGGATTCTCAATCTCAATTTTAACGGCAAACATGAGCTTCACCCTTTCGTCTTTTGTCTGAATTGTCTTTGGAGTGAATTCAGCCTTGTTCGATATTGAAACTACCTTACCCGGAAAAGGCTTTCCCGGATAGGAGTCGATAAATATTCCTGCTGACTGCCCTATTTTCACAAAGCCTAGGCCCTTTTCATCGACATAGATCTTTATCCACGGGTGCCTGAGATCAGCCACGGTAATGATGGGGGACCCGGGAAAGGCTATCTCCCCCTTTTCAAGATTCTTAACAAGGACAGTACCTTCAACGGGAGAGTATATAACCGCGGTCTTAATGGCCGCGTCAATCCTGTCGAGATTGGCCTTTGCAACCCTGAAGGAGGCCTGGGCATTGTCATAGTCCCTTATGGAAGAGGAATTTGCCTGATAGAGCTCGCTCATCCTCTTGAACTGGTTCTCGGCATTTACAAGGCTCGCCGCCGCTGAATTCCTCTGGGCGCTGAGCTCCTCCTGGTCCAGGACTACAAGGAGGTCCCCCTCCTTTACCTCTTCGCCTTCACCCTTAGGTATTTTTTCTATGCGGCCCAGCATTTTCGAACCGATCTCTATCTCCGTGACCTCAATGGTGCCTGAGCCCTCGATGATACCGGCCTTTTTCTTATCGAAACGGAAAAAATCAAAATAAAAGGATACGGCCGCAAAGAAGATGAGCACAACTCCAATGGGTATCAGCTTTTTACGCATGGCTACTTCTCCGTTAAAATAATTTTGTCGCTATCAGCCCCGATCTCCTTTTTCAGGTCGGCAAGGGAGATGTAATACCTGTTCACGGCAGTGATGTAGCCCGTCCTGGCCGCAGTGAGATCAAGTTCCGCCGAGAGGAGGTCTGAATTTTTTATGACCCCCACGCGGTAGCTGTCGCGGGCAACCCTGAGCCCTTCCTCTGCGGCAGTGACATTCTCCCTCTGGGATATGATTGTATGATATGCCGTGATGAAGTTCAGGTAGCTTGATTTTATCGATATGGAAATCTTTCTCTTCAGCTTCAGGAACTCTTCGTCTGCCTCTTTCATGTCCGACTCCAGCTCGCGCTCCTCGGACCGTTTCGGGTCAAAGGGGAGGAGTGACCCCCAGCGATACGTGGCAGCCATCCTCACCTGCCAGGTCTTCTGCCAGTCCCTGTTCCCGGTAAGAGGCGTCATGTCGATGCTTTTCAGGCCTGCAGCCGTCGGGATGGACATGCCGGGATTATTTACCAGAGACTGTGACATGCCGTAATACCCCATCACGGAAAACGTCGGCCAGAGGTAAAAGGAGCCTGCAATGTTTCTTTTGTGTTCCGAGATATCCCGCTTCATTTTTATCTGGATGAACTCCGGCCTCCCTGCAAGGGCAAGGGATATGAGCCTGTTGATTTCACCGGCCTGCCCGCCTTTCGGTATGGAAAATGATGACACTTCCAGTACAGCCGGGTCTGCGGTGTACCTCAGCCCTTCCTGGCCCAGGGTGTAGTTGAACTGTTCCATGGAGACCCTGAAAGTATTCTCCGCTTCAAGGAGAAGGGGTTCCTGGCTTTTCAGCTTAACGCGGGCCTGGAGCTGCTCGTATTTTGTAACATTCCCTGCCTTGAACATGTTGCTCACGGTACGGTCGTTCTCAGCCAGGGCTGCGATGGAATCCTTCCTCATCCTCACCATCTCCGATGCAGAGAGGACGTCAAAGTAGCTTTTTATAACGCTGTAGGTCACATCGTACTTTGTCCGCCTCTTCTCCTCCTTTGCCGACACATAGGCCTTTCGCGTGAGCTTGAGGGTGTTGTAAAAAATTCCCGGGTTGACGCTCAGCCTTGCCTGTATGAAATGGACTTCGTTCTGGCCGTCGGAGAGGCTCATGAAACCCGTTTCAGCGCCTTGCTTCATGACCGATGCCTCGGACTCCAGAACGGGCATGAGCATGCCCCAGGCCTGGTTTATCCCCTCCCCGGCCTTTTCCACCATCTCCCCGGCAATCCGATAATCATGGTTGTTCATGAGGGCAATGCGGACGGCATCGTTTAATGAAAGAATTTCCGGTTTTTCCCCTGCCGCACCGGATTCCAGCGACTGCACCGTGACAGGTATGGAGAAATATATTAATATGATATAGATAAAAATCCCTGGAATCTTCTGCAGGGCACGCATCATCCCGCCGGCAACAATATTTTTCATGTTATGCACCCCTAAAAAAGTTCAATCACCTTTATGCCCTCAACGCGCTCTATGCACACATTCCCCTTTGAGCTGACTTTTATCAGCATTTACCTGTATAAGATATAGGAGATAGGGGGATGGATGAGATAAGGAGATGGGAGAATATTAATGTTATGCGAACCGTTATAGTGTACATTAGAAATATCATGTCTGATTTTTTTAAACACTTTTTTTATCCCCCTATCTCAAATATCCCCTTATCCCCATTTCTTACACCTTCAAAGATAAAGGATGTGATCTATGGGACAAAAAATTATTATTTAATGACTTAATTTAACATCTTAGTATGAAAAACTTATTAGACATAGACACATATAATATCAAGAATAATTTGTTTTTCCTGATATTTTATCAGACAAAGCTGGTATAATTCAAATTCAAGATAATATTTATGAGGGAAAAAAAATAGTTGCTGAATCCAAAAGAGTTTTATCATGATAAATAAAAAATATTAAGGAAAATAGAAATGAATGATGGACTTAAACTTGTAATAATCGGCGGCGTTGCAGGCGGGGCTACGGCAGCTGCCAGGGCGCGGCGCCTCAGTGAAACATCGGAGATAACAATAATAGAAAAGGGGCCCTATGTGAGCTTTGCAAACTGCGGCCTCCCCTACCACATAAGCGGTGTCATACCCCAGAGGAACAGCCTCCTGGTGCAGACACCGGAATCACTGAAAAGCCGTTTTAATATCGATGTCCGCATCAACACCGAGGCGATTGCCATAAACCGGGAAAAACACACAGTAACGATAAAAGATTTAAAATCGGGTATTGAATCGGACCTTGCCTATGACAGGATTATATTATCCCCGGGATCCCTGGCATTCAAACCTCCCATACCAGGCATCGACCTTCCCCAGATATTCACCCTGCAGACCATCCCGGACCTTGACGCCATTATGAAATGGATTTCAGAAAAAAAGGTACGGCGGGCAGCGGTAATCGGAGGGGGGTTCATCGGCGTTGAAGCAGCGGAAAACCTGAAAGAACGGGGCATAGCGGTTTCCATCATCGAGGCAGATAAACAGGTGATGCCTCCCATTGACCCTGAAATGGCCGAGCTCATACACCAGCACCTCAGGGTAATGGGCGTTGAGCTTTTTCTCGAAAAAAAAGTGAAAGCCATCGTTGAAAAAAATGGTGCACTCTCCATAGCCACTGAAGACGGGACATCCATTGAAACAGACATGGCAATCCTCGCCATTGGAGTGAGGCCAAGGTCCGAGCTTGCAAAGAAAGCAGGTCTTGAAACAGGCCCCATGGGGGGCATCACGGTGAACGACAGGCTCCAGACATCGGACCCTGACATCTATGCAGTGGGCGACGCCATTGAGATACACAATCCCCTCTCCGGTCTCCCGGGATATATCCCCCTTGCCGGCCCTGCAAACAGGCAGGGGAGAATTGCCGCAGACCAGGTTTTCGGCAGGGATTCACGGTACCGGGGGACCATGGGGACTTCCATCTGCAAGATATTCAGCCTTTCCGCAGGGGCCGTAGGGGTATCGGAGAAATATCTGAAGCGGATGAATATGAGCTATAAAAAAACAATCATCCATGCCGGAAACCACGCGAATTACTATCCCGGCTCTGAACCGATAGCGTTGAAGCTCCTGTTCACCCCTGACAAGGGGGCAATCCTCGGAGCCCAGGCGATTGGAACAGAGGGGGTTGATAAGAGGATAGACGTCATTGCTGCAGCAGCAGCCGGGGGGCTTACGGTTTTTGACCTTGAACACCTTGAGCTCTCCTACGCCCCCCCCTACAGTTCAGCCAAGGACCCGGTGAACATGGCAGGCTTTACCGCTGCGAACATGATAAGGGGCGACCACATCGTAATCCATGCCGAGGATATACCGGGCATCGACCCTGCAGCCGCACTTCTGCTCGACGTGAGGACAGCGGGAGAGTACAAAAGGGGAAATATTCCCGGTTCCATCAACATCCCGGTGAATGAGCTCCGGCCAAGGATGAAGGAGCTGGATAAAGAGAAAAAAATAATCATATATTGCCAGGTGGGGCTCCGGGGCTATGTTGCCCAGAGGATGCTTACCCTGTCGGGGTTTGATGCGGTAAACCTGTCGGGAGGATATAAGACATGGTGCATGGTGAACAGGCTGCCGGTTTGAGGGTTGGCACCCTCTTTGGCTCGGCCTGGTGGCCAGGGACACTTTTTTGCGGAATGATACCCGGTTGCCCGGTAGGGTTAGTGCGGGCTGGCGCCCGCGATGGATGTCCCGGGAGCCGGGACGGGTTCATGATAGGGGGTGTCTTGACGGCCACCCCCTATCGACCCCCGCGTCCTCGCTCAGGCGCCGCGAGGGGCTTGCTCGGCGGAAGCCGCATCCTGCGGCCCACCTCGCCGCCGGCGTCCTTGCCGGCGAAGATGGTTTATGGAAATCAATAGTATTGCAATACCTGATATCGTCAATACTTCCCGTCCTCGGCGCAGTTCGCTCCCCTTCCTGGTTCGCTCAATTATTGAATATTTCCTGAATCTTAGGTTTTAAAAAAAAATTCTCTCCTGTTTCAATATGTATGGATGGAAATTATTTTTCGATTTTTCTAATTTCAACTTCATTACCATCACTGCTCTGAATAGTACAGGAGTTAAGGACTGTAAGAACAATCTTATGCTGTTTCTTAATCCTGCTGCATCCTTTCCGGTCCTCGGGGCGCAGACTTCCGCATCCCGTGCCGACCTCCTCATCCATTTCAAAATCAAGGAAAACTTTATTTCCGTGCTTAGTCCAGGTCCCATCAATATTCAATGGATTCTGTGTTACGAGCTGACCTTTTAGACTCCCATCGCCCGATAGAATCATATGCATTGCACGATTAAAACTGATTTCCATAGTTTTAAAATCAGTTTTAAAATCGCCTACCTTTTCACAGCTCGGGATCTTGATATTTTTGAATGAAACCTCAGCTATGCAGGTATCGGTAAATTTTGATCCCTTGTAGACCGAGAGAATTTCAAGTTCAATAAACCTGCCGATGACAGGATTCTTCAGTTTCACCTCCTGCATCTCCTGTGTATCGGCCAGGGTGACGGTGTTCTTCCCCTTTTCCCCGCTGATGCCCATCTCCTTTACCCTGTTGTTGGGGAGAAAATATTCAGTATCCCCGAAGCCGTTCTTGATGTAGATCGTCTCTATCTTCGATTCGTTCGCAAGGGTGATGGTAATCTTTGAACCGATACCGTCATCCTTGGCCCCCTCGCACCATGATTTCCCGGTTTGATCAAAGAGATTGTCCGGCCCGTAGGATTTGGCGTTCCCCTCCAGGATGGAGTCTGCTTTTACAGAATTCATAACAGTCGGTGCATAGACCTTCTCCTTACAGCCGGCGGAAAATACAATAATAACAAATAAGAATGATATAATGATTTTTTTCACGGGATATTCCTCCAGTTGGATTTTTTTCCATATAACAGTTTAATGATAAATTGCCGGACCAGGGGAACAAGGAGTATGAATGCCATGTGGAATTATTGCACTCCTGATCAGGGAATTATTGCACTCCTTGAATTTACTCCATAGGGTTCCGATGTCAAGAAAAAAATATTTTTCAATATCCAATCGCCTCGCCGCCGGCGTCCATGCCGGCGAGAGATAGTTTCGGATACTTGGTTATATGCAATTTTAAAAATTGAAATTTTCTGCAATTTCAAAAAAATATTGACAAATCAGTCAATATATCGTATATTACATCGTATGAAAGTTACAGCACTTATCCCGGATAATATAATTGATGAAGTTAAACAATTTGCAGGAGGTAAAAATCTCACTGAATCTCTTATTGTAGCACTTGAAGAATGGATTTCTTTAAAGAAAGTAAAGAAATTGAATAGTGAAATTGAGCATAAACCTTTTGAATTCTCTGATAATTTTTCAGCATATAAAGTTCGAGTTATCAATAGAAAAAGATGATAATTCTCGACACCTCAATTTGGATTGAATTTTTAACATTAAATCCTGATTATTTTGATAAAATTAAAGATTTATTAGAGAATCAAAAAATATTATCTATTGAATGTATATTTGCTGAATTACTTCAAGGTGCAAAAAATACCAGGGAGAGAAATGTTTTAATTTCTTACTGGAATTGTCTTCCAAAATGTTCCACTGACAATATTTGGATTGAAGCAGGGATATATTCATCTGAAAATAAATTAATTTCTAAAGGTGTTGGAATTATTGATTGTGTAATTTTATTATCTGCAAATCGGCATAATGCTAAGATTTGTACTTTAGATAAAAACCTTAAAAAAATTCTAAAAAAAGAAATAATTTTCAATTTATAGATATTAAAAAAATTTATGCATAATTTTTAAAACAGCATTTAACACGTTGTTTGCACTTCACTTCCTGACGGTCGCTCGTTCCTGGACTTATTCGTGTCATGAAATTTTACTTGAAATAAATATCACTGAATCATAGTATCAGTTTATCCCACGCCTGTGACACATTTTGCTTCCGCGAGTACGCTTCAGCTAAACGCCGCAAACAACGGGAACATGAGGAGATATTTTGCGCGCTTTCTCCATGAAAACTTTTGAAAAAATTAAACATGCAACCATTTTTTGGTTGCTATTTATTGGCATGTTAATATATTTTAATTATGACTAAAAAAGATAAATTATTACAAAAATTACTTTCAAGAACAAAGACCTTTACTTATGATGAACTCAAGACATTATTATCCGGCTCTGGTTATGATGAATTAGCACCTGGAAAGACATCTGGATTGAGAGTTGGATTTTATAACAAATCAATAGATCGTATGATTCGTTTGCATAAACCGCATCCATCAAATCAATTGAAACGTTATCAAATTGATTATCTTATTGATGAATTGAAAAATATAGGAGTATTAAAATGAAAGATACATTACAATATAAAAATTTTATCGGCTCAGTCCATTTTAGTACTGACGATGAAATATTTTTCGGGAAGATTGAAGGTGTAAATGATTTGATAACTTTTGAAGGTGATACTGTAGCAGAAATAAAAAAATCATTTACTCATGCTGTGGATGATTATATCATAATTTGTAAAAAAATGAATAAAGAGCCATATAAATCTTTTAAAGGCAGTTTTAATGTTCGAATTAATCCTGAATTACATAAAAAGGCATCTTTAAAGGCTCAGATTATGGGTATTTCATTAAATCAATTTGTACAAAAAGCCATTGAGGATGAAGTAGTAAATAATTAACGGGATAAAAAATGATTTACCTATGACCATAATTTTCAGGAAGCAGCTATGTTAAGACTTTGTTGGACGAAACCGATTCCATTCATACAATGCATATAGGAATTTGATGCCGCAAACCTTTCTGGAGGATATAAGACCTGGTGCATGGTGAACCGGTTGCCGGTTTGAGGGTGGCACCCTCTTTGGCTCGGCCTGGTGACCTGATCGTCTTGTGCGGGCTGGCGCCCGCGATGGATGTCCAGGGAGCCGGGACTGGCACATGATAGGGGGCGTCTCCCGACGGCCGCCCCCTATCGACCCCCGCGTCGCTCGCTCAGGCGCCGCGAGGGGCTTGCTCGGTGGAAGCCGCATCCTGCGGCCCACCTCGCCGCCGGCGTCCTTGCCGTCGAAGATAGTTTATGGAAATCAATAGTATTGCAATACCTGATATCGTCAATTCTGCCCGTCCTCGGCGCAGTTCGCTCGCCGTCGTGGCTCGCTCAATTATTGAATATTTCCTGAATCTTAGGTTTTAAAAAAAAATTCTCTCCTGTTTCAATATGTATGGATGGAAATTATTTCTCAATTTTTCTAATTTCAACTTCTTGACCATCACTGCTTTGAATACTGCAGGAGTTAAGGACAGTCAGAACAATTTTATGCTGTTTCTTAATTCTGCTGCATCCTTTCCGGTCCTCGGGGTTTGTACCTCCTCCGCATCCCGTTCCTGTCGCGACCATCTCTTCCTTTTCAAAATCAAGAAAAATTTTATTTCCCTGCTTACTCCAGGTCCCATCAATATACAATGGAGAATCTGCCGGGATCATACCTTTCAGACTGCCATTGCCTGATAGTATCATATGCATTAAACTGAGTTCCATAGTTTTAAAATCGCCTACCTTTTCACAGCTCTGGACCTTGATATTTTTAAACGAAACCTCAGCTATGCAGGTATCGGTAAATTTTGTTCCTTTGTAGACCGAGAGAATTTCAAGTTCAATGAACCTGCCGATAACAGGATTCTTCAGCTTCACCTCCTGCATCTCCTGTGTATCGGCCAGGGTGACGGTGTTCTTCCCCTTTTCCCCGCTGATGCCCAGTTCCTTTACCCTGTTGTTGGGGAGAAAATATTCAGTATCCCCGAAGCCGTTCTTGATGTAGATGCT
>VFJS01000111.1 GCA_009885955.1 Spirochaetia bacterium | reverse complement strand
TACCTCCTTATGCAGCAAAACTGCTTTACTCCCGAACAGGAATAAGGGAGTATTCGGGCCTCTCACCCGATGGGTTTATTTTTATATACACACGCCTCTTGGCGTACCGCCTCTCCCGGTAGGGCGAGGGTTTTTATACTTGTCTTTAATATTTTAATATAAATTATCATTTCACATAGATATTTTAAAAATTAAATTATTTCCTATATAAATAGACTCAAGAGATCAACAATTATTTTTTTCATTAATTTTAAATTACTATCACCCCTCTCCCTATTCCGGGAGAGGGGCCGGGGGCGAGGGCATTATTTGTATAAATACGTTTTTTACATTATGTGTGTCAATGGGAAAGCATAAAATTTTTCCTTAAAAAATATCATTTCACATAAGCCTCTTTTACTTGACATTATTAATAATGATGTACCTATTTAGTAATGAAGAAAAAAAATCAAATTAAAGTCATAAAAAATTCAATCATGAAAAGAATTGTTGCCCTTGATATGCTGAAAGGCCTTGCGGTAATTCTCATGGTGGAACAGCACCTGGGCATATGGCTCTGGACTGATTCCCAGAATGCAATAAATTTTCCGAAATACTATCCCCTGATTGGATTCAATGCCATGGGGGGATTCGCCGCGCCGGCCTTTATTACCATTGCAGGCGCGGGCACCGTCTTTCTTTCAACAAGGCATGGGAAGGGAGACAGTATTCTTGTCAAAAGGGGGCTGATGATCCTTTTCTTCGGATATATGCTGAATGTAATAATACCCAGCTGGTTTTCCCCGGGCTCCTGGTATGTGCTCCACATGATAGGATTCGGAATAATCCTGTCCCCTCTATTAAAAAGACTGACTCTCCCGTTACAGGTAACTGCAATGTTTCTGTGCCTGGCTGTTTCAGTGGTTCTTCAGAATTACCTGGATACACCCTCTTTCATCTATAATGAATTTATGAGGGACACGGGCAGGCCGGGCGGAATTTTCAGGCTGGCCATGGCTGAGAGCCAGTTCCCTGTTTTCCCATGGCTTTCGCTCTTCATTGCGGGCATCATCACCGGCAAATGGATCATGGATGATAAGCTGAAACCGGTAATCATATTTGCTGCGCTGCTTTTATTAACCGGAACAATCTTGTGCCTGGTCAATATCGCGGGATTTGACATAGCAAAAAACGACTCCTTGAAAAGGGTATTCTGGTACTACCTTGGGTTTTACCCGGCCAATCCGCCAATCATACTCATCCTTGCTTCACTGGTGCAGTTTTCCCTGGTACTGTTTATACGGCTTGACAGAAAATTTACATTCAGCGAATCAAATCCCCTTATTTCCACCGGCAGGCTGTCGCTTACTATTCTCTTCCTTCATGTCTTCATTTTCAGGGAACTGGGAGTAAGGTATAAGTTCTGGAGGCTCTTTTCCGCAGCAGAGGCCTTCGGCATTATTCTTCTTACCATTATATTTTTCATTGTTCTGTCAATTTTCTGGAAAAAGAGCAGCTACAAGTTCAGCCTTGAATGGATACTGCGGAAATTTGACTGATATGTCTTTCATTTCGGAATCGAATTTCATGGCAAATGAAAAGATTTATCGTGTCTGACTTAAAAATTAAAATTTCGCTGATTTTACATACTTCATTTTTAAGGCTTAAATACATTCAGATTAAGTTCCTTCAGTTGCGCAAAGTGCCTGCCATTCGCCGTACACAGAATAAGATTATTTTCAATTGCAGTTGCTGCAATTATGGCATCACCGGCTCTCATGTTATGTGACAAGGAATACTCCTCCACGTATATCGATGCCCGGTGGCCGATATTTTCCGAAAGCGGGAGCACCCTGAAATTGAATTCTTTAATGAAACTGAAAATATATTTGTGCTGTTCCTTATTCTTTGCGCCCTGGAGCAGTTCCATATAGGTCATTATGGAAATACAACGCTCAGGGGTTTTCTCCAGCAACCTGGCGGCCTTTATATTCCCCCGCTGAATATAAACAAGAATATCGGTGTCAAGCAGCATTAATACCGGGTGCTCCTGAGATTAGACAGTTCTTCTTCCACCGATAGATTCTTTTTGTCTTTATTCATGCCGAAAAAGGGATGTTCAGCAATCTTGACGTTTTGTGAGATTGACGCAGGAATGATAATGCCTTTCTCCTTCCCATGATACATTATGACGACCTGCTCATTGCGATCCAGCGCCTGGAGAATGCCTTTCATTTTATATCTTAAATCGACAACGGTAGCCTTCATAAAAACCCTCTAATATGTATAGTATATATATGCATATTATTGCAATTCACTTATTTGTCAATAATTTTTATCAATGACTTTTTTATCTAGTGGAATCTGCAGAAATAAATGATAAAAACAGATCCCGAAAAACGTTATAAATACAGAAAATATTTATGGTACGGACTCATTTGATCCTTAACATTTTAGACTCATTACATACTTTACAAAAGTATTTGTCAAGTAATACTACTGGTTATCAGCGTTATCATTGTTTCTGAATATGAGTTTGTTTCCGATATAAAAGGAACCGTTTTGAGATTTTTTATTCTCATTCGGTATTTCATTTTTTGGATTTGAATAATCTACTAGTTGCGCATATCCTTTTGCATATTCTTTTAAGATTTGTATTGGTTCTGACATTTAACCTTCTCCCCTACTCTACACATTTTTAACAATATAGATATTACTATGCAGAGTTATTCGAGTTGATATTTGATTTTTTTTCATTATCAGTTATTCCTTTTTAATTATTGTAACAAAATCTTATCTCACTTATTATTATTGTAATTTCCTGAAATGGTAAAAGTATAGGGGGTACTATTAAATTTCAATCTTCAATTTATCTTTTGTAACGCTGATAAAGAATTCCGGAGACCACAAAGATAGGGCTTTTTGATTTTTGATAAAGGGGATTACATCTTTTTTTGCCTGATTGAAATCAACGGTTTGAAAGCGTTCATAGAGACGAGTGCGTACTGAATCCTCAGAAAATATTTCCCGGGACTTAAGATGGCCTGACTGAAGCATCCTCTCAGTAAGATGGTTTAAATTCAAGGGTATCCCCCTGGAAAGATACCAGATATAATCATAGAAATCCCTTCCTTTCACCCGGGTGCGCCACCCTCTGCAAAGTACGGCGTGTACTTTGCCGGCAAAGAGGGATGATTGCGAATAGATCCTCACATTATACGGTACGGGGAGCAATTGATATTTCATTTCATATTCGGCTCCATAAGGCGGATCGGTATCAACCTCAAGTTTTACTTTGATTTGTTCCCGGGGATGCACTCCGCTTACAGGAGGATTGAGAGATAAAATTTTTAATAAATGTATCTGTGTACCGCCTTTGATGAAAGCTGATTTCACCGGTGAATCATTAGATTTTATTTTTTCTTCAACAGTCATATCCAATCCGTAGGCGCCGAGTTCATCCTGAAGTACACGCGTGTATTCTGAAAGTTCGAAAGAAGGATCGGGCTTAAGCAGGCTGAAGTCCAGGTCTTCTGAAAACCGATCAAGGCCGTAAAATATGCGCAGGGCGGTACCCCCATAAAAAGCGGCAATATTGAATAAGCCTCCGCGATGAAGGCCAAGGAGCGCTATTTCCTGCACTATTTCATTGAGGGCATTCCGGTAATCATCGGCTGTGCGGCATTGATATGATGCTATCATCCCCTGAATAACGCTATGCATTACCGGCCGCCTTATCAAACCAATCCAAAAATATTGGAAATATTTTTTTTCTATATAAAGGCGTTAAAAGATGAAAGGTTTCTTTCTGCATTCCAATAATGGAGTCACGTTCCATTCGCAGATCTTCAAAAAGATAGGAATCCAACGCACTTTCGGACGATATGCCCTTCGCCTTATACAATGTATCATAGAGGGCCTTTTCAGGGGTTGCAATAAGATAGCTTTCACCATTTTCCTCAGCCCTGACTACTCCATAGGGGAATACGCGGGCAGGGAGATAGTAATAGTGAAAATCGCCGGCCGGGGTATGAAAAGCGCGGTTTTTATTTTTATTATACACAGCTGATGTAACGACATTCACCCTTTCAGGAATTAATCCATAATAGGAAAGGGCATATTCAAAGGAGATATAGGATGGTCCATAGATGACAGCTGCCAGGCTCTTGACTGAATAAGAATCTACTTTCCCATCAAGAAATAACCCCCTCCGTATCTGAATGACCTCTCCGGAGCGAATCATCCGTGTAAGCCTTGCCTTTGGCGAGGAATAATCCCGCAACTCATGCATTAATGTCATGTGGTCTTTATACATTTTTATCTCCAGAAAGTATCATTCTATTGTACTTACTGGAGAAAGTCAATAATTTTTATGTTTGATTATAATAAATATTTTATGAGGCAATCAAGTTTTTACTCGCATTTTTTTCCGCTCAAAATTAAGCTTTAAACCCAATGCCGTACATATCTTAATGAATGTATGAATGTTACAGTTTACTCCATTTTCAACTTTTGATAACTGCTGCTGGGTAACATGGGCTTTTTTTGCAAGCTCTGCCTGCGAGATTCCTAATTTGTTTCTCTCAACAGCTATTTTCACCGCCAATTGGATTATTTCTTTTTCACTGTTAAATGCTTTAGCAAATTCAGGATTTTTCATTTGTTCGTTCAAGTGTTTTCGAAATGATTTCATGTTAATGACACCTTATACACCGATGATGGACTGCTTTCCGATGAACTCCAATAATAATCTGTGGTGAAATAAATGCTCTGCCTATTAACATCATTGCTTCTTTAGAAAATTCATTTTAATTTCTCAATCTCATAAAATATTCCGGTAGAGATTACTCCATCACAACATCGTATACAATAATTTCTCTGTTAATCCCCTTCACCTTGACCTTTTCATCTCTCTGTTTACAGGGTATTTCCTCATTCACCAAAGCCCAGGTAGAATGACTGATTAAAATGCCACCTGGCACAGCCAATCCTTCGAGCCTTGAAGCAAGGTTCACCTGACCTCCGATAGTCGTATACGAAAGCCTATCCTCAGCACCGAAACTTCCCACGGCTGTAATGCCTGTATTTATGCCAACTCTGATTTCAAGAGGCTGTTCGATACCGGCTTTGAACCATTTCTCTTTTAATTCCTTCATTCTCCCCTGCATTTCAATCGCCATTCTTACACATCTAAGTGCCTGGTCCTTATCATTGGTTGATTCAGGGGCACCGAAGAAGACCATCATGGCATCGCCGACAAATTTATCGATAGTGCCGCCGTGTTTATGTGCAATGAGGGTCATCTCTTTGATATATTCATTGAGCATTGAAGACAATTCTTCTGGTTCCATATTGTCGGTTATTTCGGTGAAGCCTTTGATGTCAGAGAAGAAGATGGTAAGCTTTTTGCGTTCTGTTTTGAATGATACTTCATGGTCACCATTAATTATTGAATCGACGAGTTGGACAGGAAGGTATTTTTTAATGCCGTTTGTGATTGTCTCAATTTTTGATTTTGCTTCTTGGATTTTAATTTTTTGATTTTTAATTATAATGGAAATATACAATAAAAAACATTCTATTGAGATGAAGAGTGCAAGAATTAATAACTCATCAAAAAAATCGCCCTTTTGCTTTAAAAAATAAATAGAATAATATGACATTAATAAGTAAATTAAGGATATTAGCAATTGTGAAATTATAAAAAATAAAATTTTACCGAAATATGATATAACTATAACCTCAATTGCTTAATAATATATATGGAGAAATTGAATTATAGTTGATAAATGGCCAATATCCTTGATTATTGTTAAATAACGACAAATAACAAAACAAAGATAG
>VFJS01000079.1 GCA_009885955.1 Spirochaetia bacterium | reverse complement strand
TATACGAGAACAATTTCTGAAAAATCAGGCTCTTTAACATCACTGGATAAATCAAAAACTAACAACTTATGAAAATCAGGAACACATCCGGACATACCTCGCCCTATACGAAAACAATTTTAACTTTTAAAAAAACCGGATGCAATATTTTTTTTAAATACTATCCGCCGCCTGCCGGGCCGTGAACAAAATGAATATGCCCCTTGCCGCAATTCCTGCAGAGAGTTATATCAATTCAGAAATATTTCCAGAATAAAAAAGCGGTATCATTAAGAACCTCATCGCTCGGCTCTTCCTGTTCCGCGACAGGTTGTCCAAGAAGCATTTGTAAAGGGCAAGTCTGCAGGCGCGATGGCGATTTGCCATGAAGCCGAAGAACCGGACTTTTTTAAATCCTTTGGGAAGAATATGCATAACCAGGCGTTTCAAAATTTGAACTTCCGTAACGATTTCCGTTTTACCCTGTTTCTTTTTTCTATCGTAATGGCTGATGTAAACATTCCCGTTTTCAACTTTGCGGATCCGTTTATCACTTACCGCGCTTTTCGCGACATATCGTGAAAGGTAACGAACTACATGTTCCGGTTTTTTTCTCCCCTTGCCGCGAGGTTGAGAGTGAACCACACAGGAGATATCTTTCAGTTTTTCAAGAACAGTTTCCGGATTATCAATATCTTCCGGAATCTTTATAGAATCGGCCTTAAGCACTTTCCGGAGGTAGAACAAAAGCTTCCGGCGAATATCAGCAGACAGCTTGTTAACCGGTAGAAAAAACGCCGGATTGGAATCCCTCCATTCTGTGCCGTCGCCGTTAAGGCACCCCGCGGGAACAACAACATGAAGATGAGGGTGATAATTCAGCCTCTGATCACAGGTATGAAGCATCGCAAAGAAACCGGCTTTGCCATGAAATTCCCGGTTATTATTCAGGATACCCTCTGTGAGAGAACGGCTCACTGATTTAAAAAGCAGGTCATAGCACATCTTTTTATTTGCCAGAAAGAACGGCCGCAATTGGGAGGGGACTGTGTAGGTGAGCAAAAAATAGTCTGATGGAAGAAGTTCCGCCTCCCTTTTCG
>VFJS01000037.1 GCA_009885955.1 Spirochaetia bacterium | reverse complement strand
TCCTAAAACCCTTGTTTTTATTGGTGTTTGACGATTCCATGATAAAACAAGAGTTAAGAATTAGTAGCATTATTTTTATTTTCTCATAATTCTATGGGACAGTAGTGATATTATATAATGAAAAAAATAAAAATTTACCTCGACAGTTCAGTTCTCAGTCATCTTTTTGCAGATGATTCACCTGAAAGAAAGCTTATTACAGAAGAATTATTTAATGTAATTAATACTGAGACCCATTATGAATTTTTCATTTCAGATATAGTGATTAATGAAATTTCGAAAACCCCCGATTTTCATTTGCGTGAAAAACTTCTTAATGCAGCAAAAAATTATAACATACGCATACTTGATTACAAAGAATCCGTAGATGAAGTTAAGTCACTCGCCATGAAATATCTATTGCATGGCGCTCTACCACCTTCATCCGTTGATGATTCTTTACATGTGGCTATAGTTACAATTTATGGAATAGATATATTATTAAGTTGGAACTATAAGCATCTTGCGAATATAAATAGAGAAAGGCGATTTCATTTGATTAATTTTAATGAAGGATATAATTATCCTATTCGAATAACAAATCCCATGGAGGTAATCAATGAAGGATAGTATAATGATGGAGATGATTAGAGATATCAAACTTCAAACATATGAAGAAGTAAAAGATCTTCCCTTAGATAAGCAGTTAGATGAAATTCTTAAAAGCAGTCATGTAACAGCTGAACAATTGGGTTTTATATATAGTGGAAACTCCACAAATAAATGAGAATACCTATTCCCGGAAATCGAAAATAAACCAGAATGTATTTCATCCAGACAATTCAAGTTTCATTTCGAATCATACCGGAATCAATAAATTTTTTACGCGCCCTATGTTAACATTTAATAATATTTAAGAAATTAAAAATTCAGATAGCTTAAACCTATTTCTCAAATTCCAGAATAATTCCCGTTCCATTTTCCCGTTCAATTCTTACGGTACCGCCAAGTTGTTTTGTCAGTATCCCGACGAGCCGAAGACCAAAACCTGTTGAGTTTTCAAAATTAACAGATTCCGGAACACCAACGCCATTGTCCTGAATTATTATGGAAACCCGATTGTCTTTCAATAAAGCGGATACGGTTATTAACCCATCGGCTCTATCGGCAAAGGCATATTTCATGGCATTTGTCAGGAGCTCGTTTATGAGTATACCCAGTGTGGTTAATCTCTTTGAGTCGAGGATAAAGTCATCAATATTTTTATCAATCCTCACTGCCTCACTGTTGGGGAAGTTTGAGATAATCTGGTCAACAAGTGATGGGAGATAATTCTTAATCGACATTTCATTGAAATTCGGCGACTGGTACAATTTATCATATAATACCATCATGCTCTGAATA
>VFJS01000065.1 GCA_009885955.1 Spirochaetia bacterium | reverse complement strand
TCCTAAAACCCTTGTTTTTATTGGTGTTTGACGATTCCATGATAAAACAAGAGTTAAGAATTAGTAGCATTATTTTTATTTTCTCATAATTCTATGGGACAGTAGTGATTTAAATTACATTAAATTTATTACATATTATTTTTCAGGAATATCATGGATAATGTAACATTAAAAATACTCATCATTGAGGATGACGTCCTTGCTGCGAATAGCCTCGAGACCATGTTAAATGATTTTGGACACAATGCGACGTATACCCTTGAAAGCTCCATTGACAGGATAGAGCCTATTATCGGGGAAAAATCCCCGGACATAATTCTCATGGATATCAACCTCACTTCAAATATAAGCGGAATTGATCTTGCAACTGCCATAACTGAAAAAAAACAAATCCCGATAATTTATCTCTCTTCTCATTCTGATAAAGAAATAATCAATAAAGCTAAAAAAACAAATCCTTATGGATACCTCCTAAAAACGGCTGACGACGAGAGTATTATTACTACGATTACTATGGCCTACGCTAAGTCGGAGCATGACAGGATAATAATTGAAAATGAAAAAAGGTATGCGAAAAAAGTAAGGGAGCTGAACTGTTATTATGGATTATCGCAGATCATTGAAGAATCATCGGATTCTTTAAGTTACATTCTTGAGAAAACTGCTGAATTGATTCCTGTTTCCCTTGGTCTCCCTGCCGGGACCTCGGTGGAAATATCCCTGAAAGAATACTTTTACCGATATAAAACAAACATGCCGGGCTTTTCAAGTATAAATACCCCGATAACAATTAATAATTCCGAAATTGGGAACATAGGTATATTTATAGATTCAGATGTATTTCAGATTGGAGATGACAAAAAAATAATTGAATCAATTGCACTGAGAATTGGCCAGAATTCGGAAAGGATTTTCGCAAAAAATGAGCTTAAAAACCTCGAGCGGGAATTGCTGATTATCAGTGAACATGAACGCCAGAGAATAGGCCATGACCTTCATGACAGCCTCGGGCAGTTGATTACCGGTATGAGCTTTTTAATAAAACAGATCCAACTGAGGACTGAGAGGAATGAATTCAACAATTCTCTTCAATTGGAGGAACTGGCAGATCTTGCCAGGGGAGCTGCGGTTCAATGCAGGGAAATAGCCAGGGGATTGACCCCCGCTGTAATAGCAAATGAGGGGTTTATAGCTTCCTTGGAACAACTTGCCTCTTCGATCTATGATATTTTTAATGTTAATTGCCAGATTACAATTAAGGGGACGGTAATAACAGAAGAAAATTTTGTTGCAACCCAGGTTTTTTATATTATCAAGGAAGCAATAAATAATTCCATTAAACATGGCAAGGCTGAAAATATAGATATAAATATTTCTGAAATTAAGGGGGATGTTTTTATCAAAATAACCGATGATGGCACCGGACTGGGCAAGGAGGATATGGATAATCCAGGCATGGGTTTGAAAATCATGAAATACCGCGCTGATTTGATTAATGCACAATTTGTATCAGGGAATAATGAGCAAAAAGGGTTTTCAATTGATATTTTCCTGCCGGTGAAAAAATTTTCAACGTAAATGTGGCGACAATAATAACACGTTAGTATTATTCTTGTTTTAATTAATGAATATATAATAAGGAAATATTTTTAACATATAAAAAATAAATTAATTGTGAAAATTCTGGAGACATTGTGAAAATATTACTGGTAGATGATCACCCGGTTGTCAGGAAAGGAATGAAAAATATTCTCGAAGAACATTCCGGATTTGAAATATGCGGCGAGGCAGATGAGGGGAATTCAGCTTTAAAACTTATTAACGAAACTGAACCGGACCTGGCAATTGTCGATATTCAGATTAAAGGAAACATAAACGGGATAGAACTTGTTAAAGCCATTAAAGAACGACATCCAAAATGCAAAACGTTAGTGATGTCTATGGATGACGGGACCATTTATGCAGAGAGGGCATTAAAGGCCGGGGCCATGGGATATATAGCCAAGGATGAGGCATCGGAGACGATAGTCAGCGCCATTGAGACAATCATGGGCGGAAAATTATATCTCAGCAATAAAATTTCCACCATGATTGCCAGCAAACATATATTCGGCAAAACGGATAAAATTTTATTCCCCATGGAACTGCTGAGCAACCGTGAACTGGAAATTTTCCAGCTTTTAGGCAAAGGTTTTAAAAGAAATGAAATTGCAAAAAAACTGAATATCAATATCAACACCGTTGAAAGCCACAGGCGTAAAATTCGCGAGAAGCTTAACATTGAAACATCTTCAGAACTTACAAAAATTGCCGTCCAATGGAACAGTGGGGAAAAATCAACAGCATGAACCATTAATAAGAATCCGGATTGATGGACTTCCACCGGTTTAAAAAATCAGCTATCAATCCCGGATAAGATATGATGAAATTCTACGAGGAAATAATCAATGAATATTAATGAAAAGAAAGATAATAATTTTGTGAGGGATAGGAATCGGTAAAGATAGAAACAAGGTAGAGTTCAGGTACTTTAAGCTGATTGTAATTATCATTAATGCGTAATGGCGGTATAAATGAAAAAAATTTTAATTACCGATGATGATTTCATAACCAGGGAAATTATTGCCGGAATTGTTGATTCAATGGGATGTGCTTCAATTCAATCTTCTAATGGACTCATTGCACTTGATGTTCTTTATGATAATCCTGATATTTCTCTTCTTGTAGTTGATATGATGATGCCAAGAATGGATGGCAGAACACTTATCCAAATACTTAGAAGAGAAGAGAAATTTGTAAATTTGCCAATAATTCTAATATCAGGCATTATCTCTATTCATGAAGTGAATGATCTTCTGACTGTTGGCGCTTCAAGATTTATGCCGAAGCCAATAAATGGAAAAACGTTGAAAGAATACATTCATAGGTTGATTGGTTAGATTAATCGGGTATATTCACTGTTGTTCCATAGAAGAGGGATTTCATTAATGACCGGCATCATGTCATCGTAGCCCGTTCACTTAGTACCGACTTTCCACGAAGCTTTTCCCGGGTTTTACTCCATCTTTATGTATGTTGAATATTTTGGAGACCGAAAGGCTGGTCTGCGACGAAGAAATTTACCTTTAAAGGGGTGGGCGGGCTTTTAGGTTGAAGATGATTTTAAGACAGAAAAAGTTTATGATATTTCCTGGGGTAGATAAGAAAAAATGAACATGTCACTACAAGAGGAGATGGCCGGAGCGGTTTTTTTGGGATGGCTGTTGGCAGCGATTTTTGGACTTCAGGGAATATATGGGATAAGATAATTCTGGAGTTATTTTGATTCATGGCAACAGGCCAATAGTCATCCCAAGCCCCTCCCCCTTTTGAGCACCCCCCAGCTTTAATCGCAATACCGATTAATGGGGTGGGGGTAAGCCTGGGGGGTCTGGGG
>VFJS01000024.1 GCA_009885955.1 Spirochaetia bacterium | reverse complement strand
TGCGCTGTCGGTGACAGACTGCTGGTTAGGCTTTGTCTGTATCGGACTTTAACCGATAAGATATTACAAGCTTTGCTTGGCGCACTTATACAACCCTATTCAAGAGACAGAATGAAGATTATAAGAAACAGCATATTTATGACAAAAAAGCAAATCTATGCACATAGCCTTAAAATTTAAAAATAGATTGCATATTCATTCGGTGCTTGAAAAAATCAAGAATAGTGGGCATGAGAAAGATCTGCATAATTTTATGGGTACATGTACTTCCAGTAAACCAGAACAGCAAAAATAATGCACCCTGCAGCACCGATAATCATCAGGACGATCCCCATGCGCGTCTCACCCTCCAGTCTGCCGGGAAGGGATTTGCTGATATCCGTGGTACATATCATGATATCAATTTCTTTGCCGATATCTTCATCCCTGGGGCCCCGCTCCCTGATAAAAACAGCAGTTTCCTCACTTCCATTGTAGGTGAACCGGACTTGCTGCTCATAGACGGCACGCGATTTACTTTTCCAGACCTGTCGGGCTTCAGACTGGCTCACAATAATTCCCCTGCCATTGATATATCCCAGTTCGACAAGATTTCTGGCCGCCAGGCGGTAGTGAATGAATCCATACACTCCGATTACAAAAAATAATAAAAGATAAAAAATCATTTTTCTGATTGTTCCTATTTGCACAGGTTGACGATCTTTCCTGATTCGAAGCTGCCGATTGTAGGGCCGTTATAGGCGCTTTTTCCCTTCCAGCTTATGTAGATGGATTCGGCTTCGTTTATCGTTATGTTCAAAGACTCGCGGTTGCGTAAACGCACATTATTTGTGGAACTTTTTTTATTTGCAAAATTTATGACTACCTCGCGGCCACAGTTATTGAAAACGGTTGTCTGTATCTGTTCAACATTATCACTCGCTCGGCCATGTTTTTTTGAGAATTCTTCATTTTGCTTGGCAATATCAAAGCCTTTCTCCTTTTCAATTCCCTTGGCATATTCCGACATCTTCTCATTTCCGTTTTTATTATTGTACCCCAGGGTCCCTTTTACGAACATTGTTCTATCGCCACCTTTATCGATGTACCCTGTGACCGTGATCTCATGGACTCCGGCAGGAAGCTTGGCCAGTGCCGCAGCGAAATTCCCGGACCAGTCCCAACGAAAAGATTTGTCAGTAGTTGAAAAGGGATCGGGAAGTATATTTAATTTGAAATATTTGTCGGTTAATCCAAATTTTTTTTGAAATGTATGGGTTGCCATTACGCTCCCTTTGTAGAGGAACTCATAGATGAAATGAACATTCTGGCCTTGATATTTTTTAAGGGCATCTATATCCACTTTTTTTGAAAAGGCGGACACCCAGTCTCCCGGTTCGAATACCATATTGGGGCGCTCGTAGAGAGCCCCTCTCTGTTTTGCAACTTCAACGGCAAAAATAAGATTGTTATTAATCTCCTGGGCCTCTCCCTGCGGCAGGAAGGTGATGGCCCCGAAAACGAAAACCGCCAGCATGTAAAAAATAAAGAAAAGGTAATTTGTACCAGACTTGTTGTGTTTTTGCATTATTTTCTCCTCGTATGTTTTTTTTCTATTCCTGTTGTTTTATTTTGTACCATCTTTCCCTGATTTCCCTACCAGCGCAAGGCGGCGATCATTTTGTGCAGCAGTGCCTCCGCTCATGTTTTCCAGCCACTGGGTAATAACTTTCGGAGTGTCGCCAACTTTTCTCTCGGATTCTACCTTGTCCAGAGCGGAATCATAATATTTACCGCCTGCAAGGTAAAGGGCATAGATCGCCCGGACCCGGATTTCCGCATTATCGTTTATGAGGTGCTTGAGGGCCCAGTCGCCTATTGTTTTTTTCTCATCATCGGTCTTTTTTTGGAGATCGCGGAATGAATCGAGGACAAGGGTCAATGCTCCCTGATCTCCGCTTTCTGCGTAGGCTTTCAATTTCGGGAATGCACGCATACGGCCATAGCGAATCAGGTTCTTCAACATCTCTTGGCGGAGATATTTCTCCGGGTGCTTTTCCACTGCAGCGATCAGCCGGTCGTCGAGGCTGTACATGGTTGCCAGCATAGTTGCAGCGCCGACGGCGTAAAAGGTCACATAGTCTCTGCTGGTTTCAATGCCCTTGATCAGATTTTCCACGGCGGCCTTGGGCGTGGCTTTCATATTTTTTTCAAATTCGAAAATATTGTCCCTGATCTCACGGTATAGGTAACGGTTCGCAACCACCCGTACTTTTGGGTCATTATCGTTCAGAGCAACGCTCAGCGTTGGCAATGAAGCGACTACCCCTTTTTTCTTGAGAATCATGTCCGATATTACTGTTTCCTGCGGCCCTTTGACAAAAGCATATTTCATGTCAAGGGTGCTTTTTGCAGCCGCCTCTTTGATTAAGGTCATCAGCTCATTGTCGACCTTTACACCGGAACAGGCGCCGGACACGAAAGCAGCAAGGATGATAATCGTAAATAAACTGTTTTTTCTCATGTTTCCTCCTTATAATTTAATTCCCATTCATTTTCCCGGAATTTATAATACATTAATTGCTCAATAACATATATGGAGAAATCTAATTAAAATAGGTCTTTCTCGCACAAAGCCACTAAGCCACAAAAAAAAAGCCGTTCCTCATAGCGTCTTGCGAGCGCATGAATTGCATTCCTTAATCGTTCCAAAAGAAGCACTCGACAATCCCATTCAAAGTTATCTCTTTTGTATATCTCCCACACCTATAAATGGCACTGCCCCACCACCTGTTACCTGAGGGAGTATCCCATTCCATTTAACATAGTGGAAACTCAACAAATAAATGACAAAAACAGATCCCGGAAAACGTTAAAAAACCAGAAAGTATTTTCTACAACCCTATTCAAGAGACAGAATAAAAATTATAAGAAACTGCATATTTATGATAAATAATCAAATCTATGCACACAGCCTTAAAATTTGCGCCGCCCCAAAAAATGAAAAGACATACCTCTTCTGTATACTTTTATACAGTAACAACCATTTAATTAATGTCAACAATTTTTTGCTAATTTAGAAACTCGAATTCCTATTAGGGAGGTATTGATTTTCTGTTCTCTTTTTTATGAGGAATGAAATATGACGCTCAAGGATGAGCTAATGGCAAGCTATTTTGAGCCATCCTGGCTCATGCTTGCAGGCAGTCTTCGTGACTGCACTCGAAGCCGCACAGGATGTGCGATAAGGCTTCGACCACTTTTACAATAGCATGTGTTTTAATCAATTTTTCGATTCCCCTGTCAGCAAGGAATGAAAAAAAGGTATCAGGCAACATAAAAGTTGAACACCCCGGGCATTCTTCAGGAACTTTTTCAAAGGAATTCTGAATTGCCAAAGCCCAGGTTTTTCAATCTATCTTTTTCAATTTTAAAAAGATTAACCACGAAAGGCTATAGAGTAGACTCTGGTCGGATATCTACATCCGACCAGAAGCCCCTCATCAAACCGTACGTGCCCTATTAAGGCATACGGCTTACCGACAGGATTCATCTCAAGCATTCACAGGCGGGGCATATTTTGTCGGGTCTATCAGACCCCGGGTTTTGGTTAGAATCCCAAACGCCCCCTCTTTGGCCCATTTACAGGCCCGCTGACTTTTTCTTCGATAATACCTTGTTAAAGACTCTGAAAGATAAAATCTCAAGTCTCGCTTCGATTTTGCCGGGTAGCTCACCTTTTGTATTGTGAAATAATGAATCCAACCACGAATAATGGCATTCAAATCTTTTACAATCATCGGCGGTGGACGATGCCCATTGTGCAACAGATATTCATGAATTTTTCCACGAATTTTCTTAACCGACTTCGGGCTTGGTCCAATATGCAGATACTTAGAAGGTCTCCCATAAATGTCATTGTTTAAACGGAACTCAAAGCCCAGAAACTGAAATCCCTGTTTGTCTTTGTTCAACTGAACTGTTCGGGTCTTTTCTTCGTTAAGTGTCAGTTCCATCCGCTCCAGTAAATCCTTCAATCGTTGAATTACTTCTTTCGGAATGGACTTCCCTATCAATAGGAAATCATCCGCATATCGGATAATTTTTATACCCGCACGCTGGAAAAGACTGCCTTCACGATTTACGGCTTTATCAATCAGGTGCAGATAAATGTTTGCCAGCAATGGCGAGATGACTCCTCCCTGAGGTGTGCCAAGTCCATTCCCTTTGCCTCCTGATATCTTACCTTCTTCGCTTATTGGCGATTTGAGCCAGAGTTTTATCAAGTGTATCACATTCTTGTCGCTGATACGCATCCCAATAAGTTTTAGCAACTTGTTATGGGGTATGGTATCAAAGTAGGCACTCAGGTCGGCATCGAAGACTTCGAGATTTCCCTCTTTCAGGATTTCCTTTATCTTTGTTACCGCATCATGGGCTGACCGCTTCGGACGGAATCCGTAGGATGAATCCTCGAAATCCGCTTCAAATATCGGCTCAATCACCATTTTGCATGCCATCTGTACGACCCTATCTTTAATCGTCGGTATGCCCAGAGGCCGCATTTTACCGTTTTCTTTTTGAATGTACACACGTTTGACTGCACTTGGCTTGTACGTCCTTGCTTTCAGTTCCTGTTGAATTTCTTCCAGAAGCAGTGAGACACCACTTTCTTCGATTTGCTCAAAAGTGATATTATCCACTCCCGGAGCTCCCTTTTTACTTCGGCATTTCTTGTAGGCTTCTCTAAGCATGTATCCCAGACTAATCTTGTCGTACAGCACATAAAATCGAAACTCTAACTCCTGTTTGGCTTTTTGATAAAGTTTTCTCTGAAAGTCTCGTACTCGTTCCTCATCACTTAACCGCGGATAAGGGCTTGTTTGTAGGTTATTTTCCAATCTAAGCGCACTCCTTTCTTTAAAAACATTCCTGAAGTAAGGCCTCTTTACTCCACAGGCATTACCCTGCTTCATCGTTACTACTGGCCTATCTGACTCCTCATCGGCCTGATTGCTCCTTACGGAGGTCATTAGGCCTACCAGGCCTGACCGATGAGGTCTCCCACGTTCGCTGAATTACCCTTTGTTCACATGCCATCACTCTTAACCCCGGTAGTCATTTCATCGTGCATCCGGTCTTTGCTTCCGATGAAATCGGCGGGTTTCGAACAAATCCGGCTGTCTCACCGACTACATTTGTGTAACGAGGCCTGCGTGTTCACTTTCGTTACGGCCTGCAAACTGATTCAAAAAGCTTCAACCTTTCCCGTCACCGGTCAGGCTGTTTTATCATCTTCCGAGTGAAAGACCAATTACTCGTGACGGATTTCCACCGACTGGTATTTTCAGCGCCTCGTGGCGCACCAGATATTCACTGATTTTTTTATATGCTATCTTGATCATGAACTTTCCTGTAAAAAATGTATATCGGTGCAAAGAACTAAACAATTTTTTATCCCCATATCTCAACCATCCCCTCATCCCCCTGTATTACACATGTGCTGGTTGCTGAGAGTCTATGAAGACTATGGCATTTACCCGTTACTGTGCCATCCCGGCAATGGCCCCAGTGCTCCAGGCAAACTGAAGATTATACCCGCCGCTGTTACCGTCTATGTCAAGTAGTTCGCCTGTAATATACAGGTTCTTCACAAGCCTGGACTCCATGGTGGCAGGATCAATTTCATTTACATCAACACCCCCGGCCGCAACAACTGCTTCACTGAAGGGCCTTGGCCTGCCAGGCGAAAGTTTCAGCGCTTTGAACGCCCTGACAACATTCTCCTTATCGCTTGTGGAAAGTGATGAAACTTTCACCTCGCCATTCATCCCGGCTATGGAGAATAATACATCGGGTATTTTATCATTAATCAGCCCGGCGAGGCTGAATGACAATTTTTTACTCGCGTCGGACCACAGGGATTCAAGCCGTGAAGAAAGATCCTTTTCATCCATCCCTGGAAAAAAATCTATGATAATTTCGGGAGTTTTCCCATTGAGGATCATTTCATTTATACTCCTTGATACATCGAGGACAGCAGTACCTGAGAGCCCGTACGCGGTAAAGAGGACTTCCCCCCCGGCAGATGCCAGTACCCTGCCGCCGCACTCCGCCCGTATGCCGCAATCCCACTTGGTACCCTGCAGCCTGTGCAGGGCTTTCAGCGGCACATTGACGGGGAGTATCGCCGGAAAGGGTTCATAGACTGTATGCCCCAGTTTCCCTGAAATTTCAAGGCCGCTCATGGAGCCGCCTCCTTGTGGAAAGGCGCAACTCCCGGCGGATAATATGACCGAGTCAAATTCATGGGCCTCCCTGCCTGCGGTTTTAAGCTCAAAGTTGTCTCCGCGAACCGATATACTTTCCACCATGTGGTGAAGCTGCACGTCGACACCCTTTTTTTTAAGCTGATAGGATAATTTCTTTACAACAGATGAGGCCTGCAGGGATGCGGGAAAAAGTTTTCCATTTTTTCCCTCGACAATGGGGAGTCCTATGGTTTCAAAAAATCTTATTGTCTCCTCCATGCCGAACCTGGAAAAAACATTACTCACGAACTCAGGATTTCTTCCGTTATAATTCTCAACAGAAATGCTCCTGTTTGATATGTTGCATCTCCCGTTTCCCGTAACCAGGATTTTTCTCCCCAGTTTCCCCTGTTTTTCATACAGGATAACTGAATTGCCCTTTTCCGACGCAAAACATGCGGCTATAAGGCCCGATGCGCCGCCGCCGATTACCGCTACTCTTTTCAATAACTGTTCCACCTCTGCAATTCTCTTCTTTTCTTCCGGGTTCACTGCGGGAATAGGGCTGATGATTATAATTCCGGGAGTATCACTTAAACTGCCCAGTTTGTATCATCAGCATCATTTCAACCGGTCATTAACAGCCTTTTCAAGCCTGTTAATGTCAGAAGCATATCTCTGAAGTTCTAAATCAATATCTGAATTCCTTCTCAAAATCTTCAGCTGATTTTTTATAACAATAAAATCATCCCTGTTTCTGACAAGGTTGTCATCAATTACTTTTTGAATCTGAGAAAATTTATAATCCCTGAAGCATATCCTGGTGTACATTTCAACACCGTAAATAGTAAGGCTCTTATCCAACGATACTTCTGCAGAGATCTTTGAAGAATCCATTTTCCCGGCGCCATCTTTCATCTTCGCTGCCGGTTTATCCGGCCCGTCCCGGTCTGTTTGTTGTACCGGTATAGCCTCATTTGCAGTGAGGATATAGGATGACACCGGTTTGCTCAGCTTTATCTCCTTTTTAAGCCTCTTCTCTTTCCAATCCTGGGAATAACGCTGGGCATCGGACGTGCATGCATAATCACGGGACAATACCTCCTCAAACTTGTTCAGATTCACCACAATATTCCCGACCCTTCCAAGCTGCGTGTTGTTATGTTCATGGGCAATAGATGGAAAATGCTTCTTTATTTTTCCTACAGGCAGGTTTTCATTCAATACCTCGGTATAAAGCCTCATGAGCTGCTTTTCAAAATATCCGACAAGGGTCTTGATTACACCGAGGTCACAAAGAATATGCCCCTTCACTCCGGGGATATTATTTTCACTATCCTCCTTTACAATGTCAAAGCAGAATATATAGTGGGTTTTTTCAAGGAGATCAAAAAGGTCCGGCATACGGGATATATCAAGGGTATATTTTTTCACAAGAACGGGATAAATGTTTTCTGATGTAGGAATTGACCCGGAATCGGCTGTCTTATTGGCTTTCTCAATCCGATAAATAATATCTTCCAGCAGACTTTTTAATGTTAATTCTACAGACATGCCCGCAACCCCTATTTAACCTTTAACGCATGCCATTTGGATTCGGTACCCGCTTCTTCAAAGTCCCAGGTTATATAGTTCAATCCTGTTTTATCCATTAAAAATTTTTCCCTTTACCGGCAGATACGGGTTTAACTTGAGTATCTCCGGCAAAGGCCGTCTGTAACAAAAAGATTTTTTACGCCGTTAAGCCTGATTGCTCTTAATATTTAGCCGAACCGGTCAATGCAATTGAATAGAGCATTACCGTTGTTTTCTGAACATTCGTCGAATTACTTATTACCTGGGAATCCCCGGCGCCATACTGGCCAAAACCGCTCAAGGTTATGGATGAATTCTTTGTCTGCCAACTGAGGCTCAGCGATGCGCCATAGAGATCCACATTCATCTCCTGGTTGGTCTTGTTTGGATCGATTTTCGGCGTATTGGCAAAATTGGTAAAGACACCCGCGCGGACTGGGAATGAATCCGTTAGGAAAAATTCAACGCCGGCGGCATAGTTTATTGTGTCCTGAACTTTGGTCTGAAAATTCCTGCTCCCCATGTGGTATATGGCATCAGCAGTCACGAGAAATTTCTTGCTTGGGAACCAGGCAAATCCGCCCCTGAATATAAGCGGTACTTCACTGTTTGAATAATCTACAATTTTCCTGTTATAGGCAAACTGGTAGGTGCCGTCGGGCTTCTGTGAGTTTATATTGCCGCCGGCAGACTCATCCTTGTAGTATAACTGGTTAATCTCCCTGTGGTAGAGCACCTTACTGTATGAAACGGAAGCGCCGAAGGAGAGGGTATTTGCCGGCATAACCTGGATACCGAAAATTCCCGTGAGGCCCCACATAGTCTCAGTGATATACTGGTTATTGAGCTGGTACGTGGTGACGCTGGTCTTCTCAAAGGTGATGATCTGGTTTGCTATCTGCTCCCGGCTGCGCTTCATTCCGTAAACGGTGGCCCCTATGGCAATGCTGTCCGATACAAACATTGCAGCGCTTAATCCGCCTAAAAGAGTATTATCTGTAAGATTATAATTGATGTTGTATGTTGCCGGATATGCGACTCCGTCATCGGCCTTTGCCTGTATGCCTGAAAAATAATCAGCCTGCCTGAGTATCTCATTGTTCGTATTGACTATGGTAATCCCCAGTTTTATGGGGCCCAGGCTCTGGACAACGCCGAAAAAACTGGGATAAAAAGATTCAATCTGCTGGTTGTAAGGTTCACCTGATATAGCTTTGTCCATGGTTACATTCTTCTTCTTATAACTGTTCACAGAAAGTGATATCTGGTTGTCAAAGGCGAAGACCAGGCCTGCGGGATTATAGAATGCCCCTGAGGGATCATCGGATATGGCGGTATAGGCTCCTCCAAGGCCCGTGGCCCTCCCTCCAATCAGGTCATTGATATAGTTCAGGTCCGATGTGGCAAGCCCCCCGGCATGAATTGCTGAAGTTCCTGTTACCACGAGTATAACGGCCATCATCAGAGTATAGTTTGCTTTGTGAATGAGAGAACTGTTTTTTTTCATATACATCTCCGGTTGAGCAATTAATTAATTATATGCATGTTATTTAAGATTTTTTAATTCTTCATTGAATCTGGATTCGACTTTTCCCCTGACAATATTGATACGGTTATTCTGTACAAGATCTTCAATCCTGGAAATCCTGTCTTTTAATGGGGGGTGGGTATTATAAACCACAGTCGAAGAACTGCCTTCCTTGACGGTCTGTATCCTGGCAAGAAAATCAACAAGTCCCCTGGAGTTATATCCGGTTTCATCCGTATAGAAGATGGCGGACCTGTCGGCTTCATACTCATCCTGTATCTTATATCCCTTTGTAAAGAGAAGCTCTGCCGCCTTTCCCACAACTTCATTCAGAGCGGAGGAGACAACAGTCCCCTGGGCCACAAGGAGTGAGGCGATGAAGTCAACGACACCCTTTGTCTCGCGGGGCGGTGGGAGGTCCTTCATGATATGCCGGTTATTGATATGCCCAATCTCATGTGCAAGGACACCGGCAAGCTCTGATTCATTTTTCATCTTCTGAAGTGCGCCTTTTGTGATAAACACATAACCCCCGGGCGCCGCATAGGCGTTTATCGTATCGGAATCAAGTACTGAAAAATAATATTCAATATCTGACCTTCCGGAAAAAAGGGCAACGCTCTTGCCTACATTGTTCACATAGAGGGTAACCTTATCATTGATAAGAAGGGGAAATTTTTTTATGATCTCATTGGCTATCAGCCTGCCGAAATGGAGCTCCCTCTGGACATTTTCCTTCCTTTCTACATCCTCCTTCCTGCTACCGGAACCGGTGGTGCATGACAGGAAAAAAACCATCAACAGAAGAATCACCCCTGCAAGTCTCTTCAAAATGCACATATTAACCCCCGTAATTCACAGGCAAGCCCTGTAATTTTAGTTCAGGCATTGCCGATTAATAACCGGCGGCCGAATTGTATCATTTTATGCAAACTGCAATTTGAACATACAGCGAAAGCACACATAACATACCAGCTGTTTAAAAAAATAGTTCACAACAATCATCATTTGATATTAAAGAGAGCCCGGGATTACCTGTTTCTCACCCCGCCGATTGCCAGGAATTTAATAAGATCTGCATCTGATATATGCTGATTCTCAATTTTCAGGAGTGACTGATAATCAAACTCATCCTGTTTACTGTTCGCAGAACGCGCCCGTCCGGCACCGGCTTTATCCTCTGTGAGCCCCCTTGCCGACGCGGCTGTAACATCAGTCGAGGCCCTCCTGCGGGCATGTATCCTGGCGTTATTCTGTGCGCTTCCGAGAATGGTGAATTTTGCTCCGGGGGCAGCATCGCTTGTGGAACTCTTTTTTACCCAGCCGGTTTTGTCGCCGGAGCCTGCATTAATCCAGAGGTCGTTTTCTGATACTACATTCAGCTGCGCACCCTTGTTCAGTGTCATTATCTGGACACTTCCATCAGGGCTGCTGAACATTCCGGCATTATATGATGAGACATACAGTGTCCTGGAATAGGCGGCTGAAGAGAGTATAAATAACAAAACAGCAATAACTGATAATTTTCCTTTCATATCCTTTACCTCGAAAAAGCTTAAAATATAATAAAAAAAACAAATTAAAATAATCAGATTAACCCGGATATCAATATACAAATATAATGAAATTCAATCAAGAATTTTTTCATAAATACACCCCTTTATTTATGGATACGGGTAAATACTCCGTCCCATCCTGCACCGGGGGGCTCATTTTTGTAGAGCTCACACCTGTCTATGAGGAGATCCGCTGATTTATCGGGCATTTTTTTTATCTCAACGGCTTTTTTAAACATACTGACAGCCTCATCAAATTTCAATTCAGTATACAGCTGAAAACCCTTTTCATACATTTCCGCGGATTCAAGAATATTCGCATCAACCTTGCCCTTCTCCCCTATGAGCTCATAGATGAGTACCGGCTTTTCCTTCCCCTTGACCCGGACTGCGTCGAGCTTCCTGAGAATCATTTCGTCTTTTATAAACTCCCTGGTGAAATCGCTTACCAGAATGGATACGCCGTAATCCTTCCCGGCAGCCTCAAGCCTGGCCGCAAGGTTCACCGTATCGCCCATCATGGTGTACGAGGCAAGGTTCTCCGTGCCCATGAACCCTACTTTTGCCCTGCCGGTATTCAGGCCGATCCTCGCGTGCATTTCATGGGCCTCGCTGCAGTAGCTGTTTTCCGTCTTCCATTTTTCCCTGAGCCCTGCAAGCTTTTCTATCATCTCCAACGAAGCCCGCGCTGCCAGTATGGCGCTCTGGCTGTTTTCAATGGGGGCGCCGAAAATGCCCACAACCGCGTCGCCGATATACTTGTCAAGGGTCCCCCCCTGCTTTTTAAGGATGATGGTCATGGCCGAGAGATATTCATTCAGCAGGGCGGCCAGTTTCTCGCTTGTCAGTTTTTCGCTTATCGTGGAAAAGGAGGCGATATCGGAGAAGAAGGCGGTGATGTTTTTCTCGCCCCCCTTCTTGAGCGCTTCCAGGTCTTTCATGGCCTCGCTGACAATAGTGGGGTCGATCATGTTCCCGAGGATCTTGCTGTATTTTCTCTTCTCAGCACCCTCGGTCATGCTGAGGTAGACAAAAGAAACCACGGCGGAAAAAAATCCCACCCCCAGGACAAAGAAAACAGGGGCCAGGTAGTTGTAATTCCTGAATAAAAAGACGTTCAGGAGAGAATAGACCACAAAGAGTCCAATGAGGCCCAGGAGCTTTATCATATTGCTGTGGAGGAACAGGACAAGAAAAATGGACACCGCTGCCGCTGCCATGGCTATCAAAAAAGTCACGATGGAATTTTCACTGGTGATAATATTATTCTGCAGAATATTGCTGATGATATTGGCATGGATTTCGGGCCCAGGCGTTGTTTTGTGGATCGGGGTGTTTTTCAGGTCCTGGCACCCGGCAGCTGAGCATCCTATGATAACAATCTTGTCCTTGAATATCTCGGACTTGAGCGGGATCTCCTCCCTCTCTTTTTCAGGCTTTTCCCGGTTGTTCGATTGAATAGCTGCCGATTCCATCAGGTTACTCATGCTATAACTCAGAACCCTGGACTTTGTATGGTAGTTTACAAGATATTTCCCGTTTTCATCCACGGGGATTGTGTAATTCCCCACCTTGATGATATTCCCGGGTAGAATGTCGATCTCCTTTTTCCCGGTATAGGCAAGAAGGGCTGACAGGGAAAAAGATGGAAGATGAAAATCGCCATAGTTAAAAAGGATGCGGCCGTACCGGTAAACACCGTCACTATCGGGATCAAAGGATGCCACGGAAAGGTTGAGTGCCAGCGGCTCTATGGGCCCATCCTTGATATTTTCATCAAGGGTTCCGCATGGAAATGACGAACGGATGCAGGGGATCGGGAGAGAAAATTCATTGGCTTCAATTTTACTGAAGGTTATATTCTCCTTATGATTAACCTTCAGAGGAAAATTTCTGACCACATCAGGCGGGAGCTTCAGCGCCTCCTTTCTTTCCGAACTGTTAATGATCAGCATGTTCTGGATGACATTCCGGCTTGCAGCCACCCCTTCGGCAAAAAACTCGTCATTCCCTTTCTGCCGATCCGATTCAACAAAAAATATGTCAAATAATATTGCCTTGGGCGGATGGGTACTATTAATGTAATAAAGAATTTCCGGGTAGATGATCCTTCCCCAGGGCCACCTGCCCAGGCCGATCCTTTCGCCAAATTTCAGGGAGTTCTCATCAATGAGCAGGAGTAAAATGTCTTTGTGCGGTACTGAATTTTTGCTCCCGACATTTTTTACAAAAAAATCAAAGGACTTGTTTTTGAAAAAGTCTCCGGCCCCCTTATGAATGATCATCCCCGCAAGCATTACAGAGGACAGTATGATTAAAAAAACTATGAGTTTCTGTTTCTGTTTCCCGAACCAGTTCTCTTTTTTATTTTCTTCAGTTTCCATAAATTATCCTTTTCTATTTAAAACTGGATGCCCTAACTTCACTCTGCGCGTCCATTCCTGACCTCATCCCCCCTGCCCCCCTTCTCCGAATCTGAGAAGGGGGGTTGTGTCATGAATTTTGGCATTTAAAAATTTACTCTATCATTACCATTTATTCATCCATTATGATAAAATGAAATAAGACTATACTCACCCCTCTCTCTAACATCTCCCCATCTCCCTTTCTTACATATTCAAATATAGAAAATATCCCGGTTTTAACTGACTGGCCCAGGGAACCTGATAATCTATCCACAATTATCATAAATTATCATAAAAAAAAAATTAAAAAAGTCAATGAAATTACTTCTTCAATCGTATATAAATAACAGGTTAAGGGAATTTTTTTATTGATTAATTACAAGTTATATGATAGGAAAAATATGAATTCCCGGTTTTTCATGATGTTTTTGAACATTCCGGGCCAGAATGTACTGTTACATAAATAAAACAGCCAAAATTCCATAAAAGTATTCATTGATCAGGGGATATCATATGAAAAGATTCCACTTTTTTTTGCCGTCTTTTATTCTGCTTATAACCGCCTGCGGTGACCAGACACTTCATAATGTGCAGGATTTTAAACCAAACAGGGCTCCAGTTATCATAAAATTTATTTCCGCCCATGAAGCGGGCGATATCACCCCGGGCCTTATTGTGTCACTGGACCTGGAAGCACAGGATCCAGAAGGGGACCCTCTGACTGTTGAATTTTCCTCACCCAGGGGAAGTTTCAGGAGTATGGCAAGGAATACTCCCGGCGCTTCGGCAGATTTCACCGTGGGCAATATTTCCGGCGGCGACGAGGTCATTGTGTATGCCAGGGTAACGGATAACAGAGGGGCCTCGGTTTCTGCATCCCTGGAGATAGGAAAGAGCAGAATAGGGCCCATCCTTACATCAACACATGAGGTGACACCGGTAATAAAGGGGAATGAATGCACAGCAGTATCATTCATATCGGACAGCGATGGTTACTACCAGGTGAAGCTCCTGGATGATATCAATGAGGCTGCAGCACTGGATCCCAATGGGACTTTTTTCATCCTGAAAAAGGGGGCCGGGGTTGAACTGAATATCTGCGGGCCCAATTACTCCGGCCCGCTGGCCATAAACGGTATCCCCAGGCTCCGGCCTGTATCCAGTACACCGGACAAAGTCGCAATAATCGCCAGGGACAGCATGAACCAGACAGGGGTGCTGGAGTATATTATTCGCGTATCCGGTTCATCGCCGGCCCCGGGAAATTCGGGGAATATAACCATAACTTCACTGAGAAATGAGAGCGCGACTCTTGCCTGGGAGATGGCTGTGGATGTGGAATCGCCGCAGCAGGCCCTGGAGTACCTCGTCTATTACTCGGAAGAGAGCGCCATGGATACGCCCGAGGACATGGACAGGGCCGGGACCCCTTTCGGGAACTGGACAGCGAATATAAATTCAAGGGAAGTGATAAACCTCATACCGGGGAAGGGCTACTATTTTAATGTCATGGTAAGGGACGTTGATGGGAACAGGTCGGCATACAGAAAAATCAATTCCGCCATGCCAACCGATACCCCGCCAATCCCTGGAAATTCAGGAAAAATATCCACGGCTAACATTATCAGCAAGAGCCTCACGGTCATATGGAGCGAGGCTGTTGATGATATAACTGTCTCAGGAGATATTGAGTATTCCCTCTACTATTCCCTGACTGGTAATATTGAGACTGTGGACAATACCCTCGCCAACGGGACATTGCTTAAGGGCTGGGGCAGATACGAAACAATTCACCCCTGCAGTACCGGTAGTATTACAGATGGAATCCCCTATTACTACAATATTCTTGCCAGGGACGGTTCAGGAAACCTCTCGGCATATTCCATGAAACAGGCAGTAATTCCCGATGCAACTTCTCCCATTCCCGGGGATACCGGGCTGCTGCGGGCCGGCAGTATTACCCCCACTGGAGTTATTCTGAACTGGGATAAGGGTACCGATGGTATTTCAGGACAGGAAAGTTTAACATACAAGGTGGTTTATTCCATGTTAAACAACATCGATATAGTGGAAGGCGCTGAAGTCTTTGGAATCACCGTTATGGACTGGGCCCGGGACATCAATACCTTTGAAGTCACGGGGCTGATAGACTTCACGGAATACTATTTTAATGTCTTAGTGTCTGATGAAAATGGAAATAGAGCGGCTTATAAGTCTTTGAAATTCTATAAGCCCGATGGGGCGGCCCCGGTTCCCGGGAATGATGGAGTTTTTGCAATAACGCAGGTGACGGGGAAATCTATGCTGGTAAGCTGGACTGAGTCCTCGGATAATTCCAATGACAACAGTCAAATTCAATATAAGATTGTCTCCTCTGAAAGCGATAATATCAGTACTGTTGATGAAGCTGAAAATAATGGGACAGTTGCAATGGATTGGTGGACAGGATACCCCGCGAAAGTAATATATGTCAATGAAAATGGAAAAAAATATTTTATCAATATTATTGTTCGTGATTATGCTGGCAACAAGTCAATATATCAGACAGCTTCAGCTACAACAGTGAGGCAGATATATCTATTTGCAACAATTGGTAAATACCAGGGTAAATTAGGTTCTATTGACATAATACTCAGATTTAGAATACCTTTTGAGACATTATAACCCATTTGACCTCACCCTCAGTCCCTCTCCTGGCAGGAGAGGGATGACTCTAACCAGTGAACAATCCGAAT
>VFJS01000098.1 GCA_009885955.1 Spirochaetia bacterium | reverse complement strand
TCGGATTGTTCACTGGTTAGAGTCATCCCTCTCCTGCCAGGAGAGGGACTGAGGGTGAGGTCAAATGGGTTATAATGTCTCAAAAGGTATTCTAAATCTGAGTATTAATTGTACAAAATGTAAGGGGGTGCCTGCATGTCGCAGATATCAAGGGAAACAGCGCTGGAGCTGTTAAAGGAATATGTGAAAAACGAAAACATGCTCAAACATTCCTATGCTTCAGAGGCTGTGATGAGGGCCCTGGCCGCAAGGCTTGGAGGCGATGAGGATCTCTGGGGCATGGCAGGATTGATGCATGACATCGACATTGAAGTGACCAACGCGGACATGTCGGTCCACGGCATTGCCGGGGCGAAAATACTCGATGAGAGGGGATACCCTGAAGAAGTCATTGATGCCGTGAGGATGCACAATGAGATGTCCCACGGCCTGCAGAGGAGTGAAAAATTCCATCATGCCCTTGCTGCCGGAGAGACCATGACAGGCCTTATCACCGCAACCGCCCTTGTCTATCCGGACAAAAAACTGGCCAGCGTCAAAGTGAAATCCATAGTCAAAAGAATGAAGGAGAAGGCCTTTGCGGCTTCCGTCAACAGGGAAACCATCATGGAATGTGAAAAAATCGGAATCCCCATTGATGAATTTGCCTCAATAAGCCTTGAGGCCATGAAAAACATCAGCTCAGTGCTGGGTCTATAAAAAGTCCTGTTACTGGATGCTCATGAATACATTGATGAATCACCGCGCCGGAACAAATGGATAATTTAATTATCAGCTTAAACACATCCCTGCCGGTTTTCATCATTGTAATAACGGGAATTTTTTTCAAAAGAGCCGGCTTCATCAATGATAATTTCATAGAAAAATCGAACCTGATCGTTTTCAATGCAGCCCTCCCGTCGCTTATTTTTATCCGGATTTTATCGGCTGATTTCAAAAGCGTTTTCAGTTCCTCCGTCATAATATTCGGGTGCTCGGCGACATTTATTTTTTTTCTATTAGCCTGGATTATTGCATGGTTCACCATTAAGGACGGAAAAACAATCGGCGCTTTCGTCCAGGGTGCATTCAGGAGCAATGTGGCAATCATAGGGCTGGCCCTGGTTAATAACCTCTTCGGCGCCAGCGGCGTTGCAAAGGGGGCAATAATGATTTCATTTTTAATGCCCCTGTACACGGTCCTTTCCGTGGTGGCGCTGACTGTTCCGGTTCATAAAAAGGGGGCATCCATTATCGCCATAGTAAAGGCAATTATTACAAACCCCCTCATATTGGCAGTGATTCTGTCAGTACCCTTTACCTATTTCAGCATCGATATCCCCTTTGTGGTAAAACAGAGCATAGTCATGCTTTCCGATATTACCCTCCCCCTTGCCCTTCTTTCCATCGGTGCATCACTGAACTTCAGATCGATAAGAAAAAAATTCATGCCGGCCTTCATTTCATCATTCATAAAACTGGCCGGGATGCCCTACACCGCAACTGCGGCAGCGGCTTATTACGGCCTGCGCGGTGAATCGCTGGGGATACTGTTCATCACCCTGTCGTCGCCGGCTGCCGTTTCCAGCTACATCATGGCAAAGGCAATGGACAGCGATGATGAACTGGCCGGGTATATTGTACTCATCACCACCCTGGGCGCAATCTTTACAATATCGGGAGGAATTTTTATCTTGAAGCTGCTGGAATTAATTTAATTTCTTAAATAACTCATCTTTGAAATTTGATGAATATTTTCGCCTCAGGAGCAGAAAGGGAACCTCCAAATTTGATACTTGAGGTTCCCTTATCTATAAGAGACTTTAAAAACTTGTCAATTCAATCAGTTAATGAAACCTATCCATGGCACGCCTATTACCAGCAGTGCAGCAATGAATATCAGGCCGAATACCGCGCCCAGCGCCCAGAATGCCTTTTGTGAAATATACCCTGACCCGTACCAGATCGGGCTGGGCCCTGTGGCATAGGGTGTGATGACCCCCATGATACCCAGGGATGCGCAGAGGAGCATGGAATATTCAAGCATATTCATACCCGGGATGGCCATTGCTGTTGTCAGGAATATTGGCAGGAGGGCAGTGACATGGGCCGTGATGCTCGCAAAGAAGTAGTGGCTGATAAAAAACAGTGCAACCAGAATTATCATTATTGTCATAACGCCGTAACCTGCCACCATCGAGGCGGATATGTCGGCAAACCATTTTAAAAAACCAACATTCTTCAGACCGCCGGCAAGGGTTACCAGGGTTCCGAACCAGAAAAGCACGTTCCATGCCTGTTTATTTCCTATGATGTCATTCCAGTCAACGACCTTTAACAGTACCATGAGTGAAAGGACAATCATTGCGGCAATAGTACTGTGGATCTGCTTTTCACCGAATATCCATAGAAAAAGCGCCAGAATGGCCAGGAGGCCCATGTACTTCTCCTCTTTTTTCATTTTTCCCAGGTCCTTAAGCTGTCCTGCGGCCCATTCAGGTACTTCCGGGGAAACCTTGATTTCGGGCGGGTATATTATATAGGTTAAATAGGGGATAATTAATATAAGCAGTATGCCAACCGGGGCAAAATTCAAGAACCACTGGCCCCAGGTAATGTTCTGCTTTGCTATATCTTTAACCATGTTCAAAGCAAGTATATTCGGGGCCAGGGCTGTGTAAAACATGGAGCTTGTTACGCATGTTACTGATATTCCCACCCACATCATGTATGCCCCCAGTTTCCTGGGATCCTTATCAGGCGTGGAACCGTAGAGTACAGGAATGTTCTTTATGATCGGATAAATGGTCCCCGCGCTCCGTGCGGTATTTGAAGGCATGAAGGGAGCAAGAATTAAATCAGAGAAGGCCATTGCATACCCAAGGCCCAGGCTTCTCTTCCCCAGAGATTTTACCATTAAAAGGGATATCCGTTTCCCGAGCCCTGTTTTATCGTATCCCATTGCAAACATAAAGGCAACAAAAATCAGCCATACCACGCTGTCGGAAAAACCGGACAGGGCCCAGTTAACTGATGTAGCTGCTGTTATTGGCTTGTCAGGCTGAAGCGGCACAAGCTGAAATGATGCCGCTAAAACAACGCCGATAAGCCCGCTGAGGGCGGCAGGCACAGGCTCAAGAATGAGCGCCAGGACAACGCCGATGAAGATGGCAAAATAGTGCCATGCATTGGCGCTGAGCTTCTCTGGCGCGGGGATGAGGATGATGATTAACGGTGCGATAACAGGGAGCAGGTATTTGAGATACTTTTTCATTATGAACCTCCAGGATTGTCAATAGTAAGATAACTGATTATAGATTATATATAATACAAATTCAACAACTTTTTAAGACAATACCGTTTGTTCCTTCTCACTCTTCGCCCGGAGATTCAGCGACAACATATTCGACAATGTAGTTGCACGTTAAAATAGTTTTCATAATTTATCATGCTCCCTTTGTATTGAATCTTTATTTAAAATTTAAAAATTCATCCACGGATAATCCGGTTCCTTTGATAATATTGAAAAGCGTCCCTTTCTTTAAATCTTTATTGTGTTCAGGTACGATAACCATATAACCGTTTTTAACATATATTTTATGACTCCCCTTTTGCCGGTAAAATTCAAAACCGATTTTTTTTAAAATGCGGATTACATCACCCGATTTCAGTGATGGAAGGTCTTTACTCATATTTTTATGCAGACTTCTGAAATATGAATATCATCTTTAATGATTACACTGTTACGTTCTTTCATGGCTTCAAGATAAAGCTCCAGGGCTTCTTTAATATTCGCGAGCGCCATGTCATAAGTATCCCCTTCCGAAACACAGCCGGGAAGCTTTGGAACGTATGCAGTATAACCCCCTTCTTCCTGGGGCTCAATTATTATTTTGTAATAGTATTCCATTGTATTCCTCTTTTTCGTTTTTAACAATCCCATTGAATTTAGCATCAAAGTAATAGCAAAATCGTTTCATAATTATATTATCTATGAAGTATGGGGGTTGTCAAGCTAAAATGATTCTGTGCGGAATTATATCAGGAGAACAATATACAATAATAAAACGCGGCAGCCGTAAACTTGCTCGCCCGGCTGCGGCACACTTTGGGGAATTAATCAAATAATTATGTTGATTATAATCCTTAAAGATTCGCCCTACCCCAAAATACTTGGGATAGGGCGAATCTTTTGAAAATTAACTGAATCCTAAATTTAATAATCCTTAATATATTTAGGGAAGGAATATTTTCCCAAAATAAACGGCATTATCAACAGAATCATATGTTACTTGGTCCATATTCCGAACATTTAAAAAAAAAGTTGAAGGAAGATTTAATTGAGCAGATAAATTAAAGCTGAACTCAGCATATTGTCCAGTGACAACAACTGCAGTACTGGTACTGGTTATGTCTGTAATGGCATTATCATTAGAATCCATTGCATAGACACGCCAAATTCCACCATTATTATTTAAATAAATTGTTCTTTGATAAGTATTATCACTGGGATCTAAAAAATAAAAACTTGGTGACGAGCTTGCACTTAGAGTGCTTGTTGCCATTTTCATCAACACGTACATTGTCGTAGGAGAAACTGAATCAACGGCTATCTTGATAGATTCAATATCAAACCCAGGAGTAGTTGTACTGCAATCCCCACTGCCTGTAGTATCGGTAATGAGAGTCGGCACAGATGCCCAATCACTGGTTATTCCATTTACGGTTATGGACGCAACCGGAACTGTTATAGAAGGAATGGTTGTTGTTGCTGAACTTCTTGAAAAAACCATCGTGCCTGTTGCCCCTGCCATATCATACAAACCAGTCATTGTATTGCCGGAAATAGTACTAGTTGAATAAAATGAATCTGTCGCTGTCGCTACACTTAAATAAAACTGATTTCCAACAACAGACGCGGTCGTTGTACCCATTCTGAGGAAACAGTCTGGACTGTCAAAAAGTAATGTTGTACTTGTCCCTGTTTGGCTTAAAATCATATTACAGGGTTTGAATGTATCAGCATCAATCCATGTACCAGTGATATTTATAACAGTGACTACTGTAACAATACAGTTAGCAGTAAAATTCCCATCGACCGTTGTCACGGTTATCGTTGATGTACCAGCTGCTACACCGGTCACCAGCCCGCTTGAGCTGACAGTTGCCTTGGTATCATCGCTTGACGACCAGGTCACATTCTGATTTGTTGCGCTCCCGGGAACAATTGTTGCGGTAAGCTGTTCTGTATTCCCAACAGTTATCGTTGACGTTGCTTTGTTGAGAGTAACGCCGGTAACGGAAACTGATGACGATGACACTGTCACAATACAGGTTGCTGTTTTGTTTCCATCTGACGTAGCAACCGTTATCGTCGACGTACCCGCCGCGACACCTGTTACGAGTCCGCTCGAACTTACGGTCGCCTTGCTTGCATCGCTTGTAGACCAGGTAACACTTAGATTAGTTGCATTAGTTGGGGCAATTGTTGCTGTCAGCTGCTCTGTAGCACCTACAAGAATACTTGTTGTTGATTTATTCAGAGTTACTCCACTAACAGAAACGGTTACTGTTGTATCACTAGCAGTATTATTACTGCTGCTTGAACCTGCACATCCTATCTGACTAATTGTTAGAAAACTAATTAGTATGAGAGAGAGAGAGAGAGAGAGAGAGATTTTGCATTAATTGATTCAATATTTTCATCCAATTCCTCCAAAAAAATTTTATATTTTGCAATACGGAAGTATCACAAATCATATCAGTAGTATATGGAAATATTTCCATATAAGTCAAGCAAAAATCCGTTCAGGACGGGAAATGGACGGAAAAAAAATATAAATTTATGCGGGTTATGTTTTAAAAATTACTTGCTTATGTGTATGATATTCTATAATATTGTGTAAAGTAAAGAGGGCATATTCATGAGAACAAATATTGATATAAATAACGACTTATTAAAATCCGCAATGGAGTTAACCAACATCAAAACTAAAAAAGGCGTCGTTGAGTTTGCTTTGAAAGAAGTGATAAAACTTCATAATAGAAAAAAAATCCTTGGTTGCAAAGGAAAAATGGAATGGGTAGGAAGCCTTGATGAAATGAGAGAAAACAAATGAAAGGTGTGATCGTGGATACATCTATTAACACAATATTGTATTCACATTATTCTAATAAAAATAATAACAGATCGGAGCGCATTAATGCAAATAAAAGAAATTGCAAAACAAGTCATTGATCAATTGCCAGATGAATCAACGCTGGATGATATTATCCATGCCTTATACATAAAGGCTAAATTTGAACACGGAGTAAATCAAATTAATCAAAATCAAGGCATCACTCATGAAAAAGCTAAACAAAGACTGCAAAAATGGTTCAAGTAATCTGGTCGCCCGGCGCCCTTGAAGATGTGGATTCAATCGCGGAATACATTTCAAGAGATTCCGAAGATCACGCATCCCTATTTGTTTATAGATTAATTTCCGCGGTTGAACGTTTACATGATTTCCCATATTCAGGCCGGATTATTCCGGAAATTGGAAATGAATATTGCCGAGAAATCATTTACGGATCGTATAGAATTATGTACCGGATTCTTGAAGATAAAATCTGGATTACATGCGTCGTTCATGGAGCGCAGGATTGGCGTCCGGAATGATACATGGGAAACAAGTATTTTACTTATCTAAAACCTTCGTAAATCAAAAAATGCTTGATTAATACTGATAGAGATAGTATTCTTTATTTGCTATATGAGAGATATAAATATTTTACTGGATTAAGATGATTAACATGCCCAAAACTCCCCTCGCCCTATTTCGGGAGAGGCGACAAGCAGGATGCTTTAGTGCAGTGCGCCGACAGGAGGTCGAAAAAGCGCACTGCCGACAAGAAGGAAGCTTTAGTGTCGAGCGCGGACAGGATGTCCGAAAAGCGCTCGACGAGGCGGGGGTGAGGGCATACAGATTTATGGAAGAGCCTGAAACAATATTTTTTCAGCCCGGAGGTAATGTCAAATGTACAAGGTAGTATTGCTTCGCCATGGTGAAAGCACATGGAACAGGGAAAATAAGTTTACCGGATGGACCGATGTGGATCTTTCGGAGAAAGGAATGGTTGAGGCCGTAAGCGCAGGCCGTCTCATGAAAGCCGAGGGTTTTACCTTTGACCTGGCATTTACATCAACCCTGAAACGGGCAATCAGGACCTTGTGGCTCGCCACCGATGAAATGGATCTCCTTTGGGTTCCGGTGATAAAGAGCTATACCCTGAACGAAAGGCATTACGGAGCTCTCCAGGGACTCAACAAAGCTGAGACAGCGGCGAAGCACGGCGAAGAGCAGGTGAAGATCTGGCGCAGGAGCTATGATGTCCCTCCACCTGCCCTTGACATTACTGATAAGAGGCATCCCAAATTCGAAGCAATGTACAGGGACATTGATCCGAAAAACCTGCCAGCATCGGAATCGCTCAAGGATACCGTTGCAAGGGCCATTCCCTTCTGGGAGGGTTCAATTGTTCCCGAAATAAAAAAAGGGAAAAAGGTGATTGTCGCAGCCCATGGGAACAGCCTTCGGGCCATGGTCAAATACCTGGACAATGTGTCGGAAAAGGATATCCTTGAACTCAACATACCCACCGGGGTCCCCCTGATATATGAGCTGGGCGGCGACATGAAGCCCGTTAAAAGCTACTACCTGGGCGACCAGGAGGCCATAAAAAAGGCTATGGAATCAGTCGCAAGCCAGGGAAAGGCGAAATAAAAGGGGATAAAAAATTCAAAGGGCCTTTTTGTTTTCCTCAACGGCTTCCTCTTCGAAATTGCCGCTGAAAATATCTTCACCCCTGTTGATCCTTTCAACAAGATGGGGATAGAACTTTATCATCTCATCCACCATGAGGTCAAAGGGAAGGTCTTCGAAATCTCCGTAATCATGGACATATTCCATGTGCTTCCTCCCGTCCCTGTCAAAGGGATGGAAGAGTGAATCGTTCCTCCCGTCAAAATCCAAAGGCCTTATTCCGAATTTTTCGCAGAGTGAAAGGTTGAAAGCGGGGGTTGATTTTACCCACCTCCCTTCCAGGAACATTTCGGTACAGCCGTGAAAGACAAATAGATCGGACTTCATCTTTCTTTTCAGGTTCTCAGTGGTTAGATGGTTCACGACATTTACGAACCTGAGCCTTGCCGGAATGCCCGCTGCCCTGGCAGCAGCTGAAAGAAGAATGGCCTTCTGGATGCAGAAGCCCTCCATGGCACTGAGCATGTAGCTTGCCTTGAATTTACTCCTGTCAGTTGTAAAGGCATAGGGATTATACCTGATTTTATCCCTCACGGCATAATAGAGTTTAATCCCCTTATCAATGGCGCTGTCCCCGGGAGAGACATGAGTATTTGAAAAATTTATCACTGCTGCATTATCGGAATCGGTGAACCATGCCGGTTTTAAATATATTTCCATATTTTTTCCTTGAATTTTTAACTAACTGTTGTATAATTATAAATGATAAGAAAAAACTCAACCCATTTTATAATAATAGAGATTTTTTATTTTAATCAAATTACATGAAGAGGTATATGATGAAGTTGAAAATAAACGAAATGATTGCCCTGATACTCATTGCAACTGGAATTTTTGACCTCTATGTAATTCCGAAAGTAATTGAGAAGAGTCCCTTGGGCCAGAACAGGGAGCAGAAAGAGAAAATACTGAAAATAATAAGGATTGTCTCTTATGCAACAATCGGCCTGGGAATTTTCTTTCTCCTCAACCTTATTCCCATTTCCGGGGATTAAACCCGGCAGGCGGTTCATATTACATTTTTAACACTGTTTATCCGTGCAGAACCGTTAGCAATTTTTTTCTTCATTGCAGGATGTCCGCCAGCACCTTCTGTATCTCATCGATGATGTAGGGCTTAGGAATGACGCCGCAGAAACCGTAACTTTTAAAATCAGTCATCGCTGCATCGTTTGAGTAGCCGCTTGAGGCCAGGATCCTTGCAGAAGGATCGATCCGCATGATTATTTCTGCGGCTTCCCTCCCCCCCATGGAACCGGGTACCGTGAGATCCAGGATAACGGCAGTATAGGGCATGCCGCTCTTCATAGCCTCATCGTACCTGGCTACGGCTTCATGCCCGTTCACCGAAGTGTCTGCCTGGAATCCCAGGTGGGCCAGGATGGACTTCCCTATATCCCTCACCATGGGTTCATCATCCATGATGAGGATCCTTCCGGTTCCGGTAAAACGGCCATGCCGGTCCTCCTTTACCGGCGCTTTCAACACCGAAGAAGGGAGATAGATATGAAAAGTCGTACCGGCCCCCGGTGTGGAATCAACAGTGATATACCCTTCATGCCGCTTGATGATGTAGTAGGTGCTGGCAAGCCCCAGCCCTATGCCCCCTTCCTTTGTGGTGAAATAGGGGTCGAATATTTTTTCAATATGGCTGTCCGGAATTCCGCTTCCGTGGTCCTTTATGGAAATTCTTACATAGCGTTTCGGAGGAAGGGGGATCTGCGATCCGGCTCCGATATCGACATTCTCTCCGTTTACGATTATCCTGCCGCCCCCCTCCATGGACTGGATGGCGTTGAGAACGAGGTTGTTTATCACCTGGGTCAGCTGGCCCTTGTCTATTTCCACGTCCAGTAGATCGTCCGGGAGCATGAATTCACAGCTCACATTGGACCCGCTGAGTACAAACTCTGTTATCTCCCTTACCATCCCGCTGATGGCAACGGTTTTTTTCTGCAGAAAGCCCCCGGTGGTGAATGAAAGCAGCTGGCTTGTAAGGTCACGTGCGCGCAGGGCTGCGTTTTCCGCTTTACTCAGCATGTCCATGACAGGGCTTTCCATCTTCAAATCCCGGGAGGCAAGGGAGATGTTTCCAAGGATCGCAGTGAGAAGATTGTTGAAGTCATGGGATATGCCCCCTGCGAGAAGGCCGAGAGAATCAAGCTTCTCGGCTTTTATTATGTCATCCTCTAATTTTCTTTTATCAGTAATATCCCTGATGACCAGGACTGCCCCTATGATATTGTTATCATTACCGATTATCGGTGCGCAGCTGTCGGAGATAATCAATTCAATGCCGTCCCTCCTCACCAGGATGGCATTGCTCGACAGCTCTGAAGTTTTCCCTCCCTCTTTTATCCTGCCCAGGGGATTCGGGCTGCGTTCGCGCGTCTCTTCATGTATTATATGGAAGACTTCCTCCAGGGGTTTTCCCTCAGCCTCCTCCTGGCCCCAACCCGTAAGGACCTCGGCCATGGTATTCATGAGCAGCACAAACCCGGAACTGTCTGTTGTTATAACACCGTCCCCGATGCTCCTCAATGTCACCATGAGCTGCTCCTTTTCATCAAAGAGAGCCTTTTCCGCTGCCTTCTGGGCCTCCATCCTCTGCTGAAGCTTTTCCGACATCATGTCAAAGGCATTGGAGAGGCGTTTGAATTCCTCGGTCTTGCCGGTTATGTCCGTACGGATTCCCATGTTTCCCTCTGCCAGGCTCTCGGCGGCATTGACCAGGGAATTGACATTGCGCAAAATGGACCTGTGCCCGAAAAACAGTCCGAAAAGAAAAGCCAGGGCAGTTCCGATAACAATGCCGATTAGGCTCTGCCCCAGGTAACGGTTGGCCGATTTTATGGCAGAGCCCCTTTCAATGCCTGCCGCTACATACCCGTCCCCCCTTCCCGAAGTTCCGATGAGCGGCTTGAATGCTATAATACTTTCAATCCCGTCGTAATCCGTTCCGTTATAGAGCCCTTCTCCGTTTTTTCCCTTTATTTCATTCCACATGGCCGATCCGAAAATATTTTTCCCGACAAGCTTTTCATGATTATGAGAATTAAATATTATGGTGCCGTTCCGGTCAAAAAGCGTTATCACAACATCTTTATTCGGCTGGGCCGCTGCTGAATGTTTTGCCATTCTCTCCACGTCAATGCCCACGGCAATAATTGAATGGATATTACCCGTTCCGGCTGATACAGGATAGGAACAGACTATTGTCGGCTTGCCGGTTGCCTTGCCCAGTGCGAATTCTCCGATAACATAATTGTTCGTTTTAAGGGTCTTTTCGAAATACGGCCGGTCAGCAAGATTCAGCGGTCTGTTCAAGGGGAGCCCGCTTGCATATACTTCGCCGGTAAGGGAATCGGCAGCCATGATATTTATGAAATTGGGATATTCCTTCAGCATCCTTGAAAAGAGGGCGGAGATCTTCGGCCCATCCTTGCTTTTAACCTCGGGGTAGAGGGAGGTCATGAGCCTGAGCAGAGTCGGTGTATTCCGGGTAAGGACCTCCTCCTGGTCGTCGGCTGACAGCCTCACCATAGACAGAACGTCCTCCTGTATCCTGGATAATTCCCTTGACCTGTGCTCAAGGCCTACCTGGAACGATGCGATGAGCCCGGGTATAACAGCTATGATTATCATGATAACTAATCTGAAGCTGAGGCTGTGATAATGTAATCCTTTAAAGGAAATATACCGGGACATTTTATACTCCATAAAGCCGCGCATTATAAAAAATTAATCAAGATTATAGCCGTCCAGATCTTTAATGAATTCCACGGGCTCGTATCTCCCGCCCGGGCTGAGCCTTATCCTTGAAGCTGAATAAACAGGGTCGTGGTTGAAAAATATAAGCCAGTTTTCATCAATAGCCCTATCCATGTATATCTTCTTTTCATCAATAACCCTTTCCGCATAGCGGTCATAGGCCATGGTGATGGGAAGGTTGACCCATGGAACGCCCGGGATAATGTCAGCCGGGAAAAAGACCTTTTCTTTGTTTCCGGAAAAGAGGCTGTGGAGCTGTCCCCGGGTGTGCCCGCTGGTAATAAAAAAGGATACCAGGCCCTCGATATCACCGGGAATTTCAGGAGATTCGGCGTCCTGTATAAGGATAAGCCTGCCGCTCTCCCTGAGCCCTTCTGCAAGTCCCTGGATGAACGAGTCCCTGTCGCTGAAATGGGGATTCATGGCCTGGGCAAAGCTATCATGGCTGATGATATATTTTGCATTGGGAAACCGGAATTCCCAGGGAGTTCCGCTGTTTCCCGGCTTTTTGATGAGCCCGCCGATATGGTCGAAGTGCATGTGGGAATGGATGACATAATGGATATCGGCCTCATGAAAACCTGCGGCCTCCAGGTTTTTGATGAGTCTGTTTTCCGACAGGTCCACTCCATAACTCTCTGCCAGTTCCGGCCTGAGGAATACACCGGTCCCGGTTTCGCAGAGAATGTTTATGGCGTCTGTACTTACCAGGAGAGCGCGCGTCGCCATGTCGATCCTGTTTTCGCTGTCGGGCTTCATCCATTTTTCCCACATGCTCTTCGGCGCAGTGCCGAACATGCTGCCGCCGTCGAGCTTCATCGAGTTTCCTTGTATTGAATATATTTTCATGGGCGTTTATTTATTTTCAATCAATACTACAGAATATCTATTATCTCCTGCTCTATTCCTTTTCGATGATGTTTGATTGATTTGATCAAATCATCCATATGAACTGCCGAATCAGGAATCCGGGACAGTTGAGCAGGGCTTAGGTCATACCCGTATTCAAGGTACTTTTCATAAACAATCCTATCCATCATATATGGCTTGCTGCTTCCGCCGCACAGATCATGTATGCTGGTATAAATGAGTATTCCATCGGGATCCATATCGCCGAAATGATGAATGCTCATGCCGGAATTGTATGCTGTGCTGATAATTGTCTTTACAGCCTCATTAACATGCCCGTGACAAAAAATATATCCGCAATAGGTATCCGGTTTATCGATTAGATAAAATGTTTCCTTATTTTCTACTGACAACATAGCGCGCATAGGAAGTTTTGAATCAGTTATTTTTTTTATCTTGTCCGCGCTTCCCAGTGAAAATGAAACAGCTTCACCGCGCAGTTCCCATGATCTTCCGTCATTAAATTCAATCAGCAAGGTTCCTTTTATCATACATTCGGGAAATGCCCGCTCCAGGTTTTCAACCAACTTCTCTTCTCCAAGATGTTTTAAAACATTTTTCAATCCGGAAAGCAGCTGTTCAATTTTTTTAGAGCTATGGAAAAGTTTTACCGATAAGGCCCTGATCGGGAGATTCATCCCGTTCACGTCGATATAATCAATTAAGTCAAGAATATTGTTGACATCATGAGGATTATCAAATGGAAGATCGATCTTTTCATCTAACATTTTTTTGCAATAATCTATGATACGCTGTGAAATAAGGGTATGCGTTTTTTTTTGAGAAACTGCATCAGCAATTTCCATGAGAATATCATCGGGATGTTTAATGCCGAGCGCATGATAAAGCAATTTGCCGCTTTCAAGATAGACCGCTTCAACCTCTTCATTTGTCCGGAAACGTTTCCATTTAATAGAAATTACATCACGAGCATGAAGTTTTGCAAGGGCATCAAGGAATCGTATTTTTTCCTCCGCCTTAAAATAAATTTCAGGTGCAAATTTATTCCAGTCCGATATACGTATTTTCCGCCCGCCGCGCCTTTGGGCCGATTGCGCAAACCGCGCGGCAAAAGCATTTAGAATTATTCTTTCAAAATGCGTTAGAATCTGATTATTTTTCATTGAAGTCGGGAACCTGTTCTTTCAATATCCTGTATTCACGAATGTCGGCTGAAAGGCCGTGACGGAGAACAAGATTAGTAGTATCCATGAAAGGAGCAATTGTCTCGATTTTCTCTGTTGGTACAGCGGTAATAACCTGTATGCCGATTTTTTTGAAAAAGTCTATGGTGTTGCTTATTCGGGAATCGTCCATTTTATTGAATGCTTCGTCAAAAAGAGCAAGGCGTATCGTACTTGTACTGCCGCGGAAAAAACGAAGAAAGCTCGCTGCGATTGCAACATAATAAGGGGTCTGCGCTTCTCCGCCTGATTTTTCCCGTATCACTTTACTCAGAGAAATCTCATTCTCTTTGCCCGATTTTTCATCGGTGAGAGACGTGTCTATCATTTTAATATCATATTGAAAATATTTGCGGTAATCACAAATCGCCAGTACTTCAGGAGAAGTCAGGTCCTTTTCCAGGATGGTTTTGAACAGTTCCTCTACCACTTTCTTGTCTTCGGGAGTAGAAAGCGATTCAAAAAGGGTATTCGCGTTTCGTGAAATTTCGGCAGCTTTGCGTATAACAGCGATTTGGGTACGTTTTTCCGCCTTTTCCTCTAAGTGGAAGCGGTAACGGTCACGCCCGAAGGAAATCGATTTAAGCGTATGGTTGAGCTCGCGGATATTTTCTCTTGCATTAAGGATATTTTCAGAAAGACGCGACACAAAATCTCCCATAAACTGCAATTCAGCATCCTTTCTCGCGCGTGTGATGCGTTCAATGTAGCTGGGAAGTTCAGTATCACGATATTTTTTCAGGAGTAGAATGATTTCAAAACCCTGCTCAGCGTCGCCGCTCAAGGACTCGTTATGCTCCTGATTATACTGTGTTGACTGTTTGAAAAATTCCTTTATATGATTGTCCCTTCGGGTACTGGCATTTTTTAAAGCCGGTTCGTAATTTTTTAAAATTGCAGCAAGGTCATTTTGATTAGTTCTTTCATCATAGTACTTGCGGTATTCAGCAATTTCATTGATATCCAATGAAAAAGCAATAAACAGGGCTGATTTTTCATCATATTCAAGTTCAAGTTCCTTAACACTCGAATCAAGCAACACAAGTTCCTTTTCAGCCCCTCCCTTATTTTCAATAAACCGGTTATTTTTTTTCTCAATAAGACCAAGCTCTTTACGCAGCGATTCAATCTGAATTTTGAGCGTATTAAATGATGAAGTGTCTATAGCGCTGCACTGTATTGTCAACCGCTCTTTTTCCTGTTCCCGCTCATCATAAATTTTCTCAGCGCCGGCAAGGTTTTTTATTTCAAAAATTGAAGTTACAGCGCGGCTTAATATTTCTATGCGGTGTGTTTGTTTTTCAATAAGCGCATTACTTTCTGTCAATGAAACTTTTAATGATGAAATTTCCCTGGTTAAAAAAACAATCCTGCTTTCCCTGGCAGCCTTACCGATATACCAGCGCGCATACACATCTTCCTTTATACGCGAAGCAGTGAAAGAAGAATACCGCATACAATCTTTAGTAACGGACCTGGCAGAATCTTTGAGATTTTCTATCGAGGCCATCATGACATCGCCAAGAAGATAGGCGGTGTAGACTTCACCAGGCGTGGAATTCGCTTTTACGACATCATACAGAGAGCCTTTTTTCGGTTTGGCTGTTTTCATTTTTACCAGATTGGGTATCCCGACTCCTGAGACGGAACGTGGAAGAGAACGGTAAATTTCTATGGCCAGCTGAAAATCATCTTCACCTACCAGTATGTTAAATCGCCGGGTATTAAGCCACCCTTCAACGGCATTCTGCCAGTCCTCATCAAGCACATCAATGAGGTCTGCAAAAATATAACATGCTATGTTTCGCGCCTTAAGAGCGCGGCGCAGTTCTTCCGAGGAATCGGGATAACGGGACATCCCTTTTTTAAGTTCATCGAGCTCTCTGGTAAAATCGGCGAGTTTTATTTCGATTTCCGATTTCACCCTTGATGCTTCACCTCTTTTTTCGATACATGCATTTTTTTCATTTTCAATAGTTACTGTTTCAGCGTCAATATCGTCATCAATCAATCTGTCAAGAAGCGCCGACACTTGCGATGCCAGTAGTTTCTTTCTCCCGATTCGCAGAGACTGCTCATTCATCTCCCTTTCGCAGGCCTCTATTTTTTGCGTTAACGAATTAAAAAGAAGATGGGCATCATTTTTTCCCAGCGCTCTGTTGCAGTCATCATAGGCATCAGAGGCTCTCCGCCGTTCTCCCTCCGCGGATTCAATTTGCAGCATAAGCTGTTCCAGTTCTATTTTTTTTGAGCGAATAGCATTATCATTAATTTCAATTTTCTTTTTCGCTATTTCAGTTTCAATACGTTTTTTCAGATAGGTCTGAAGGCTGATCTTTTTATCCTCCGCCTTTATCTCGACAATCAGATTTTCAAGCGATTCAAGCTTCCCGATTCTGACGCTTACTGCTTTTGCTTCTTTTTCAGCAGTCCGGTAATTTTCCAGATTGAGTTTCATGTCTGAAATATCCAGGGGCTTATCTTCAAGAATATGATTACAGATAAACTGGTCAACAGAGCTGAGCGGCGTAAAACTGACCCCTCGCACAAGCGCCTCAAGATAGGGATTGAATTCCGTGTTCCGCCTGAACACGCCCAGCTTCATCGTAAGCTGTTCAAGATACTGCCGTTTTGATGAAAAGACGCTGCCGCCCTTTGACTTAATATATTCCCTGAATTCACGTCCAGCGCGGACACGTTTGCCGTCTGAGATCAAAACCGATTCTGCGTTCATTGAATCGCAGAGCCATGGGCTTTCTGCTGGTTTTGATCCATCATTGAATGCTTCAATAATGATACCCGCGCAAAAAAATTTTTCACTGTCGGAAAATTCAAGTATTACATGAGAGGTGCAGTCGCCGCGAATGTACGCAAGATCCTCTGCGCCGATTTTACCGCGGCAGTATGAATCCAGGGTGCGCCCCGTCTTGCGGTCCGAAGCGGCAGAGTTGAATTTAATATGGCTTAAATCAGCAACCATGCCGTACTGTATCGCGTCTATAATGGTTGATTTTCCTGAACCGTTATCGCCTGCAAACAGGCTCATCTGCCCTATTGACATGCATACATCACTGAAGATATGCCAGTTCATGAGACGGACTTTATTCAGCCTGATCGCCATCGGTTTCCTCCACCTCATCCTCGGCCTGCGGCACGCTGAGTCCGGCATCCTTCGTTATTTTTTCATACAGCGCATTCACAGCGGCGCTGTCAAGGGCCAGGGCCAGGGAGGGATACATCATAACCTGTGTATCTGAGCTGATGTCCATCCCATCGGGTCGTATAAGCTTCAGGTTTGACAGACGCCTTAAAATATCGGAAAGACGCGTCTTCTTCAGCTGGTTTCCTGTAAAGTCCCGGTATTTTTCATGAATCTCCGCGACAGAGGCAGCAGGGAATTCAAGCAGCGAAATTTCATTCCGTTTTTCTTCGTAAATGAGACGCACGATTACTAAAAAAATCGTCTCATCCTTTGACAGAAGCAGGCGGGCCGGAGACGGGCCCTTCCAGGAAATGACGCCAAGTGTTTCGTCAACGCGAAGGGTCCACCCGGCGCAGTCGCAGTAAGCGTCAAAAGCATCACGGTTTCTGATTATAAAGGAATAGAGCTCTTCTTCATCTTTAATCCCGCGCAAAATAAACGAGGAGGAAAAAAGTTTATGCACTGCCTTTCGGAACAGGTCGCGGTCCTGGTCATTATATTCAAGTATCAATTTGATATCATCAATCATTAATCATCTCTCTTTTTCTCAATTGCACGGCGGTAAAAACCATGCGATTGAAACTCAAAGGAACCGTCACTGGTTGCCAGAATACCCGGCCTCCAATCTATACCGAAGGGAAATTTTTTTCCATGAGCTGAAGAATACACACCTGAGTACATTATCTTTACATAGTCATTTACGGTAGAAACAATTTCATGGGCATCAGTAATTCCATTTTGTCCGCATTTCTCATTCAAAAAATCTGTAATCTTCACGGCATTTAACTGCAAGGTAATCCTTCTCCTGAGATCCCGCTCAATTTCACTGAGCTTTATGTAATCTATTTCAGCTATAGAAGTCAATGAAATTTCCGATTTATCGCCTTTGAACCGCGAGTAGCATGATTCCGAGGATAGGGATCTGAAACGAAAAATCGAGTGCTCACATTGGCGAAAATCAAGTTCCCCTCCAGCTATCGCTCCGGCAATTGCTACCAGTTTCCCTCCCATAGTGGAATCGGCATAGAGACGGTTTTTTATCTTTTCGGTGGAAATGCGCGAATACATGCGGTTTCGCCGGTCGATATCATCGATAATATGGTCCATGTTACGTAAATTATCACGCATCTCTTCAAGCATCGTAACAAGATCGTCCCGCGGAGGTATACCGGGTTTTATGCGGATCGATAGCAGCCTGCCGGCGGTAACAGCAAGCCATTCCTCATCTTCAAGATACTCATTGATTTTACTGATAATATCAGGGCGGTACCGGCTGAGATTATCCGATGTTTTAAGACGGTTATATGCCCGGTCAATAATCTCTTCTATATAGATATTATAATGCGCATTGAGAATATCCTTTATTTCATCGTTATGTGAAAACAGGGTCTCAAAGTGCGACTTAATATTCTGCGAAAGCACTTTAAGTGAATCAAGAAGTTTCATTACATGATCATGAGCCCGAAGAACTATATAATGACCATTATCGGCGGATGCATCGCTGCACAGAAGAGAGTAGACCGCGACGATATGGCTTTCGTATTCAGTACCTCCTCCACTGGCTACGATATGAAGAGCTTCAAAAAATGGTTTTGCATAGGATGAAAGATTGATAATGCGGGAAAAATCAGATAAAGTCTCCTCTGAAACCCAACCGGCATCGCGGATTTTTCTTAAAAGAAGCAAAGCCTTGCCGCGGGCGCCGGAGTACGCCTCAAAACTATCGTCACTGGTTTCATTTTCATCATCAAGGTCGATCCCCGGGAGCTTTTCACAGTAGCTTTCAAGCATGTCAATAAATCCTTCACGGTCAACACCTCCCGGGCTTTCTAAAAAGCTGTCATAAAACAGAAGAAGCGCTTTGGCATAATGTTCCCTGTTGCGGGATGCAAGAGGAGAAAAAAATTTTTCAGGAATAAATTTGAATGGCGATTCCATATTAATAGTAAATCAATTTTCCAGCTATAATGTCAATTAAGAAAAAATATATTAAAAAGGAAGAAATAAGGAAGCTAATCCGGTGCGGTAAATTTCAGAACGGGTATAAAATGCATACATTTCCCGATTGCGGAGGTGAAGAAAAAATGTTTAACCTATAGAGTAGACTCAGGTCGGATGTAAAAATCCGACCTGAGTCTACTCTATAGCTTTTCGTGGTTAATCTTTTTAAAATTGAAAGAGATAGACCGTAAAACCTGGGCTCTGGCAATTTTGAAGTCTTTTGAAAAAGCTCCGGAAGAATGCCCGGAGTGTACTTCTTTTATGTTGCCCGATACTGTTTTTTCATTCCTTGCTGACAGGGAAATCAAAAAATTGATTAAAACACATGTTATTGTAAAAGTGGTCGAAGCCTTATCGCACATCCTGTGCGGCTTC
>VFJS01000057.1 GCA_009885955.1 Spirochaetia bacterium | reverse complement strand
TTTTTTCAATATCTTCTCGTCTCATTTTCATGAGACATAATCTAAAACATGCCTACCCGATTAATATTCTTTTTTTATTTTTTTTAAAAAAAATAGCTGAGTAGTTACAATTATTCAATTATTTTAATCTTTTCCATTATTTTTCGGAAATTACTAATTAAAACAAATAATAACCAAATAGAGCCTCTCAATTTTTCGTCATTATAATAAATGGAGCGGGTTAATAATAATGATTTCAGCAAGGGATTGAGGGTGCTGAGAAGGGGAGGCAAATAAAAAATATAAAGAGAAAAGGATTTAAATACTATGAATAATCAAAAGGAAAATATAGAGTTTTATAATAAAGATAAGGATAACAGGATCTTTTATAAAGGAAATTTCATCCATCAAGCTGATTCGGAAACCTTTACAGAATTAAACAATTATTATGCAAAGGACAGGAATAATGTTTATTATGCCGGAGAGATAATCATGGAAGCTGACCCGGGAACTTTTCAGGTGCAGGGTGATAATTTCGGAAAAGATAAGGATCGTTTTTTTGTATATAATTACCCAATCAGTCCAGCTGATTATGATACTTTTGAATTTTTAGAATTTGAGTATTCAAGGGATATTAATAATGTATACTGGACTATTTTTATCATCAACGATGCAGATCCTGATTCATTCGTTCCAATCAATGGAAATTATTCAAGAGATAAACATAGAATCTATTTTAAATTTGACTCATTTTTCAGGATAAATACCGACGATTTCATACAACTGAATGAATACTATTGCAGGGATAATTCGTCAATATTTTTTGGTAAGGTAAAGATGGAAGATGTTGATTATGAATCATTTAAAGTATTGGACGGTGAATATGCAAAGGACAGGCATGGAATATTTATTTCCGGGTTAAAAATTGATAGAGCTGATAATGAAACCTTTGTTATACTTGATGAGCATTATTCAAAAGATAAAAACAATATTTATTATTGCAATGATGTTATTGATCAGGCCGATTCCGCAACTTTTATGCCGTTGGGAAATGATTATTCAAAGGATAAAAATAGTGCATATTACAGGGAAATGATAATTGGCTGTTCAGTCATTGATACATTTTTAGTTTTAAACAGATCTTATGCAAAAGATGAGGGGAATGTTTACCGGCTTGGGAAAAAAATGGATGTTGATGATGTTTTATCTTTTATTGCCCTTAATGATGATTATGGTCTAGACTGTAATAATTTATATTATAAGTCAAAGAAATCGAAGGTTGATAGGGGTACATTCAAGTTTATAAATGTTAACTATGTAATTGATAAAAATAATCTATATTGTACTGATTATTTTGGTGGTGAAAAAATTATCAGATATCTTGATCCTGAAACTTTTAGTGTTTATGAAAGTGAATTTTCGGATTATATAAAAGATAAAAACGGGATTTATTTTGGAAATAATCGCAAACATACCAGAATTGATACTGCTGACCTCGGGTCATTCAAAGTAATAAGTTATTTGAATGATCATTTTGCTGTTGATAAGGATCATGTATTTTATAGCGATGAAGTGATTAGCGGAGCAGATCCTGCATCATTTCGGGTCATTGGCAATGGTTACGGTAAGGATCATAATAATGTTTATCGCGGGATTTCTAAAATTGAAAAGACTGATGCCGGAAGTTTCAAGGTTCTTGGTGGAGAATATTCCTGTGATAAAAACAGAATATATCATAATATAAACGAGGTTTCAGGTGCAGTTAAAGAGTCATTTAAAGTTATTGATGATATGTATGCAATTGATCAGTTTCATGTATTCTTTGAAGATAAAATAATTATCAATGCTGATCCAGCTACTTTCAAAATACTGGGCTTAAGATATAGTAAGGATAAAAATCGAGTATATCTAAGAGATGAAATTATTGAGATGGCCGATCCGGGCTCTTTCTTTCTGTCCCGGGACGGGTTTGGCACTATTTTTGGTATTGATAATAGATATCTTTTTAGAGATGGAGAATGTATTGAAAGTTCTGACGCGCCATCTTTTCAGTTCCTTTCGAGTCTGTTTTCAAAGGATAAAAACCATGTATATGACAAGTTTGGAGATATTATTCAGTCGGCTGATTCATACACTTTTGAGATAATAGATGAAGTTACAGCAAAAGATAAAAGTCATATATTTACACAATATTCAATAATTGATGCACCTGATCCCAATACATTTAAAGTCTTGAATAGATTATTCGCTAAGGATGCTAAATCTGTATATTATTCAGGAAGCATTATTACTGAAGCAGATCCGGAAACTTTTCACGTTATTAATAACAGGTATGGGGCAGATTTGAAACATGTTTTTTTAGGAGAAAATATCATTGAGAATGCTGATGTATTTTCATTTCAAGTTATTGATGATGAGTGTTATTCCAGGGATAAAAATCATGTATATCATTTTGGGTATTTGATCATAGGTGCAGATCCAGGGACATTCCAAATGCTGGACCTGTATTTTTCAAGGGACAAGAATAATATTTTTTGCAGCATTAATCATATAGTTGCTCGAATAACAAATGCAGATGTTCACTCTTTTATTTCCCTTGGCAGCGGTTATGCGAAGGACTGCAGTAGAGTTTATTACGGCGAGAAAGTGTTATCAGGTGCTGTTCCTGAAAATTTTAAATTTATCGGCGAAAGTTTTGCATCTGATGATGACCATGTTTATTATCATGGCGAGGTATTGGATGCTCTTGATCCTGAAACATTCACTGTCTTGTCCTACTACTTTGCAAGAGATATGAATCATGAGGTCAGAAATGGTGTGGTTGAGAAGATTAATAAGAAGTGATCTGAGATGAGGATATATGAAGAATGAATATTATTATTGATCATCAAGAAATTTCCCGTCCTTTATTTCAGTAAGCAAATTTTGGAATTAATTACGAATTGCTTAAATATAAACAGCTTGTCAAACTATTTAGATGCAGATTTTGTCCCTATGGAATCGATTCGGAATACAAGGGGATCTATGAGAAGGGCCCCTGCAACCATCCCGGGTTATCATCCAAAGAGGATATCGTAATTGTCGTAGACAGGAAAAATGGATTGTTTATAAAGGGATGTCCCATGATTCATTAGTTATTTTATTAAATTATCAGCAATGTATTATCAGGATATTTCTCCCTTGTGATAATAATTATGGAAATGATAATAGAAACAAAGCCATATTTAAATATTTCCGGAAGTTATAAGCGGACCATTGTCTGCGGTGATATTCATGGGTGCTATGATGAAATGATTGAACTCCTTGATAGAGTAAAGTTTGGATCTGATGACCTCTTTGTCACCGTAGGCGATTTTATGGATCGAGGTCCCGAATCTTGGAAAGTCATTAGATTCATTTATGATACGCCAAATGTTTTCAGTGTTCTGGGAAACCATGAAAGAAGAATAATAGGGACAGTTCGAGGTACATCTCAGCCTGCATGGAGCCAGAAGCACTCTCTAAGCATGATAGCCGACGAGGAATTGCCGGAATGGATTGCATTCATGGAAAGCTTTCCGGCAGTTATTGAGACGCCTCATGCTCTTATTACGCACGCAAGGCTCGATCCAGGTAAGGATGTGTACAGTCAGGATCCCTATTTCACCTGTGCCGTGGGCGGTGAGAATTCTGTCATTGAAATTGATGATAATGGAGTGCCGATCTGGTTCCATGATTGGGAACGGAGACATGGGGTCAACAGGCCTATCTGCATGGGCCATATCAGGTACAGCCGGAATGATCTGGTGAAGGGGAGGCTGTATGCCCTGGACGATGATGTGGTGAAGGGAGGTTCGCTGACCGCGGTTGTTTTTCCCGGCCATGAGATCGTCTCGGTCCGGGCTAAAAGAAATTATTATACAGAGTCTCTACAACAATGGAAGGAAAAAAATAACATCCCCCCTGAGCCGGGTGACATGAAATTCGAAGAGATCATCAGGCTCAGGAAGAGAAGTGACTGCAATAAGGCACGTGACAGACTTCTGGAATCCTTTTTTCACATGCTTGAAGACAGCGGAGTGGATGGAGCCATCCTCCGCCTGACTGGGAAAATGCGAGACAGGTTTGATGTAGTTCCGGAACTGGGGAAAGAGCGGGGAGAGTTCATAATGAGAATAAAAAGGCTCTTTACTGATCCTATGGATGGGAGGATAGCAATATTCCTGCTGACAAAAAGGGCAGTGGAGGTGGATAAGATTCTCGGCAATTTCTATTCATTGACATTGAATGAATTTGTGGCACATTTGAACAAATTCGAGGAGTCACTGGATAAGCTCTCCATAGGATAAATTTTCATTCCTCAGGGAACATCATCTCTCCCGGAGATGCCGAATATATTACATAGAGCTCCCTGAGCCCCCTTCGGTTTGCCCTTGGCATCTGCAGTTTCTTTCCATTAGATATGAATTCATGAAAGGGCGGGGGATGCTCCTGTGAGGCGATTTTCCTGAATCCCCTGTCTAATTTCCTGACAACCAGGTATATCTCTCTGAAGAGTCCGGTAGATATATCTTTCCCAGACGGGTCAGCAGCAGCAATTTCCCTGATAACAGCCCATGCCTCCAGGAGGAGGTGCTGCATGGGTGGGGCCACATCGTCAATACTAACCGGAATGTCTCTACTGACGGTGATTAGATGGCGCCCATTTTTATCATTGGTGATAGGGGGGGCCGGATCCGTTGAAGGAACCGTTTCATCGCTCGAGGTTCCCGTGGGAAGCATCACCGAGGCGAGGATCCGTTTCTCGTCCATGGTGAGGTCGTTGTCCAGGGAGCTGTCGAAGAAGATTATCCTCTTCTCTCCAGACTGGGCATTGGTGACCACCAGGCAGCCGAAATGGGGGATTATACCCATTGCCTCCACAGATTTTTCCACGGCATTAAAGGCATTCTGCGCTTCCCGATTCTCCTCGCCCACGTTGAGGATGATCTGCCGGCGGAGGTGGGTGAGGAACTGAGAGATCTCCTGTGTGGATTCATGGGGGATCATGGAATTTATTTTATTATTCATACAACAGTATTATTGGCATTTACATTTTTCAATATTCTTCATAAGACTGCATGTTATGACGAAAAAAATCAATAAATAATAATAAAAAATTTTCATAAATTTTAGAGGCATGAAATATAATTTTGTGAGATTGGAAAAAATAATTGACATCTATATTAAGTTATGTTAACTAATAATATCCATTTAGGAATTTTTTATGACAATATCATTAAGACGAAGAGAGCTTGAAAATCTTTTCAAAGACGACCAATGGCTTATGGAAGCACGGGATATAAGCGAGGTGGCCTATTGCATCAAGCATTGTCATAACATGAAATATTTCAAATTATTTGTAAACTGCTTGAAAAAGGAAACTTTTTACGGAAAAAATAATACATTGATCTATTATGAATGTTTTCCTGCGGTCGAAAAAGATTTTTATAAGCGATTTTTAAATAACATAGAAAAGGCCAGGAAAACCGGAAAGAAGGGGATAAACAACATTAACTCTTTTATTGTCAAAAGTGTATTTAGCACATTCAAAGACTGGGCCAGAAAATATAAGCTTTACTATCCGGAATCAGGACACCGGCCAAAAATATTTAACAATTATCCTGTTCGGCAGTTCATTTATATCAGAATTTTTAAAAACTGGTACCGGTTTGAAGAATGTTGGAACAAACTCAATTCCATAGGTTTAGTGCTCGGTAAAAAGGAGTTCTATGATGAAATTCTTTTTGCCTGGAGTCTGATGAACCCCAATTACCGTTCCAAGTGTCTCAAATCCCTGGAAATGATCCTGTCATATTATCCATGGAGATTCGACGGAATTAGAAAGGATTATTTGCCTCTGGTAGAAGATTATGACAGGTCAAGAAAATCAGATAAATCCGATGATTTGACAGGGTCAGATAATACTGATATGCTTGATGTCATAATGACCACGCTGCCCTTCGATGCGCCGAAACTAGTCGACAAAGTCATATCAACATTTAATGAGGACGAGGATTATTATTACAACCTTTATTACATCCTTGACCATGACATAAAACGGATTATCCAGGATATGTCTATTTATTTTCAGAATAAATTCAATAAAGATGATCTTGCAAAGATCGAATTTTCAATAAGAAGAAAATTTTCATTGAAATTTTCTAATGTACATGTAGATATGATTCTGAAAAAAGATAATGCAAAAAAGAAAAAAAAATGAAACTGAATGATCTTAAATACAGGAACACCTGTGAAGAGACGCTTTTGAAAGCGATGCTTCGATTTACAAGCGGGAGTGCCATCAGCCTGGAGGAGTTCAAGGATGAATTGTTTGATACTCCCGCCTTCAGATTGTACATGAACAAAGTAACTAAGCAGAAAGACCCCGAAATTGCTTTCAGCTACATGATGACCACTTTTGAGGTCGATGCTCTCATCCTTGAAAAAAGCGGGAAGGTGAAACTGAACAGGAAAGCCATTGATAAGAGGTTAAAGGAGATGGAAATTTATACCGGTCTCCTGGAGGCCGGTAAAATTAATCTTTTACATATGATTAAAAAGCTGATTGCCGAAAGACTAGCGTCGAAGAAATATGATAAATCAAAACTCCTGTGGGATGTTGAAATCAAACTGCATGTCATGGCTTATTCCGATCTTAAGGGTGTAAATACTGTAAAAGAATTTTCATCAATCATTCGGAACCTTGCAAGAGAAAATGTAATAATTGAAAAGGATGATATATTATCCTTGGCATCAGAAAAGGCGGTAATGAACAAAGGTTCGGCCAGAGATGTAACCGATAAAATTTTCTCCAAGTATTTACAAAAGGCAGGGGATAATGTCAGAATTATTAAAATCATAAATTCCATGAAAGTTTTACGGAATATTGATGAATTGGTTTATGATGAACTAATTGTGCCAATAGAATTATTTGTTGAAAACCTAACTGGCGGCAGGAAGTTTAAATCTGCACCTGGCCTTCCTGCCATGGGACTGACCGGCGGTGGTGCAGAGGACAAGGAACTTCAGACAATATATGATATAATTACACAATCAGATAAGCCTGAAAAGGAATTGAAACGTTACCTGAAGCATTGATGAATTGGAATGCGTGGATTCAGGAAATATTTTAATTTTTTATCCGGCTCATTAATAATACTACTTGCTGCTTTTTCCTTCATAACAGTATTTTTAATCGGTATAAATCCCCTTCTTTTTGATATATCAGACATACCCTGGTTCATGGAATGGTCCTTGTTATATATTTTTCGTTTGATGTACATTATTGCTAAATCAATTTCGCTGAAAGGTAGATGGCATGAAGGAAATGATACATCATGGACAGGAAATGTTGTTTTTAGAGGGATGATTATTGAATTCATGATGATATTCATCGCCCTGGTATTTGTCCAAAAAAATGATATTTCATTGTATAAAGTTATTAACAGAATAAACCTGATCCCGGATAAATCTTTTGAATTTATTATTTCATCGTTAATTATTGGAGTGGTTGCAGGTATTTTCTGGGCCATTTTTCTCCGTTATTATGAGAGGGATGATATTGTCCCGTTAACTGAAACAGGGACTCAAATGTTACTCCTCAGGTTGATGCTCTATGGCTGGATTCTTTTTTTTATTATCAGGGCCGGATGGGAATATGTGATTCTGAATTCCCCTGGATACTCAATTTATCTTTCTGCCGCCAGCATTATTATATTATCAATCCCCATTTTAACAATGCTTATCCTTTATATTTTTCTGAAAAAAATATTTATAGTGAAGCTGAAGGCATTACGGATAAATCCTTCCATGGATAATTTTTTTTTACAGAATGTCATCCAATTATCCAGACAGCTTGGACTGAAAAATGTGCCTGAAATCTATTGGTCGGAAGTTCTCAATTACCCTGATTCGGCAGAATTCTGGGTCTGCAGTCCTGTAACAATTTCCATTTTCGGATCCAGATCTGTTATCATATTTCCATCAAAATGGAGGAAAAATTTTATTAATCATATTAAAAAAAAGTATTCAATAAAAGATTTCGATGCCGGAAAACTCATAGAGAAATTTGTAATACTCCATGAGCTCTCACATATTAAAAATGGGGATTCTCAGGTCATCGCTTTCGGGTTCATGTTTTTAAAAGTAATAATACCAGCACTCCCTTTTATGTTAATCCCTCTTGCAGCCGGGCAATGGTTTTTGCTTGTAATCTCAATCTGCATTTCGTATTTTTATCTCTTCTCCCTTTCAAGAGACAGGGAATACCTTGCCGATGCCAGGGCAACACTCTACAGTTTTTTTTCTTCCATGGAGATTCATTTCATAACTGAGGCCGGAATTGCCGGCAGGCTTAGAAACAAGACTCTTCTTGAATATATATTTGCCAGGATTGGAGAGCCACGATTTGCCGCCATGAGTGAAGGTCTATTTAATGTGGTTGAAGGAATTAAAACATTTTTTCAAAAAATCCTGGATATGTTTCGAAAGTACAAGGCTGGAAATATTTATGAAAAATTTTCCAGATGGATTAAGCTATGGATAAATTCAAACACACACCCTTCTGCTGCTGACAGGAACAGGGCAGTGGAGGATTATCTTTTTTCCTATAATTTTAAAAAAACAAATACAAAGGAAGACAATAGAGTTTTTAATCTAATTAATTTTGGGATTACAATGGGTTTATTTTTGTACCTAGGCATAAGCATTGATGATATTACTTCCAGAATTTATACATATTTCATTGAATCATCATCAGTTGCATCACCTTCCCTCTTTTTGCGAGTAATATTTTCAGGAAATGAAAAACCTGTTGTTGGTATTATGATGGTATTTGCATGTTTTCTTATCTATTTATTTTCAATTTCAAAATTAAAATCAAATGAAATCATTGCTGAAGCTAAATCTACTTTTATAAGTAAAATAAAAATTGTTTTCCCTGATTTAATGATAATAATCATATCGGCCTTTGTTATTTTATGTTCCGGGGCATTATTATCCGGAGACATATTGAAATATGGGAATATCATGATAAGTTTAATGGGATTATTTTTATTTTTAATAATATTTGTATTGATAGATGATCTTCCCCATTTCAAGCACGAGAGGGATGATCTTGTACTATATAAAGAGAGATATGGGCTTTTTCAGAAATTTAAAAATATAATACTTTTTAATAAAATAGAGCATTATATAATTGATTTTATCATGCTTATAATGATTATAATTTCTACTGGAATTTTATATTTTAAAACATTTATCTATCCATCCGTTTTCAATATGGTTATTAAAACCGGCCTTATAAATAATCTGAATGAATATGATGCCTTCACATCTAATTTTTTTGTTTTCTATGTTATAATATTTATTTTGAGCCTGAAAATATTCAATAATAAATATGTTAACGATTTTTTTGATGAAGGCCTTTTATCAATACTATCAAGATCAAAAGGATATGCCATACCTGTAAATATTACCAATAGCTGGTACCCATTTGTATATTTTTCAATACGGTTTATCAGACTTTTATTAATGTCAATTTTATTGTTTATAATAATTTTTTTACTGGTACTGCTTTATACTGGGCTCGTATTTTTTCTTAAAATTGAAAGTACTGGAGCTTCAAATGCTTTTTTCATTATTTATATGGTGATCATTCTTATTGTATCCATATTAATTTTAAGATGGTTTATAAGATATCGGGTCAATGAATTGTTTTCATCTGTTCATAAATCGGTAATGAATCGATTGTATTTTTTGAAAATTTCTAATATGTTCGGCAAGTTTCATAAAGAATACAGAGAATCTGATGTATATATTGAAATGAAGAGTCCCGCTGTTGATGGCATGCTAATGCTCTACAACAGCATTTTTTTCCCTTATGGGAATGTCTTATTTAAAGATAAGAAAAGAAGCTTAATATTGAAATCAATTAAAGATAATAATACTTATGTCAGTCAGAGCATAATAAATCCTGCATATGAATTTAAACTGAAGGAATGCGTTGAAATATCATCAGAATGGATAAAATTTTATTTAGGGGACAAATCATTTCAGCATGTAAAAGATGAGTATATATCAATTTACAGAAAATTTCTGGATATGATGGAATATCCCGGGGGCGGATTCAAGAATTCAGTATTTGCAGCATTCCCCTCCCTGACCGGGACATATCATGCGGTTTTAATATCAAAATTGCTCGGTACAAAGATATCAAATTTTGACCTCAACAAGGCATGGTTTGTAAAGTATATTAATGGCAGCAAAAAGCTCAAATTTCAGGGAAGAAAATGCACTATTGAAGAAGCATATTATTTATTATATCTTATAAAGTATTTTCACATTGATATCAATGTATTGAATATGAGCGCTGAGTTATTAGTCAAGAGACTTAATGATGCCTCGGATACTTTGGAGGAAAAAAAATTAATCGCGGATATCATTAATTTATTCCCGGGGATGAAAAAAGGTCAAATATATGATGATTTAAAAAACTATTTTATAAATAGAACGGATTATTTTTTTATGCAGATGAGGGATTATTCCATCAAAGAAGCCTTCCTTATCCTTGATGCACTTTCTCTTTTCCCCGAGGCAAAGGAATATCTGAAAAGGATTGGACCGTCCTTATCACTTTTGGGTGTTACAGGTTTTACTGAAAGCTCAGGAGAGTATAAATAATTTTGTATAATATTCCGACGTTTTTCTTCGTCATTAATCTAAGAAGATAATTGATTGATAAGTAAAACTGGTTATATGAAAGTAAGCGCTCGATAAACCCCATCTTCCCATAAGTCAAAATTCATGCAATAATCCCTCAAAAATATTTTTTGGAGGGACATGATGAAAACAAACAAGAAATTTAAACGG
>VFJS01000039.1 GCA_009885955.1 Spirochaetia bacterium | reverse complement strand
AATGAAATTATAAATCGGTAATAGCCCTGAACTTTTGATTAATCGCAATTTACTTTTTCTTATCTCAACAAAAAAAGGCTTGAATATTCTCGTTATTGTTTTTAACATTTTGTTTGTAACCTCGTTTTTTTACCTGCTACGGTATCGCCATTCTACGGCGATTAAACGAGGTTACAACTCTTTATCTTATTTCTGATAAAAAATTCATTCTAAATCTGAGTACTATTATAACTCAAGGGTATCAACTCTAAACAAAGATTATGATACTCTGTCAAAAAAATATGATGCTTCTGCAAATTCCATAGTAGCAACATCCCTCCATGACAGGATGACATCTAACAGGACTGATGCTAAAAAAATGGCGCTGTACAGAAATGTATCCTACGGCATAGGCGGCGCTTCCCTGCTCACAACTTTATACTTCGGTTACAAATATCTGGGTTACTCCCCGCAATTTGTGGGGTTTCTGAAGTATGATAAATTATTTGATGTGACCCCGATGATTTACACTTCGAAGGATTTCGCGGATAATGCGAAAGCGCGGAACAACGAGGGCTATTATGTCGGCTGGTCTCTTGCCGCGAAATTTTAATAACATAGGAGAAACAGATGAGAGCGATAAAAATTTTATTACTGACATTATTGATATTACCCGGAGTTTCATGCGATGAGGTTACAAAGGATATAAAATATGATAATCCTTATGATGAGAAGGGGACGAATTATAATTCTGGAAACGGAAACTCCGGGACTCCTACTGTGCTGACAGTCACAACGGCAAGTATTACTAATATAGGAGGAACATCAGCTACGGGCGGTGGTAATGTAATTGCTGACGGCGGTTCAACTGTAACAGCCCGTGGTGTATGCTGGAGCACGAGTACGAATCCAACCATCAGTGATTCAAAAACCACTAATGGAACTGGAACGGGAAGTTATACCAGCAGTCTGACCGGTCTTACTCGCGGTACTACCTATTATGTGCGAGCCTATGCAATAAACGGTGCGGGAACTGCATATGGAAGTCAGTTGAGCTTTTCCACGGGTGCTTATGCTTTTGGCGATACCGGCCCTGCGGGAGGTCTGATTTTTTATGACAAAGGAAGTTATTCAGGTTCTCCAAGCTGGCGCTATTTGGAAGCGGCGCCAAGTGATCAGACCAGTTCAGTATGGGGAACGGATAATTATACAATTTCGGGAGCTGATGGTACTGGAATCGGAACCGGTTATCAAAATACGATTGATATAGTGAATGGCGATCCATTAAGTAATACAGCCGCTGATATATGTGCGAATTTAACTTTAGGCGGATATAGTGATTGGTTTCTCCCATCGAAAGACGAACTTAACTTAATGTATGCAAATTTGCATCAAAACGGTGTTGGTAATTTTTCTGCTAATGCCTATTGGAGTTCCTCTGAGACTAGTGCAAACGGTGCATGGGACCAGCGTTTCTCAAGTGACTTAAGTGGCTTCCAAAACTCATCCGCCATAAAGTACATTGCAGATCATGTCCGGGCCATCCGCGCTTTTTAACAATTTTGTTTCTGCGAAATGGCGCCATTACCATGAAGACGGCAGTTCCAATTGTTAAATTCGTGGGGTATATCATTTATGATATTATTTTTTTTCATCGTTTGATATGCCTTTTCAGGGGCACTTTGCAACTGGAGGAAAATTCATGATAAAGGAAATCAGTCAGTACCGGAATCACAAGCGGCGGAGATATCCGGTATTATGAATTTTATTAAAAACTGAATTGCTTAATAACATATATGGAATATACGTTGCTCAGAGCAATTTTATGCTCAGGGCAAGGTTCTTTTCTTTTTTTGCTCTGAGCAAAGTATTTCCCCATACAATTTTTCAGATAATTTCTGCTTCATATATGTATTGTAGCAAGGGTTACGAATGCATATCCCCTTTTATTCCATTTTCCTTAAAATGTACCTCCGGACTGACTCCAGGGGCTTTTTAATATTTATTGATTAACAATGGATTTTCATTGACAAATTTCAGTAATAATAATACGAATTAGTATTAGTAGAAAAGTTCTTGGATGGCTCATATGAAATTAAAGGTTTATACCGATACTTCAGTATTTGGCGGCTGTTTTGAAGAAGAATTTGAAAAATGGTCGCGACTTTTGATAAACGAATTTATTACGGGAAATAAATTTCTCATGGTATCAGGTATTACAATAAAGGAACTTTCTCTTGCTCCACGCCCTGTGAGGGATATTTTTGAAGAAATACCGCAAAGCAATATTAAATATGCTGATATTACGGATGATGTTGAAAAACTCGCAAAACAATATATCACTGAAAAAGTTGTAAGCGCAAAATTCGAAGGTGATGCGTTACATATAGCAATAGCAACTTTAAATATGGCAGATGTTCTGGTTAGCTGGAATTTTAAACATATAGTAAATTTGACCAGGATCCGACTTTATAATTCTGTAAATTTAAAATATGGTTATCCATTAATAGAAATAAGAACCCCCATGGAGGTGGTGGATGAAAACTGATATTATTAATAAAGAATTACTTAAATATAAAACTAAAGAGAAAGACTTTGACTGCGTAAAAATGATGAGGGAAATAAGGACTGCATTGTTTAATAAATACAAATCCAATCCTATGCTAATGAAAAAAGACCTGATGGAAATTAAAGAGAAATATTTTAAATAACAACCTCACTTCATTTTCTCTCAAATAAACCCCGGGCCCGGCTCCGGGGCTTTCCAGATTTTTTTATAGAAAGAGTTAAATTATTATTTTCGCCTGTTTCCGATCCCATATCTTATCAGAAAGTTTGTAAAGGTGACTTAATTAAGATACCGGAAAAACTTATTGACAAAGAACTTATAATGCATATCTTGAAATTCTTAATGTAAAAAATAATCAGGAATGGCAAAATGCAGGTATCAGTAAAAATTACATACAATGAGATAATTAATGCTATTAAAAAAATGCCGTTAAATGAACTTGAAAAATTAAAATCGGCAATTATCAAACGTGAGATTTATTTTAAAAAATTTAAAAAAGATAAAATTCAAAATATAATCAATGATTTTTCAAAAGAGGGGTATTCGAATAAATTTTTAACAGATATGGAAGAGGGCCTTGGAAAGAGCTCGGTATATAATGAAAGTAAAAAAACTAAGAAGTGATTTGATAGAGTATCTCATCAAACACAACCTGTCTTCGAAATTTGAAAAAGCAAAAAAAATATTTGAAAATAACCCCTTGTATCCCTCTTTAAATGTGGAACTTCTTCAACCAAAGCATCGTTTAATACTCAGATTTAGAATGAATTTTTTATCAGAAATAAGATAAAGAGTTGTAACCTCGTTTAATCGCCGTAGAATGGCGATACCGTAGCAGGTAAAAAAACGAGGTT
>VFJS01000116.1 GCA_009885955.1 Spirochaetia bacterium | reverse complement strand
CCGTTTAAATTTCTTGTTTGTTTTCATCATGTCCCTCCAAAAAATATTTTTGAGGGATTATTGCATGAATTTTGACTTATGGGAAGATGGGGTTTATCGAGCGCTTACCATTAATCTCTAATAATTGGTTTGATTTATTACGCTACCCACTTCTATCATCTTTATATGAAGCTGGAGTTACTGATACAAATTACTGGACACATTCAACAACAAATGGTTCTTTACATTATAACTGCGCTAATAAGTATGACGGTTATTATGGCGGGATTTCAGGAGATCCAAACAGTCGTTCCGGAGCATGGCTTACCTACGAGTATAATGCATGTACAGAATATAAACCTTTTTTATGCGTAGGCTGGTAGTGTAAAAATCTGCGTTTAAATAAAAAAAATTGCAATATATATAATTGTTATGTATTTTTGAACCATAGTAATTCAATTCTAGTTCAAAAATGAGGTTCTACAATGAAATCGATAACAATCCACAACCTTGATGATTCCCTAAATTCATTAATCAGGGAAAAGGCAAGGAAAACAGGTTTAAGCCTGAATAAAACGATTCAGCTTCTCCTCAGCCAGGCCCTGGGATTTAAAAATAAGGAAGATAAGGGCCGCAGGGAAGAATACATGGACCTCTTCGGTGCCTGGTCACAAAAAGATGAATCGGAATTCAATATTAAAACACAAAGACTTGATTCCGTTCATAAAGCCGATTGGAAATGAAAAAAATTATTTTAGATACAAACGCCTTCAGCAGTTATCTCCGTGGCGATGAAAAGGTTTTAGATACTCTGGTAAAAGCAGATATCGTTTATATGCCGGCAATCGTACTTGGAGAGCTCTTTACCGGTTTTACGGGTGGAGCAAAGGAGACCTGGAACAAAGATATACTCAGTAAATTTTTAAATAAACCAAGGGTAGAAGTCCTGGATGTAACAATTGAAACCTCGGAAATTTTCGGTATGATATACAATACACTTAAAAAAGCCGGCAGCCTCATACCCATCAATGATGTATGGATTGCGGCAAATACAATGGAAACAGGGTCCGTGCTGGTGACCTATGACAGCCACTTCAATAAAATACCCGGGCTCCGCTTATGGGATTATAACTAAATGAACATTGCAGCATTTCAATATTTTTTATTGACATCAATCAACTGGTTTATTATACTAGTTTAATGAAGACAATACATACAACCATCGGTTCCTTTGAAGCAAAGACGCATTTATCCGGGCTCATCGACAACGTTCAGAAGGGGCATGAATATATTATCACAAAAAGAGGCAAGCCCGTTGCAAAACTGGTCCCCTACGTGGATCCTTCTGACGGCATGGATACAGCTGAAATCATGGAGGAATTCCATAAATTAAGGAATTCCGTAAAAGGCAGGGTGAATATAAAAGAATATATCGCCCACGGCAGAAAATAGTGATGGCCTATGTCATTGACTGCTCCTTTTCCTCGGCCCTGTTCCTTCCTGAAGGGAAATCAGGGGAAGTTGAAAAATTTTTCAATAGTCTTAAAAAAAAAGAAAATATTTTCATCCCCCTTCTCTGGTGGCATGAAACCATAAATGTCCTGAATATTTCCATAAAACGAAAAAAATTACTGTATACTGATGTATCCGTTGTTATGAATTTATTTTCCAGTATGAATTTAACTATAGATTATGAAAACGGAATGTCATGGGCAAAGGAACTATTTGACCTTACGCAGATATACCATATCACATCCTATGATGCCGCATACCTGGAACTGGCTCATAGAAAAAAGGCAAAATTGATGAGCCTGGATGAAGATTTAATTAATGCGGCAGAAAAATTCGGATTATTATAAAATTACGGATTTTTTTATTTTATATGCTAAAATAAAAATAGATAAATTTATAATTTTAAAAATTGCCAAATAAATTTAATAAAATTATATTAATTATTTGACAAAGCTAGTATAAATTACGATATTCTTTATATCATCCCTGTAAGATCTAGTGTCTTACGGCCCCCCGGCAGCCAGTGCTCCGGGGTTTTTAATGTACAGGCATTTGAATGAATCGTATTGTTTTCTTTATTGACGGTTTTAATCTTTTTCACTCTTTAGATTCAAATCCACTATATCATAAGTATAAATGGCTGGATTTATCAAATCTTGCAAAAAAATTTATTACAAGAAATGATACTATCAAAGATATTTATTATTTTACAGCATTAACTACCTGGAATTTAGAAAAAATTAAGCGACATCAATTATATATAAAAGCATTAGAGTTAAATAATATAAAAATAATTTATGGAAAATTTAGAAAAAAACCTAAAATGCCCATTATGCAATAAAGTATATCAAACATATGAAGAAAAACAGACAGATGTAAACATAGCAATTCATTTGTTTGAACTTGCAGTAAGAAATGAATATGATACCGCTGCAATTATTACAGGCGATAGCGATCTGATCCCATCGATAAAAATTGTGAGTTCAACATTTCCATCAAAATCTATTTGGTCAATAATCCCTATCGGAAGAGATGCTAAAGAATTAATAAACTGCTGTAATAAGCATATGAGAATAAAAGAAAAACATTTGCAAACAAGTATTTTTCCAGATGAAATAAAATTAAACGATTCTTCTAAATTAATATGTCCAATAAAATGGAAATAGTTTAAATGTTGGGATGCTAACGATAAATTTCTGGATAATTTAGATAATAAAACGGAGGCAAGGCCTCCGTTTTTATAAAAATTTTTTCTTTCCTAATTACCCACCTTTTTGAACTTGAACATCATCCCCATGGGTTTCTTTGCATAATTATACTAAACAATACTATCTACTTTGCCTGGGACCCAAATCATCATTATCAGACATACACCAAATAAGAAAAGCGAAGAAAATACTCTTCGCTTTTCTTATTCTACTGTTAATAAATAATCTACTACTTAATAAATGTAAACATATTCCGTTGTACTCCAATTCTCAGCTTATCAAGAACATATAGATGGAAATTTGATATTGTAGATGAACTGTTATTTTGTTCTACATAATATGCTGGAGTGGTAGTTGCTGAACAGAGCGGATCGCTTCTTGGATCTCTATCGAGAAGTACTGATGTCTGTTTCATGTCCCCGATCATGGTGTTACTATCGACGAAGGTGAGATTGAATTCCATGGTATTCAGTATCTGACAGCTTAACGATCTATGATTATTATTTTGCTGTGCAGTTATATCTTGAAACTGAATACTTTCCTCACGCTGCTCTACCTGGGTGAAGGATCCGCTTTTTGGGCTCGTATAAATAAATTTTTCCAGCACCATCATAGTTCTCGGCTTGGGAGGGCCGCTGTTTGCATTGACATAATCATTATACGTATTTGAACGCCAGTTGAATCTCATATCCTTTAAACAGAGTTTGGAATCATCTGACGGGAGATTCCAGAAGGCATTCGCATAACACTGGGCCTGTGCTATTTTATATGGTTCTGTAGATGTTGGCGTTGCAATAGCAGAACAGTTCATCGTAGATGTGGCTAACATTCCCCATATACCACCATCCCAAGTGGTATTTGATGCAAAAAGCGGATTATAACCGCTAAGGAGATAACCACTATACTGATCCCATTGGCCCCGATTTATTACATTACCATATAGGTCTTTAGCAATTATATACCCATTGGCAAAAGGTTCGAAACCATCCTGATATCCATTCCTATTAAGATCCTGAAAAACCTCACCAGCTATAATTTGACCCCACATATCATTACTCGACGTAGCAGAAGCAACTCTCCAGCCGTCTAAAATAGTCTTTGTAGTACTCCCGGTACTATTCCCATAAGTAACAATTCCATTTGTCCAGTTAAAGTTTGTCGAAGAAGATATGGTATAATAGGCAGGAACTACTGAATTTATACCCGTTGTTCCGTCCACATACCCGGTAAAATTTATATGCCCATACTTCTTTGCATCATCAATTGAGACTCCAATTGCGCTCCCACAGGTTTCAAATGCTTCTATGGATTGCCACACCATAATTCCATATACCATATTACCGTTATGCCCAAGAATATAGTCAGTTGATGTTCCCTGTTCAGAACCGCTATATATCCATTCATGGCCCATAATCCTCCTTAAAAAGATGCTCATACCGCCTTTACCATCAGTTAAACAGGGCCCGCCACCACCACCACCATTCGTGGAGGTACTGCATGGCAGCATTATGGAATACCCGGGCGGCATGTCTGATTGGAGGTTATTTTTATAAGGCCCCAAAATCCAGGTTCCTGTAAAATCAAAGAGGGTGTCCGAACTTAAACTTGATGTGTCCACTACAGCGGTATCATTAGAATCCTGAAGCTTGACATTTGTAATATCAACTGTTGCCGTCCCTTTCTCCAAATCAATTGTTATGGTCCCGAGATTAGCGCTGCCGGTAAGGGTTATCTGCCCCTGCTGCTGGCTTCCTCCACTCATGCCGGACTGACTTGCATTCTCAAATACCATGGTTGCGACCATGGTGTCATCAGTGGTTGTTGCAGTCCCATTTGTATTATAGATAAAGCATCCAAAAGCAGTGTTCCTTGCACCAGGAAAGTCGAGGGAAAATGCGCCGGAAGATAAAGCGTCTCCGCTGGCAGAGCTCGGGCTCTCTTCAAAGGTAACACAGTAAAGTTTGTAGGCCGTATAATCTACAGCCCTGCTATGAATATCTTTAGAAGTAATGATATTCTTACCTGTGGTTGAACCGGGAATTGAAAGACTCCCGCTGAGCAGAATCTTGCTCCCTGCAACAGTTTCCAGCTTATCATGAATATTAAACACCGACGAGCTGATATTGCATCCGGCCAGGCCTATGCCCCCGGTTAAAATTATCAGAAAATATATTATCCGCTTTATCCGTTTCATCTGTTCCTCCAAAATATATAAAAAAATTCAAACCGAAAAAATTACATTTTTTTACGATTTTTGATGTGCCGGTATATAAAATATCCCGGCAGTTAATAAAAACATATACAATTAATAAGATAATTTAATGCAACAAAAATGTCAATTAAAAGTGATTAAATAGGATTGAAGATGATTAAAATTATATCAACCCGGCAAAAGCCCTGATTTTATCAGATATTTGGTTCCAGTGGTCATTTTTACATTTAATTAATCAATTTTTTATTGAAAAGTTCTTGCGCTGACAGGGTAATTCTGGATTTTGTAATGTTACATGCTGCAGAAATGAACATGATATTGTCAAAAAATCTGAAAAAAATTCTGCCACAGAGGCTCAGAGACACGGAGAAATTATAGTTTTGTATGCTTAATTTAGAATTTGCACATCAATATATTGGAGCTGCCTTGCAGATAAATAATTTTGGTTGTAATTTTAAACCTGCTCTGCGCCTCTGTGTCCCTGTGGCTGCTTTTTTTATACAGTTAACTGAATCGTATATAATATCTTTTGTTTCATATAATATACCGGGGTGAATTGATGGGGAGAGTCATTTCCATATCCAACCAGAAGGGGGGAGTAGGTAAAACTACTACCACCGTTAACCTGGCCGCCTTTCTTGCCATGAAAGGAAAGCACGTCCTTATCATTGACATAGACCCCCAGGGGAACGCGGGATTCGGCATAGGCCTGAACGCTGAGGAGATAAACACCACTATTTACGAAGTACTTATAAGCGAAGTCCCCATTGAAAGGGCCATATTTAAAACAGACATCGAAAATCTCGATATCATCCCGTCAAACATACACCTCTCAGGGGCGCAGGTGGAGCTCCTGAACAGGGAGGGGAATGAGTTCATTTTAAAAAGATTCCTGAAAAAAATCAGGGACAGCTACCACTACATTTTAATCGACTGCCCCCCTTCGCTGGGCATACTCACCCTGAACAGCCTCGTGGCTGCAGATTCCGTAATGATTCCGCTCCAGTGCGAATATTATGCCCTGGAGGGCCTCAGCCAGCTGTTGAAGATAATTGCCATGGTGCAGGAAGGGCTCAACAGGTCGCTTAAAATCGAAGGGGTTGTGCTCACCATGTATGATTCCAGGACAAACCTGGCCAACCAGGTTGTAAATGACGTAAAAGAATACTTCAAGGACAAGGTCTTTGATTCCATCATTCCGAGAAATGTGAAACTCTCCGAGGCACCTTCTTTCGGAAAACCCATAAGCCTCTATGACCGCCACAGCCCCGGGAGTATTACCTATGAAAAACTTGCCGATGAGGTGATCAGAAATGGCTAAAAGAGTCCTTGGAAAGGGGCTGGGCGCTATCATATCCTCGACCCCCTCCTTCACCGAAGAGATAGAGCAGGTGGTTGTCAGCAACGCCGACCGGATTTTTGATATGGACGTGGACCAGGTAAAGGCAAATCCCGAACAGCCAAGGACGCATTTCGATGAGAAAGCCATAGAGGAGCTCTCGGAGTCCATAAAATCGGTGGGGCTCATCCAGCCGATTATCGTGAGAAAAAAGGATGACGGCTACATGGTCATCGCCGGCGAAAGAAGGCTCCGCGCGGTCAAGCTCGCCGGATTAAAGAAGATCAGGACCATAGTGATAGAGGCTGATGAGGAGAAGCAGTACACCATGTCCCTCATTGAAAACATACAGCGCTCCGACCTGGACCCCATTGAAGAGGCCAGGGCATACAAGGTCCTCGTCAACAGGTTCAAGCTGAAGCAGAACGACATTGCCGACCGCACGGGCAAGGACAGGGCAACCATTGCAAATTCACTCAGGCTCCTGAACCTCCCGGACGAGATACAGGACGGCCTCTCAGGCGGGAATATCTCAGTGGGGCATGCCAAGCTGCTGCTGTCGGTAACGGGCGCGGCCAAACAGAAAAAGCTCTATGATGAAATCGTTGAGAAAGGGCTCTCGGTAAGGGCCGTTGAAAAGTTTCTAATAGAAAACGGCACGCAGGAAAGATCCGCCGGCGGCAAAAAAAGTTTAAAAGAGGCCCACATACGGAAAATGGAGGAATCCCTGGTTTCCATACTCGGGACCAAGGTTGAAATAAAACATTCCGGCTCCAGGGGGAGGATCGAGATCAGCTACTACTCCCTTGACGACTTCGAAAGGATTATAGATCTATTAAAATAACCGGATTATTTGACATTCCTTATTTCCAACATGCATTAATTTTAGGGTTGACCAAAAACAAAAAAAATTTTGCCACAGAGTCGCAGAGCCACTGAGAAATTGCAGTAAAAATTCAGAATTTAATACATAATAATCAAAATTCTGACATACACTATAATGTATAAATCATATTAATTCTGCATTAAGACAAACTCCGTGCCTCAGTGTCTCTGTGGCTGGCTTTCTTAGATATCTCCACTGAGAAATTTCATTAAACCTTGATCATCTGCACTTTGTCCGTTTCGGTGTTGAGAATTGCCACTGAGCATTCGTCGGTGCTGTACAGGGCGCCGGGGTTGATTATCCTGGTTTTGTTCGACAGGTAATTTTCAAAATGGTGGGTATGCCCCTTTATTATGTAGTCGAAATTTTCCGATTGGATTGCATCCCTGAACATACTCACATCATTCCCGTGAAAAACAATGAATTTTTTACCGTCGGCCTCGAAGGCGCATATGGCTTTTATTTCATCAATGCCGTATTTTCTGCACTCCCTGGACATCTCTTCAATGTCCAGATCGCCGTTTCCCAGAACAAATCTGCATGAGAAGTCCTTGAAAAATTCTATCATCCTGGGTGATGTAAAATCACCGGCATGGACAAGTATGTCGATTTTTTTTTCCCTGAATATATCCACGGCTTTTTTTGTAAGCTCAATATTGTTGTGTGTGTCCGAAATTATTCCTATTTTCATCTTCAGCCGTTATCCCAGCCTGGATCCGACAGGGATACTGTCGTCGATTTCAATGAGCACGGGCCTGCCATCCTTCCCCTCCTTCGCAGCAAGGAGCATGCCGTTTGATTTTTTCTTAAATATAACCGCGGGTTTAAGGTTGGCCACAAGGAGGATCTTTTTGCCCCTGATGTAATCGGGCTCATAAAATTTCGCTATCCCGGCGATTATCGTCCTTTCATCAAGGCCCGAGTCAACCCTTAGCTCAAGGAGTTTGTCCGATCCTTCAACCTTCGACGCTTCAAGGACTTTTGCCACGCGTATATCGACCAGGGCAAAGTCCTTTATGTCAACGAGGCCTTCCATGGCATCATCCCCTTTATCCTCCTTTTTCCCGCTCCGTGCTTCTGTTTTTTCAACTTTTTTCACCGGAGTTTCGCCCTCTTTTTCTATCTCAATCTTCGGAAAAAGTATTTCAGTCCTCTGTATCGTTCTCCCCGATTCCAGGAGGCCGAAGGTGAAGGCATCCTCCACATCAGCCGGAAATCCTTTCATCCCCAGCGCTTCAATCACCTTGCGCGATGAATGGATAAGCACAGGTGAAAGGAGTATCATTACGCCGGAGATGGCTTCCAGAAGGTTCCTGATCATTGAAGAGAGCCTCCTTTTATCGATCTCACGTGCGGCTTCCCAGGGTTTCTTCTCGTCAATATACTTGTTCAGAACCCGTATAAATTCCCAGAGAGCTTCCAGGCCGGTGCTGGTCTGGAATTTTTTTGCCGATTCAATGTACCTGGTACCGCATTCCCTCAGTTTTTCAAGGAGCCTGGGGCGGTCTTCGGGGAACTCATCATAAAAGACGGGGATCTCCCCGGCAAAATACTTTTCATCCATGTTGAAGGTCCTGTTTATCAGGTTTCCCAGGTCGTTTGCCAGGTCATAGTTGACCCTGTCGACAATCAGGTCCTCGGAAAACCTGGCGTCCAGGCCGAAGGTCATCTCCCTGAGAAAAAAATATCTCAACTGTTCGTTCCCGTATTTATTCATCAGCCCCGACGGCGTTACGACATTCCCGATGGATTTGGACATCTTCGATTCATCCATCTTCCAGTAGCCATGGACATTGAGATTGCGGAACGGTTCTATGCCTGCCGCCTTCAGCATTGTCGGCCAGAAAATGCCGTGCTGCTTTACAATGTCCTTGGCAATGATGTGCTGCGATACCGGCCAGTATGCGCGGAACTTTTCCCCGTCCGGGTAGCCAAGGGCGCTGACATAATTTATGAGCGCGTCGAACCAGACATAGGAGACATACTTGTCATCAAAGGGGAGCGGTATTCCCCAGCTCAGCCTTGATATTGGCCTGGAAATGCAGAGGTCAGTAAGCTCCTCGCTCCTCAGCATGGAGAGGACCTCGTTTTTATAGCGCTCGGGCCTTATGAAATCCGGGTTCTCCTGGATATGGGCAATAAGCCAATCCTGGTATTTACTCATCTTGAAAAAATAATTTTTTTCTTCTATAAAGCTCAGCGGTTTCCTGTGATCCGGGCACATCCCTTCGACCATCTCTTTTTCGGTGAAAAACCTTTCGCAGCCGACACAGTAATATCCTCCATAGGCGCCGAAATAGATGTCTCCGCTGTCGTACACTTTCTGGAGAATGCCCTGCACCACCGACCTATGCCTCTCCTCCGTAGTGCGGATAAAATCGTCATTGGCCATCTCCATATCCTTCCAGGTTTTTCTGAAAAGGCCGCTTATCATGTCGGCATATTCCCGGGGGGAGGAGTTGCGGTTTTTTGCAGCCTCACATATCTTGTCTCCATGTTCATCGGTGCCGGTGAGAAAATAGGTATCATACCCGAGCATGGCATAAAACCGTTTCATGAAATCCGCGAGTATGGTTGTATAGGCATGGCCGATGTGCGGCTCGGCATTGACATAGTATATGGGCGTTGTTACATAAAATTTTTTTTCCATAGAAATCCTCGGCAAAGCAAAATTGAAATCAGTTTCTGAAGCCTTCGGGGTTTTCCTCCTCGGTAAAAATCCTTAGTTCCGCCTCTTCGCTCATGAAATAGGCGTTATTCTCCTTTGTGACGTCATTTTTAGATATCCGTATGACCCTGACGCCGTCCCGGATGGTTATGCTCTCGGTGATAGTATCCACCGAGTCCACGGTGTATGTTTTTTTGGGGGATTTTATCTGCGCCCCGGGCTTGGGCAGTTCCCTGTTGATCTCCCTGTAGACAGAATATTCATATCCCAGGCAGCACAGGAGCCTGCCGCACATACCGGAAATTTTCAGGGAGTTAAGGTTGAGGTTCTGTTCCTTGGCCATCTTTATCGATACAGGCTCAAAGTCGTCCTTCTGATGGCAGCAGCAGTATTCCCTGCCGCACTGCCCGAAACCGCCCACAAGCCTGGCCTCGTCCCTCACTCCTATCTGCCTCATCTCAATCCTGGTTCTAAAAACAGAAGCCAGTTCCCTGACGAGTTCCCTGAAATCTATGCGGCTTTCGGCCACAAAATAGAAAATTATTTTTGTCCTGTCAAAGAGGCATTTTACCGAGACAAGCTTCATGTCAAGGCCCTTCCCCTTTGCCTTTTCCCTGCAGGCAATAAAGGCCTTTTTTTCAATCGACTCGATTTCGGGAATTTTTGTCAGGTCCTCATCGGTGACCCTCCGGATTATCTTTCCGGTCACCTCCATCGGGGTTCCGGAAGCCCCTGCCTTCTTCTTCACCACCTTACCGATGTCAATCCCATGCTCTGTTTCCAGGATGCACATGCTGCACCCCTTTATAAAAAGATTGTTACAGTCCGCGTAACACATCTGGTAGCTGTTTCTAAGTTTTACTGCCGTGACTTCCATATATCAGTATACCCGTATTATAAAATTTGCTGTTGCCTTGAGTCCTGTATCTGTGTGAATCATCCTTTACCACATCTATTAGAAAAATCGAAAAAAATAAAAAGGAATATTTGCCACAGAGGCGCAGAGACACAGAGAAATATTAATAAATTTTTAAAATTTTGATTTAACTTTTAAAAAATATTGATGCTAAATTATATCATCCTCTGTGCCTCAGTGTCTCTGTGGCTGCCTTTAAATCAATTTGTTTATATAAAATCCGGTAAAAATTCATCCGCCCCCCCTTCAGCAAGAGAATAGAGCATCCCCTTGAAGGAATTTCTGAAATTAATATTAAAATTTAGCCCCCTGAAAAGGGCAAGAAGAATTTTAATAAGACTTCTGACCTTCTGCTCATCATGAATTTCAGAACCGGGAAGTATTCTGCCGAAATCCTCCCCCCTGACAACGGCGGCCAGATGCGCCCGGTAAATATTGATAAGCACCGTTAAAAGAAAAGATTCATCAATTGTCCTGAGCAGCGGATTCAGATCCAGATTCAGGCGGCCGGGGCTGTTTAAAAAGCCGGAAATCTCAGCGCAGATGCCCCTTATCCCCTTTAATACCTCACCGCCCGCAAGTTTCATGGCCGCCTCAACGGAACCGCCGGAAAACACTGATATCGCATCGCTTTCATACACCGCTCCGGCGGCATCAAGCACTTCACGCACCTCATTGTCTTTAAGAGGAGAAAAATGGATCTCGGTGCACCTGGAAACGATCGTAGGGAGGATTTCACTTTTATTGGATGCCAGCATGATGATATGTGTCCCGGCTGGCGGTTCCTCTATTGTTTTCAGAAGGGCAATTTCTCCCTCCCTGGAAATTCTATCGATCCCGCTGATGATTACGCCATACCCCCCGGAGACAGCCATCCTTGAAAGCCTGCCGATCATCCACCTCACCGTACCGGTCTCCCTCCCGGTCATCTCCCCTATGGGAATTACCCCCTTTTCATTGGGGCTTAAAACTATCATGTCGGGATGGGTCTCGTTTGAAACCTGCCTGCAGGCAGTACAGGCCAGGCAGGGCGGATCCCCTGCTCCGCAGAAAAACGCTGCCAGGAGCCTCTTTGCCGCAAGCCTCTTCCCGATGCCGTCAATCCCGGTAAAAAGCAGGGCCTGGGGCACCATGCCGTTTTTCAGCATTGCGCTTATCATCCTCATCTGCCTGGCATGACCGATTATTCCGCTGCTGTTCATGTTATCTGATTATGAGAGGTCAATATATGAGATCAAAAACAAGTCCCCTGATTTCATCAATGGTCTTTAAAAAATTAAATGCCCTGTTGTTCCGTGTTATCTGATCCGTTATTTCAAGAAGTTTTGTGTCGATCTCATGTACAACCAGTTCAACAGATTTTTTACCGGTCCTGACCTTTACCGCCCTGAAGCTCTCTTTCTGTATTATCTTCAATATTTTCTGAATGATTGATTTATACCTGTTCAGCTCAAAAAGAGACTGGAGTTCAAGAAAACGCTTTTCCTGATCTTTCAGATCATCAAGCATATCATCCATTTCTCCGTCAGCGTCATAGGATATGGTCTCGTTCAGCTGTGTCATGAAGGTTTTCGGAGAGCCGGATACCGATCCGGATTGGCGTTTTTTCTTTACACGGGACTTGTCATCCTTCCTGACATCAGTTTTTGATATCTCTATCATCTATTTCTTCTACTCTATGCCGGCCTTATTTATTGTGCAGTTCCCCTCAAATTTCACACCGTCTTCCATGATGATGCTGGGAGTGATGATATTGCCGTTTATTTCACCAGAGGAAAGAAAAATGACCTTCTCAGTGGCAAAGATATTTCCACGTACATATCCGCCGATTGTTATATGGCGTGCCTTAATGTCGGTAATTGCCTCGCCGGTCTGCCCTATGAGGACCTTGCCGTCGGTTTCAATGGTACCCTGGAATTTACCGTCAATCCTCAGGATCCCGTTTATCTTGAATTCGCCCTTGAATTCGGAGCCTACACCTATAATGCTGTTTACAATACTGTCTTCAGCCTGTTTGCCTGCCCTGGCCATTTTATTTATTTGCCTTTTTTGAATACATTAATTATTGTTCGGGGTATCGAATATGCCCTGATATGCCGATACCGATGCAAAGCGACATAATACCGCGATATTACAGCAATTGCAAGATTAATTTACATTCTTTTTCAATTAAAATAATTAATCAACAATTTAAAGATTATTTGACAAAAAAATTAGGAAAATATTTCTTATTACCACAAGTCAGTATATTGAAGCTATACTACCCTGACCGGTAATTCTGCATAACAGGATCACCGGTGAACATCGGAAACTATTAAACAGACAGGAGATACATAATGAAAAAAGCTCTTACAGCCATGATGGCGGTATTCATCCCGCTAAGCTGCTCAATCCTGACAACCCCTCTTACAATCAAGGATGTTGTGACTACCAAGGAAAAAATTGAAACCAGCATAAATCCGGCCGCCAGGTTTATATTGAATGAAAAGCTGAAGGATGAGACAATCAGGCTGGATAACATCATTGTGAAGGATATCATTGAATCGACGAATATTGACTATGATTTCTGCATCATATCCGACATCCAAAGCGACAAGGGCCCGGTTGAATGTTTCATCTACACAAAAAATGTTTACAAGATATCCAGGCTCACAAAGGGTAAATCGAAGATACATGTAACAGGCATCTTTTCCAGATTCTTCACCCTGCCCGATCAATATTTTACAAAGGTTGATATCATAAAGGCCGATATCGATGTGGTTGAGGAGAAAAAGTAAGATGGATTCTTTCATTCAGGATCTTTTTGCGGAAAGGATTGGAGGAAAAAAATTCGGAAAAGATGAAAAGATCTACAAGTTCGAAAAAATAAAAAGGGCCAAAAGGGCCGCCATTGAGGCAAATCCGGGAATACAATTAATCGATCTCGGCGTGGGCGAACCTGATGAAAAAGCCTTTGAACCAGTTATAGAAACGCTCAGGGTTGAGGCAGGGAAGCATGAAAACAGGGGTTATGCCGATAACGGAATTAGGGAATTCAAGGAGGCAGCCTCGGAATATCTTGACAGGGTCTTCAATGTCAAAGGGCTGAATCCCGACAGGGAAATAATACATACCATAGGCTCCAAGTCTGCCCTGTCAATGATGCCGTCGGCCTTTATCAATCCCGGCGATGCGGTTATCATGACCGTCCCCGGATATCCGGTATTCGGGACTCATACTGCGTGGTACGGCGGTGAAGTATTCAACCTCCCCCTCAAAAAGGAGAAGGGGTTCCTTCCGGACCTGGATGAAATTCCGGGAGACCTGTTAAAAAAGGCCAAGGTTCTACTCCTGAATTATCCGAACAATCCCACCGGGGCAAACCCGGGCGCGGAATTCTATGAAAAGGTTGTTGCTTTTGCCGGGAAAAACAGGATCATCGTGATCCAGGACGCAGCCTATGCTTCGCTGACCTACAGGGAGAAACCCCTCTCCTTTCTCAGCATACCTGGAGCAAAGGATGTGGGAGTGGAGATCCATTCCCTTTCCAAGGCATTTAATATGACAGGATGGAGGCTCGCATTTGTGGCCGGCAATGAAATGATCATCAATGCCTTCGGCAATATAAAGGACAATTACGATTCCGGCCAGTTCATTGCTGTTCAGAAGGCCGGCATAACAGCAATGCGCAATCCATCAATAACCGATAAGATAAAGGAAAAATACAAGCGCCGGCTGGAAAAGCTTGTCACGATACTCAAAGACCTGGGCTTTGACGCGGAGATGCCGGGCGGCACTTTTTATCTCTATGTCCGCGCGCCCAGGGGAACGGAAAGCGGCATACCTTTCGCCTCCGCCGAGGATTTTTCCCAGTTCCTGATAAAGGAGAAACTTATTTCCACGGTCCCGTGGGATGATGCAGGCAGCTTTGTCAGATTCTCTGTCACATTTGAAGCTGACGGGCCTGGCGGTGAGGAAAAAATTTTAGATGAAATAAAAAGACGTCTTGGAAGCATGAAATTTATATTTTAATCCGGCATTGCTGCCGGATTAAAATAAACCTGTAATAGGATATCAGATAAAAAAAGCGATGAAAAAATTCTATAAAATCACTCTGGTAGCGATACCTGTTCTTCTGATCATTCTTGCCGCATCTGGCGCGCTCTATCACAGATCAAAAAAAATATCCTATGACAAAAATCTGAATGCCGATGTAAAAGCGCCCGTTTCAGTCAAACGCAAAAGTTCGGGTATCCCGGTGATACAGGCTGCATCGATGGAGGATCTCTATTTTTCCCTTGGATTTGTGCATGGCCAGGACAGGCTGTATATCATGGAATATTACCGGGCAATGGCAAATGCCGGTATAAATAATTTTTTCGGCAAACATGTTGAAGGCCTGGACAGGATAGTATCAGCGCTTGGGATTCCCCTCAAAGGGAGAATGCTCATGGAAAAAATTCAGAAGCCATTCAGAGATTATATAGAAGCATACGCCCGCGGAATCAATCTGGCCAGGAAAAGAACCACAATAAAAAAGGAGTTTAAAAGGGAATGGAACGGGTCCGATATCATGACTATACTTCTGCTTTTGGAATTATCCCAGGCCTATCTTAACAACCAGGAGAACATTTTTCAGTTCCCCGACACTGCCGGCAAAGCGCAGCTCCAGATGATATTCCCGGATAACCTGCTCCGGTATTACAGTAAAGATGATGAGAAGAGCGTAATCCTCATAAGAAAAATAAGAGAAGTTTTCAGCAGGCATATCGGGAGCTACAATTACGGACTCTCAATATTCATCGGGCCGAAAAAATCAAAAACAGGTACACCGGCAACGGCTTACAGCTTCAACAGCAGCCTTAACATATACCCGTTGTTATACCCTGTAGTCATACAGCTTGACGGAATAACAATAGAAGGAATGACGCAGACGGGGCTCCCGTTTATTATTGCAGGCGACAACCAGAATGTTACATTCGCGGGCTTCAACCTGAAAACCGATACCCAGGACTTCATCATGGAAAAGATCCAGGTCATAGACGGAACCCCGAATTACATGAGCAGAACCGGCTGGAAAAAATTCGGGAATGCAAGGGTCCCTGTATATGATTCGAATAATAATGAAGTGAATGAAATCATCATGATAACCGACAACGGCCCTGTTTTGAACAGCATGTTCAAGGATGAAAAAATATCCACAAGCGCGGTAACGCTTAAGATGATTGTGCCGGGCGAGGATTATATCCATTCCCTTTTCCTCATCCCCTTTGCAAAAAACATTCAAAGTTCCGCCGCCCTGGTACAAAACATCTATTCCCTGCCGAAGGTGTATCTCTTCTCGGACAAAAAGAGCTCAATAAAAGCATATTCCGGGAAGATCCCCCTGAGGCAGGCCGGAAATTCCGTATTCAATACCGGAACAGCATCAGATTACGACAACCCTGCTGACCTGTCATATAACCTTCAAATCAGCGAATACCTGAATATAGCAGGGAGTTCCATATTTCACGATGCTCCGAATAATCTGAAGAACATCTCGAACAGTGATGAGTACACGGCGCAGAGATTGATAAAGCTGTCGGATAAAACCGATGTAACATCAGTAAGGGATATGATAGAAATAATCAGCGACAGGCACTCCCATTATGCTGAAAAATTTGTGCCTAAATTTCTGGCTCTCATGGGAAACAACCCGATTACATCAGCGCGCATATCGAGGATTTACTTCAATGAGTGGAATATGAAAATAGAAAAAGATATGGTCGCCCCTACAATCTTCAATGTCCTTTTAAAAAATTTCATTCATGAAACATTTGAGGATGATATATATTTTTTAAATGCCGGTGACCATGACAGCATAAATACTATCGACTATATCATGAAAAATTATCCCCTGGTGATAACAAAATTTTTCTCAATTCTTGACTCAAATAATTCAGCTTTTTTTGATAACAGGAAAACGAGTACCCTTGAAACTGTTGAAATGACTTTTGATAAGGCTTTTATAAAAACAATGCGCCAGCTTAACAGGAAAAGGGGCCCGGTAATGGATGACTGGAACTGGGGCGATTTTCATAAAGGGCAGTTTAAAATACCAAAAAATGAATATTCCCTTTTAAGCAGGTTCATACATCCAATTCGGAACAATGCCATGGGCGGCGGCTTATCAACCGTATTTACCGGAAAATTCGATGATACTTTCGAACCGGTGGAAGTTACATCTCTTCTCTGGGCAAGCTATAAAATAGAAACGAGATTCAATATGAATTTTTCACCATCGATCAGCCCTTATTCAAAATTTTATCACGGTATACATGCCGGCCAGGGAGATAATTTCATCGATGTAAAAAATTCGGAACTGATACATACAACTCAAATCAATCCAGCCAAATAAATATCTTATTCCTTCAGACAGGACAAAATTTCTCCAATCATCGATTCCATCGCCTGGCCGTTTTCAATGTTTCTGCCGGACCCTTCTACGGGATATCCTGCTGCTTCTGTCATGGCATCGACTTCGACCCTTATAGTTTGAATCAGCATGAGTTCTTTCTCCGTCAGCTCAACAGCTTTTGTTTCAACCTCGTTATTGATATGACTGCTCTCTGTCATGTCAATATTCAGCCTGGTAACCTCATCAATCTCGCCGCAGGCCAGGTCTGCCAGAATTTTCATATCTTCCAGAATCCCCCTGCTGTTATCCCCGGAGGCCAGTTTTTCCATCTCCTTTATAATACCGGGATATTTTTTGAATTTAACGGAGAGGAGCACGGTAACAACTGTAATCAACTGCAGACATGATTCGAATGTATCATGTTTTTCCTTAATCAGGTTCCGTATTATTTCCGAGTCTTCATGAAAACGCCCTGAAAATTTCTTCACTTTTTCAGTGAATTCAAATTGTGTCCTGGAACTTGTGTTCACCTCCCGGGCGGTATTCCATCCCCTGTTGGCATCTTCAATCAGCCCCTCAAGCCCCTTTTTGTCATTTTCTTTTATCATGGATTCCGCTTTTTTGAATCTCCCGGCAAGTTCCCTTCCCCGCTGAAGATTTGCTGAAGATCCCATGATGGCCCTTTCGGAATCTTCGAGGCTGATTTGCGCCAGCTCTTTTAATGTTGAAAGTGATTCCTGCTGGGATTTTTTCCTTATAGATATAAGGCTGTCCAGAAGGATTATTTTATTGTCATATTCAATTATCCCTCGTAAATTATCCAGCGCCTGGTCAACCGACATCTTCATATCCAGTACCATGGCGGTAAGTTTTTCAATGACGGCCATATCATGCGCCCCGGCGGTTTTCAGCCTTCCCATGTTCTCCATCTGCCGCCCGATGTTGGAATTAAGGATCAGACAGCTGTTGAATACCATGCTATCCTGGTTTCTCTGGAGTATATTCGCACTGGCGACTTTTTTAAGCTTGATGTCCAGGGAACCCTCAATTTCCAGAGATTTGTCAATAAGTCCGATGATCTCAATGGAATGTTTTTTTCTCGTGACTGAAGCCTCATTCACCCTGCCGGCGATTGATCCAAAATCATCTGCAATTCTGTTCAGTTCAATAATCCTGCTGTCACTCATAGAACGCTCCTTCTAACTATTTAAAAAAATCTCCATGCCCTGGAGTTCATGAATGAGTTTCGGAATGTCAAGTATCAGGGCAACCTGGCCGTTACCGAGAATCGTGGAACCGCTCACCCATTTAAGGGATTTGAAAAGCCTCCCGAATGGTTTCACTACAGTCTGGAATTCGCCATGGGGCTTGTCAACAATGAGCCCCGCTTTTTTCTGGGCGTATTCTACGACAACAATATTTTCCCTGACCGGCTCATAGGTGAGATTAAAAAACTCCCTGAGCCTCATGAACGGCAACACCTCGCCCCTCATATTTATAAAGTTTCCGGCCTCTTTCCCTTTGATATCCGCCTTTTCAACTTCAATGCATTCCACCACCATGTCAAGCGGGATAACGTAGAAATCAGAACCCAGCTGTATGAGAAATCCGTCAATGATCGCAAGGGTCAACGGCAGATGAATCCTGACAGTTGTTCCGGCCCCCTTTTCACTTTTCAAGATGACCGTTCCCCGGAGCAATTCAATGTTGTTCCTTACAACATCCATTCCCACGCCCCTTCCGGAAATATTCGTAATCTTCTCGGCAGTGGAGAACCCGGGTTCAAATATAAACTGAAAAATTTCAGTCTCGGATAACTGATGGGCAGCGCTGACAAGGCCCTTTTCAACCGCTTTGTTTAATATTTTTTCCCTGTCAAGTCCGTTCCCGTCATCTATTACTTCAATCACAATGCCGCCTGTTTCATGAAACGCATTCAATTTGAGATTTCCGGCCCGTGACTTCCCCATGGCAGCCCTTTCATCGGGCTTTCCTATGCCATGGTCAATGGCATTCCGTATGAGGTGCGTCAGGGGGTCGGCAATTTTTTCAACAAGAGTTTTGTCAAGTTCCGTCTCCCCGCCATGCATCTCAAGGTTTATCTCTTTCCCAGTCTCCTTGCTGAGATCACGGATAATTCTTTCATACTTCCTGAAGGTCTCCCCGATCTGCACCATCCTGACATTCATTGTTGAATCGCGGATGTTCTCAATCAATCTTGTCATTTCTGAGACCGATTCAATAAGCTCATTGCTTCGTGTCTTCTCAGAGAGCTGGCTTACATTGGAACTGGTGATTACAAGCTCACCTATAAGATTAATGAGTATATCAAGCTTGTTCGCATCAACCCGTATGGTATGTACCTTTTCGGAATTTTTTCTGATTGATTCCTGTTTTTGAAGCGCGGCTTCAATAATCTGCCGGGGCACCATGTTGCTTTCCATGATTATCTGCCCGAGGGGTTTGATATCCGATTTCTCCAGATCTTCCGCCACTGAGGATTTCTGCAGTTTTAGTGCCTGATTAAGCTCTGTTTCTGTCAAAGTTCCGATCTTTGTAAGCATGTCCCCAATTTTAAAATTCTCCTCGGGGAGTTCCTGAATGAGCTTTACAAAATCATCGATTGTGCTCTGAGGCGGGATTATCCTGATTGAACAGTCATCCTGAACATATTCGAAGACATCCTGTATTTTTTCCTTTGTTGTATCGGCGAGAAATTTAATCTCAAAACCGAGATAACAGTCAGCGGGAATATATTCTGAAAAGGAAGGGAGTGAATCCTTGACTGATACAATGTTTACTATTTTGCCGATTTTATTCAGATAGCTGATAAAGGACTGAGGATCCAGCCCTACCTTGAAAACATTTTCATGGAATCGGAGCGATATGTGCCAGGACTGGTTCGTTACCTTCCCCGTATCTCCGTATTCATTCCCTTTTTCAAAGTACTGCATGAGCCTTTCACGAAGCATTATGCCGGTGCCCGACATTTCATCGCTCATCAGGGTACTTTCATTATTCTGGAAAAAATCGAGCATGGCGCCCATAAAGTCCTTGCATTGAAGGAGGAGGGAAATCATCTCAGAGTTGATCAGTATCTCCTTTTTTCTCACATCGTCGAGCAGGCTTTCCATAATATGGGTAAAACTCTCAATCTCCTCAAAGCCGAACATCCCGGCAGTACCCTTGATTGTATGGGCGCACCTGAATATGGAATTGAGGATCTCATCATCCATCTCCCCCTTTTCAAGGGTGATGAGGTCGCTCTCCATATTTTCAAGGATATCCCTCCCTTCTATAAAAAAGGTATTGATTGCTTCCCTGTTGTCAAAATGCTTTCCTGATGCCATATTCAGGCTCCAATTAATTTTTCGAAGTTCCCTTATATTTGTTCGCCGAAGAGTCTGAAAATTCTTTTGATCTCATTATTTGGATTGCTGAATTTGATAAGCCTGCCGGTGTTCACCGATTCCTTCTTTATCAAAGAAATCAGCTGATACCCGGCGCTGTCGATCTTATGAACCCCGGAGAGATCTAAATCCATTGATGAAGTTCCATTCATAAATTCGCGAATGCATGTATATATATCATTGACCGAATAGATGGTCACTTCCCCTTGTATGGTAAAAGTCACAAAGCCGGGCTCAGTTGAATCAATATGTATAAGAACATTTTTTCCTTTACAAGATGTTTTTCCGACTTCCCTGTCAGTCTCCTCAATCATTTTCTCTACCGGTTTTTCCTCTGCAGCGGCCGACTGAGGGGCCTCCTCGACTTTGGAATTATCCACAATTTGAACCGGTACCACGGCAGTTATTTCAGGCTTTAAAATAACAGGTTCCTTATCATCATGCAAAACCCTTTCAGTTCCATTTTCACCATCAATCAACTCATCGTTGACAGAATTAAAAGGGTCCGATCCAAGCCTCTCCTTTTTTTTAGTCATGGGGGAACCTCTCAACAATTTCTTTGCAAAGCTCAAGGTAATCCTTTGCCCCGTTGCTCTCCTTATCATAATCAAAAATGGACTTGCCAAAACTGGGCGCCTCGGCGATTGCAATATTTTCCCGTATGCATGTCTTGAACACCTTGTCCGGAAAATACCTCTTCACATTCTCAAGCACTTCCCTGTTCAGCTTTTTCCTTTCATTGTACATTGTAGCGAATATCCCGGTAATATCCAGGCTTTCGTTGTACTTTTCCTTTATCACCCTGACCTTCTTCAGCAGTTCACTCATCCCCTGGAGAGCAAGAAATTCGGTCTGAAGCGGGATGAACACCTCGCTCACCGATGTCAGCGCGTTCATGGTGAGGATCCCCAGTGCCGGAGGGCAGTCAATGATAACGTAGTCATATCCGCTGAGATCGCTCAGGGCATTTTTCAACAGGAATTCATTCCCGGGAGTGTCCATGATGTTTTTTTTCTTATCCCCCTCCATGTCAGGCGAGGAAGGAATAAGGTCAAGGCCGTTTCTCCGGACGATTACGTTTGAAAGGCCTGCGGAGCCTGTCATGAGATCATAGACGTCACTTTTTATTTCATGGGCCTTTATCCCCAGGGAGTAGGTCAGATGGGACTGGGGGTCAATATCGATGAGGAGGACTTTTTTCTCAAATTTGAGAAGGCCGGCTCCGATGTTAACGGCCGAGGTGGTTTTTCCCACTCCCCCCTTGTTATTGGAAATAGCAATTTTTCTCATGAACAATAACCTGTATACGCTCTCTGCGTGGCTGTGGTCATATGATCAGTTTCCCAACTGCTTCAATAAGCTGATCGGGCTTGAAGGGCTTGATAAGCCATGCCCTTGCCCCCAGTTCCTTCCCCTTTGCCTTCATATCATCGCCGGATTCTGTTGTAAGCATTATTATCGGGGTATACTTGTATGACGAATAGGCCTCATCATTTTTTACGGCCGACAGGAATTCGATGCCGTTCATGACAGGCATATTCACATCGCAAATGATGAGATCTATCCCCTGCCCGTCAAGCTTAGCCAGGCCATCCCTGCCATCAGCGGCCTGGACAACTTCATATCCCGAGTCCCTGAGGGTCAGTTCAACGACCTGCCTGATTGCCGTGGCGTCATCTATTACCAGAATATTTTTCCCCATAGTTTACCCTCAATTATTGTTAGTTTCAGGACTGTCATACGCCGTACCAGGCATGCTTCTGATTTTATCTGTTGCCCTGAATCATCTGTTCAATCTCACCGGCCCTGAATATCCTGTCCACCTCGAGAATGATAATTATTTTATCATTATATTTTGCAATTCCCTCCACCGAATCGGTTTCAACTTCAGTGGAGAAATGCGGCGTCCTCTGCACTTCAGATTCAGACAGGGATATGACATCAGAGACTGAATCAACAATGAAGCCGGCGAGTATTCCCTTGATCTCGGCAATGATAATAACGGAATCCCTGTCGAACTGTTTCTCCAGGGCCTTGAATTTAAGCCTCAAGTCAATAACCGGGACTATTACTCCCCTCAGGTCAATGACACCCTTCATGAAAGGCATGGTTCCCGGGACAGCGGTAAGCTCCACCTGGCCCAGAACCTCCTGCACCTTCATTACTTCAATACCGAACATTTCATTCCCGATCCTGAATGATACATACTGCCGTATCTCTTCGCTCACTTTTTTTTTCAGATTTTCATTATACTGCTGCATAAAAATTCTCCGGTCCCGATCAACCAGACACTGTCTGCAGGGCCGAATGATATGAACGGACTTTATTAAAATCGGAGAGATCGTCAATGTCAAAAACAGCGCCGACATTCAGGAGAACTATGAACTTTGTCCCTGCCCTGCCTATTCCGCTGACATAATCATGACGAATTTTGATGCCGAAATCAGGAGCGGCCCCAATATCACTTTCCGACAGGGTAAGAACTTCGCTCACCGAATCTATCATGACCCCTATGATGACTTTTTCATTCTGCATTTCCATGTCGATAATAACTATGCAGGTAAACCTGGTCACTGGATTGCTGCGCCCATGAAGGAGAAAAGGGAGATCCACTATGGGGACAACCTCTCCACGGAGATTAATCACCCCTTTTATGTAACCCGGGACACGGGGCACAGCGGTATAATTTCTGAATTCAATAACTTCCCGCGCCCTGTCCACGCTAATACCGAAGTACTCGCTCCCCACCTTGAATGTAAGAAACTGTTTTCCGTCATCGGTATTATTTTTTCTTCTAATTTCCATGATCATACCATTCCGTGAATGTATAAAAGAAAATCCACTTAACGTCTTTTTATAACAGCTTTATTTTCGGATGTTTCCTGATTTTTTTGATCTTTGGCCTTATCTTTCCCTGATATCAGAAAGTTGGTTTTAAAAAAACCCATTAGTTCCTGAAGGCGGATGGCGCTCTTACTTAAAACCTGGGATGTGGATGCCAACTCTTCAGAGGCCGAGGCATTGTGCTGGGTTATCTGGTTCAGCTGCTCCATCCCCGTATTGATCTGAGATATTCCCATGTCCTGCTGTTCCGAGGCATTTGTTATATTCTGTACTAGCTCCGCTGTTTTCTTGATGTCCGGCACGATTTCATCAAGAAGCTTCCCTGCCTTATCTGCAAGCCGGACGCTGCCCGAGGCAAGCTCGCCTATCTCCTGTGAGGCGATCTGGCTCCTTTCCGCGAGTTTCCTCACCTCGCTTGCCACAACGGCAAAGCCCTTTCCATGGTCACCGGCCCTGGCGGCTTCAATTGCAGCATTGAGCGCCAGAAGGTTTGTCTGGTATGCCACATCATCAATAAGGTTTATCTTTTCCGCAATAGCCTTCATTGCCGAGACCGTTTCATTAACCGCTTTTCCGCCTTCCACGGCATTCACTGCGGTTTTCTGCGCTATCATGTCCGTATTTCTTGCATTCTCGGTATTCAGAGAGACTGAAGCGCCCATCTCTTCGAGGGATGAAGCTATCTCTTCAACATTAGCGGCCTGTTCATTGGAACCCTGGCTAAGGCTCTGGGCCGTAGCATTCAGTTCATACGATGCCGATGCAATCCCGTTGGCGCATTCTAAAATATCTGAAACAATTCCCGCGAGCTTGTCTGCCATGTTTTTTATGGCGAGAAGGAGCTGGCCCGTGTCATCATCACTGATGTTTTTTATTTCGATTGTAAGATTCCCTTCAGCTAATTGTCTGGAAAGATCCACACTCTTCTTCAGCGGTCTTACTATTGATCTGGCCGTCACTATTATGACAATGACAAAAAGGAATACTATCATAATCAGTACAATGACCACATCCCTCAATATTTTATTTACCTGTTCATTCACGTCCTCAATATATATACCGGTGCCGACTATCCATCTCCACTCCCAAAAAGCCTGAACAAAGGATAATTTCGGCACAATTTTATCCTTCTGGTCCTTAAACTGCCACATGTGAAGAACGTGGCTCCTGCTGTTATTTTTACAAAGATCAACAAATTCCTTGAAGAGCAGAAAACCTGAGGGGTCCTTGTAATTACTCAGATCCCTGCCATCAAGTTCAGTCTCGTAGGGATGCATGATCATTTTAGGCTGAAAATCGTTTATCCAGAGATAATCCTTTCCGTCAGGCCCATACTTCATGTTTTTTATAATGAGCATGGCCCTTTTTTTTGCTTCATCAATAGTAATGACTCCTTCTTTTGACAGGTCGTCAAAATGCTTGAAAATGCCCAGTGCAGTATCAGTAATATCCTGAAGCTTCATTTTTTTCTCATCAATTATATTATTCCTGACCAGCGGCATGAAATAACCGAGGATTCCGGCTGAAAATATTATTATCAAAATAACACCCGGGAGAATGATTTTTTTATACAGGGTTAATTTTATCAGGGATTTAATCATTCCCATACCTCCAAAATAAGATCAATGATGATTAGTATATCCACTTATTAAAATTAAATATGAATTTCATAATAATAAAACGGTGAAAATTAAGATGACAATTTATATTTTTGTTTCTTTAAATTACCCAAATACAATACTAATTTTTAAAATTTTGTCAAATTAATTAAATTCAGATGGACAAATTTTACTAAAAAAAGATTAATATTCAATTATTCTAAATGATCTGTTTTATATTATGCACCGGCTATATTTTTTACTGAATAAAATATGCCGATCTATCATGTAAAATAATAAAAAACTTGACGGTATAAAATCAATTTTTCTACTGATTAAATAATAGGAATATTTCATTTTTTAAAGGAATCCTGAATAATAAAAAATACGGGCATTTCCTGAAGGGCACGGACCTGAGAAAATCAGGGCCGGGAATAATATTTAAGCCCCATATGTTTCGGGAAGCCCTTAAGTTAAATTTAAATTAAACGGAGTGAAAATGGCAAAAACAATCGGTAAACAGGAAAAAAAAGCAGCAGTAAAAGTAACAGCTAAAAAAGTCAAGTTTCCGGAAAAATTCACTGCTCAGACAATAGTGAATTACATATCGGAAAAACATGAATTACCCAGGCAGAAAGTAAAAGACCTTATTGAAGACCTCTATGATGTTTACAGCGAAGGCATTTTAAACGGAGAAAGAGTGCCCATGGGTAAATTCGGAAAGGCTTTTATTAAAGTGAGACCTGCATCAAAAGAAAGGATGGGAAGGAATCCCATAACCGGCGAAGAGATCAAAATAGCCGCAAAAAAGGCAACCAAGGTCCCTAAATTCTCTTACAGTAAAACCTATAAAGAACAGGCGCTTAAAGCAAAAATGAAAAAGTAATCCCTCCGGAAAATTACACCGTCTATTTAGAGGACAGCATTTACGGGGATATAAAAGGTTATAAATCAGTACATCTTCTGCGGGCTGGCGCCCGCGTTTATTTACCCAAACGGGCAGAAGCCCGTACTGAATGTCCGGGATGTCCGGACTTCCTTTTTTAAGGATCTGAAGGAAATGCTCCAAAAAAACCAAGATTTTTTATCAGAAATTTCAAAAAGAATACATTGCTGATATATTTATGCCATCGCTCCTTGATGTGTACACGCCAGGCCTGTAGAATTGGCTGATACGGGGGCTCAGAACAATTGATACGCTCTTCTCCCGCTTTGCTGATGCGGTGAGACCGTACTTTTCATTATAGCCTGCAACAGCAAAAGACGAATAAATAACATCCCCCATGGTGACTGCTCCGAAAGCAACAAAATAATTTTCCTTGTTTACCGCATCAACAGGCCATACCTGAAAGTGCGCGAGGATGCCGCAGAGGAGGGTAATACTTTTCCCGAGGATGAAGGACATGCCGATTACATCAAACCCCTTATTCATGCTTCCGCTCCAGAGCGGGACAAGGGATATTGCCCCGGCAGCAAACGGTGAATGATACTCGACCCCGGAAGCGTCCTTATATATCCTTCTTGTCAATTTCTGGCTGAAGGCAGTCACGGAATCATAGATCTCCCCGCTTGTACGCGCAACCTGCCTCTCTCCGAACTCGGCAACACCTTTCTCTACATCAACGATCCGCCCATTGATTACTGTTGTCCCTGACACAACCATTACGGTTCCCACAAGCATCTTGTTGGCCGAAACAAGCCTTCCGATCTTTACCGCGCATGTTTCATCGGTGCATCCAGTCTGCTGAAAGCCCTGTTCCTGAAGAATTTTGTCGAGCTGGTCCCTCTCTATGACATTGAATCTGCCTGTATTGATAATTTCTGTCCGTATAAGTTCCGTGATCCTCCGCGCTTCCTCCCTTGGTACACCGTCAGCATTAAAGTCCATGATTGCTATTCTCATTTTTTCCGCGAATAATTCTGCCGAGGAAAAAAGAATCATGACGCACACAATGATTATCTTCAAACATAACTCCGTTAATGTTTTTTTATCCGGATATTTTCCGGGAATACACGGTAAAATTTTTCTGTATAAGCTGCATAATGAGAATATTATCAGATATACAAAATGTTGCCATTAACCCGTAAATTGCAAGAAAAAAATATTCCCGGGCTCTCATCCGACTATTTTCCATTCCTTGAATTCGGACTGCTCATTTTCTATATATGATGCCCAGTCGAAATTGACCGCAGCCACGCCGTGCTTTATGCCCCGGTCGGCGAAATAAGGCGTCATGCGGGGCCGGAGCCGGTCAATTTCAGGAAGAAGGTCTGCAGGCAGGGCGATATCATGCGCGCCTGCGATGTCTTCCATTTTCGCAGCAACGTTGACTGGAGCCCCGATGACCGTCGATTCCCTGTATGCGTCATTTCCGACTTCGCATATGAGAACCTCGCCGAAATTTATCCCTATCCCGATCTCAACCGGGTCATACCCTGAGAGGCCCAGCACGGTCTCCATGGCAGAGGCCGCCTGCTGCATGTCCACTGCCGAATAGATGGCCTGCAGCAATTCATCACCGGAAGCATAGGGATAACCGTATACTGCCATGATGCCGTCCCCGAGAAGTTTATCAACCATCCCCCTGTGGCGTTCGATGATGATATTCAGCATCTCCGGGATGAAAAGGTCAAGGAGCTGTACAATCCGTTCAGGGTGCATCATTGATGTCCGTGTTGTAAAACCGCGGATATCGGTGAACATGATTGATAAATTTTTAGTAATACCGCGCTTGATGTCCTCCCGATACCCGCCGTCTTTCTCAAACTTCCTGAAGATCTTCTCCGATATTCTGCCTGTGAAGCATGACATCTGGCAGGATTGCCTATGCATCGACTCCATCTTCTCTATGCCCCTGCTGAATCTATCTTTCAGCTTGTTGTACAGGGCTGTGGTCGGGCAGTGTATACTCATATTTGACCTCTTTGATATTTATAATCTGTAATTACAACTAACCGGTGTTAAGCATATTTCTCTGCGCCGGATACCGGCGCTATGCCCCATGAACGCACAGGAAACATTCTTTTGTCAAGGGTGAAATCTATTTACGGCACCTCTAAATATCAGAATTTTCATTAATAAAAATGACAAAAATCCGATTCAATAATTGATTTGACAGAATTATGTTTCATGATTTCATCGGAATAATGAACCTGTTTCATTTTCATCATTTTAAAACCGGCCTCCCCTGTCCGGCAATCAAGGAGTACATTTGAAAACAAAGTTTAAAAATTCCGTTACCTTATGCCTGCTCATTTTTTTTATTTCTTCATGCTATGATACAACCCACAGGAAAAAAAATCCGGCCGTCAGTGACGGATATATAGCAAAAGGCGACAGGATACTGGGAATGGACTTACTGGACACCACTCCTTCCCTGGACTTTTTTGCTGGAGCGGCAAAAGTAATAGCCGCCGGTGTGCAATTTATCACCTTCCCGGTTCTCTGGAACCAGGTAAATGCAACGGGAACATCATACGATACAGCATGGGTTCAGAACATTAAGGACATGGCAGCCGTCTGCACAGCAAACAGCCTAAAGCTCAGCCTTACTTTCTGGACCGTGGATGTTACCGGTAAACATGTCCCGGCGGATCTCATGGCCACCCGCTTTGATGACGTACCTCACGCAATGGCAGCACGGTTTGTCGCTCTCCTGGACAAATTGTTTATTACAGAAAACATCGACTATACCCTGCTGACATCGGTACAGATCGGGAATGAGATTGACGGATACAATGCCGGCGGCGATGTAAATTTTTCATGGAGCGATTACGGGGCATTTTTGTACAATATCAAATTGATGATTTCATCAAAATCATATTCTTCATTGAAAATCGGGTTCACCGGAACCCTATACGGTTTGAACAGCCAGAAGGCAATATTCACCGCCGTCGCAGGAGCTGTTGATATAATCGGCGTGACCTATTATCCCATCAACCCGGACTTTACGGTGAAAGATCCGTCACTGGTTTCACCGGACATTTCAGCCCTGGTAAGCAATTACTCCACAACCACCAGGCCCATATACTTCCAGGAAGTGGGGTATCAATCAGGCCCGTTATGCAGCAGTACCGATGAGAACCAGGCCCAATTTGTCCGGAACATCTTTACCTCATGGGATACTCACCGCGATTTCATAAAGGCTGTAAGTTTTCTCAGGCTCAATGATGTAACGGCAGCATCGGCATCAGGCACCGCGGCGCTCTACGGCCTTGGCGGAAATACTGTGTTCATCGAATATATCAGGACACTGGGCCTTGTCAACTACGACGGAACAGTGAAGCCTGCATTTTCTGCATTATCTGAAAACGCCCGCTCCAGGGGGTGGTAAAAGGGAACTTAAATTTTATACAGCAGCCTGAAAATATCGAATATTTTTTTTAAGAATATCATATATGATATTCTATGTATTGCAGCCGCTATTCTCCAGGCGCTTTATAAATAAAAAGATCATCAGATCCGGCTGATCGTATAGGGTTTTCTCAAGGCAGGCCTGTGAAATACTACATCGGGATACCCCACGGCAAGCACCGCATGCACCCTGTTTGCCTTCGGGATTTTTAACGCGGCCCTGATTTTTTTTGAGGCATTCAGTACCTCCGACGCATATCCGATATAGCATGTGCCAAGGCCGAGGGAATGCGCAAGGAGGGTGATGTTATACGAGGCATACTGGGCATCCTCAACGGGAAGGCTGCCGTCCATCGCGCTGTGCACGATGACGAGGGAAGGGGCTCCATGGAAAAGCGGGTCCTTCCCCTTTTTTGCCTCGGCAAGCCCTGACAGCACCGATTCATAATTATTCCTGTAATAATGTATCAGCCTCTTCCCGGATACGATGAATGACAAGTATCTCACCAGGGGGTTCCTGACGATTTTATTCAACATGATAAAAAACCTGCCGATTTCCCCTGCAAGTTCAAATACCTTTTCCCGGGAGTTCATGATGACAAATTCCCAGTCCTGACAGTTGCTTCCCGAAGGGGCAGTTGAGGCAAATTCCACAAGGTCAAGCAATAGCCCGTCGGGGACCGGTTTATCTTTAAACTTTCTTATGCTCCTCCTGGACCTGATGATGTTTACGAGATGGCCGGGATCAGTATCTCCCGGGGCGGAGATATGTTCAAAATATTTAAACCTCTTAAAACTGATGTTCCGGAGGGACCCATCAAATACGATGGCATCCCGGCGGCATACTGAGTAGCAGTGGGAGCAGAGCATGCAGTCCTTTCCGATTGCTTCAACCCTGTCTTCAATAATAACCAGTACCTGCTTGGGGCATATCTCTATGCATCGGCCGCACAAATTGCATTTTTTTTCATTTATCGAAGGTTTTGAATTCATGGGAACAAATAACACCGGTGACATGCAGATGTCAACTGCCATTTGCATGAATACCTTAAATTGAAATTATTGAGTTTCGACATGCAGTGACATGGAATGATAGAGTCCCTCTGCTTCTCCCGGAGCACAGGCAATGGCAAAAAATGTTGACAATATATCAGGTACGGCAGCAGATGTATTAAAAAGGATCTTTGTGACAGCGGAGAAGGCGGCTGCCGGTGAAGGAGGTTGGGGCATGGAAGAAAAAAAATATGTAGGATACGCCTGTTCATATACCCCGGTACAGCTTATAGAGGCTGCCGGATTTACCCCGTACAGGATCCTTCCCGATGGGGACAATCCTGATGCAGCAGGCGGCATACTCAACGACACCATCTGCCCGCATATAAAGAAGATCCTTGACAGGGCAATTGCCGGAGACACTCCTCCCCTTGCCGGGACTGTCTTCATGAACAGCTGTGATGCCATGCGCCGCCTCTACGACGCCTGGCTCAGGATAAGGCCCGATATACCGTCAATGCTCATAGATCTCCCTGCAACAACGGGCCCGGCTGAGCGCTCATTTTTCAGGGGCGAGATTGCCGCAGCCGCAGACAAGCTCGCCGGATGGTCTGGACACCCGGTAACCGATGATTCAATACACAGGGCAATCGGCCTCTACAATAAACTTGCCGGCCATCTCGTACAGCTGAATGCATTGTCATTGAAGGGAATGCCGTACCTTGCAGCCGGGGAAATGCAGGCCATTTACAACAAAGCCATGACAGGGCCCCCGTCATCAGCCATTGACGAAATTATAGAGACCATAAAAAAACCCCGGGAGAATAAAACCCCGCCGGGCAGGGTCCCGGTATACCTCTTCGGCAATGTAATGCACGATCCCGAAATGCTCTCCATGATTGAATCATGCGGCGCGGGAATAATCATGAACGACACGTGCACCGGGGGAAGGATGTTCACTGAAATTGAAACAGGGAGCGGCAATGACCCGCTGATGGATCTGGCTTCCGGCCTTTTGAAAAAACCCAGGTGCGCCAGGACGATTGATACGGCAAACCCGGCCGGGATCGCCGAAAGCCTGGCCAATGACGCCGGGAAGTACGGAGCGAAAGGGGTGATTTGTCATGTGATGAAATTCTGCGACCCCTATGTACTCAGGCTCCCCCTGATCAGGGAGATTGCGCAGAGAGAGAGGATTCCCATCCTCATCCTTGAAGGTGACTGCACCATGAGATCAATGGGCCAGCAGAGGACAAGGATCGAGGCATTCATGGAGATGCTGGGGTGACTATATGAAAGAATATTTTGACAACATGATATCGGGCATTGAAAAATCTTTTATCGGGAACCGGGACGGCGTGTCACCGAGGAAAAAATATGCCCTTGAAATTCTCAAACTGGGAAGGCGGCTCTATTCCGGAGAAAATCCCGTTGCATGGTGCGGAATTGCAGCCCCCTTTGAAATCCTCAACGCCATGGGCATTACATCGTGTTTTGTTGAATTTATAGGGGCAACCCTGGCATCAAACGGGGTCGTAGGCGCTTTCCTTGAGGAGAGCGAAGAGAAGGGCTTCGGGACAGACGGGTGCAGCTACCACCGGGCAGTCATGGGCGCCATGCACAGGGGCATCGTCCCTGAACCGGACGTGCTCATAGGGACTACGGCGCCATGCAGCGGGGGCCTTGCCGTGCTTGAAAACCTGTCCAGGCATTTTACAAAAGAGTTCTTCATCCTCCATATCCCGCAGAACGACAGTGAAAAAAATGTAAAATTTCTTGCTGACCAGATAAAGGGAATGATAGAATTCATTGAGAAAAAAACCGGAAAAAAACTGGACATGGATAAATTGAAGGAATCAATAATCCGGTCAAACGAGACAAGGGCCGTCATGGATGAGGTATATGCAATGGCAGAAAAAGTGCCGTCGCCTGCGGGAGGCCGGGACCTTGGAAATTTCGGAATTGTCTTACCCCTCTTTTTCGGCACTTCCACCGGCCTTGAGATAGCCTGTGCCTACAGGGACGAGTTCAGGGCACGGATCGAAAAAGGAAAAAGCGGCGTGTCCGGCGAGAAGATACGGATCCTCTGGATCCAGAACCGCATACAGTTTAAAAATCCCGTGATAAAGATTCTTGAAGATGATTTCGGCGCAGCCATCGTCGTCGATGAACTGAACGATATTACCTGGAGCGCCATAGATGAGAACGATCCCTTCACCGGGCTTGCAAGGAGGTCCATTTCCATACCGTTTAACGGGACGATTGAAACCCGCATTGCGCATTTACAGAAGCTCTGCAGGGATTACCGCGTGGACGGCGCCATAAACCCCTGCAACTGGGGGTGCAGGCAGGGCGCGGGGGCGCGGGGGCTTATAGATGAAGGCCTGAGGTCAATAGGCGTGCCTGTCCTTAATCTTAATGTCGACTGTGTCGACTCCAGGAATTTTTCAGAGGGGCAGCTGAGAACAAGGATAGAGGCATTCCTCGAAATGACAGGCGGAAAGCGCCAGGCTGCGGATTAACGCCTCGTACATACACTATGATAACCGGGAGACAGCGCCATGATAGGAAGACTCAGGGGAATAATCGCTCAGATAAAACCGACGGAGATGATACTCGATGTACAGGGTGTGGGTTACCGACTCTTTATCCCGCTGTCGGCCTATGAAGCAATCCAGGCTGAAAAAGGCGAGGTATCCCTTTTTGTACACACCTATCTGAAGGAAGATCAGCTGAAACTTTTCGGGTTCCACGATGAAACATCAAGGAACCTCTTCTCCATGCTCATCAATATCAGCGGCATAGGGCCGTCCATCGCCCTTTCGATACTTTCAGGCATTTCCATTGCAAGGCTCGTTGAATCAGTGAAATCTGAAAACATCGCCTATCTGGTAAAAATACCCGGAATAGGAAAGGCCAAGGCTGAGAAGCTGTTGTTTGAACTGAAAAGAAAAATACGGAAGCTCGAGGAATTTACCGGGGGAGTTACCCTGGAGAGTACCGTTTCAAACGATGCCATTGACGCCCTGGTATCACTGGGATTCGATGAGGCAAAATCAAGAAAAGCGGTTATCGAAATTTCGGGCAGTGATGGCGACAGGGAAGTTGAATCGATTATTAAGGAAGCGCTCAGGATACTCTCGGCATAACAACGGATGAAGCAGGGGCGATAATTTTCACTTCCCCCTTGCAAGGGCGGCATAATACCTGAAGCTCGCCATGAAAAGCCCCCCCCCGATGGAGAGGTAAAGTATGGATAGATATGTTTTAGGGATCAGGGAATTTCGCAGTATCATGCCCAAAAAAATCATTACAAGTATAAGGAGGTAACTCCTCCAGGGCTGAAAGGCGAAAATGCATCCCTTGCTTGTAAACTCACATATTCTCATAATATTTTTCGAAGCAATTTTAATAAACAGTACCTTTCTCAGTATTACCGCGCATATCATCCCCGTGGATATGTAGATTAAACGCACTCCTGTCTCCACAGGCAGGAGCCATTCATTGGCTTTCAGGATGAGAATAATACCAACCAGGCTCCATACAATCCCGGCAATGGTTATAAGCCAGTTTTTTGAAACGGCAGGTTTGATTTTCATGATAATCATTTTTACTCCGGTTTTTCGGTACTCATGATGCGATAAATATTATTTTCTGATGCCGGCATATATGAAACCATCGATCGAATCAACGGTAACAACCGTCCCTGATTTCAGCATATCAGTAGCCCCGGCAACATTTGCCAGCACCGGGATTTTCAGGGCCCGTGCGGCAATGACAGCCTGCGAGCCTTCCATGTCCTCTTCAGTGATGACCGCGGCAGCATTTTTAAGAATTGAGATGATTTCATCCGTTGTCCTTGAAATCACAAGAATCTCCCCTGCACTGAAGTCTTTCAGGGGATCAACACCCTCATGCACTACATACAGGATACCTGATGCCGTCAGTTTGTCCGCGCCCCTTCCCTGGGCCAGTATCTCGCCGATGATATGGACCTTCAGCGTGTTGGTTGTTCCGGAAACTCCCGGGATCATACCGCCTGTTATCACCACCAGGTCTCCGTTTTTTATCAGCCCGGCATCAGCAGCAATTTTTACTGATTTATCCATGATCACATCGGAACTGCTCATCTCTTCAATGAGCAGGGGATAGACCCCCCAGATCAGGGAAAGCTGGTTGTAGACCTTCCGGGAAAATGTGGTGGCTATCACCGGGCACTCCGGCCGGTACTTTGAAATCATTTCAGCAGTTCTGCCCGATTTGGTTACTGCAATTATTGCCGCCCCGCCGAGGGAAAGGGCAGTAAGGCATGTGGAATGGCTGATGGCATTGCTGATATTTCTTGATACATTGATATGGGTGTGAAGAAAATTTTCAACATAATCAATATTGTTCTCGGCCTCGACGGCAATTTTAACCATTGCCCTTACCGCGGCAATGGGAAATTCCCCTATTGACGTCTCTCCTGAAAGCATGATGGCATTCGTCCCGTCATACACCGCGTTGGCAACATCGGTGGTCTCCGCCCTGGTGGGCCTCGGGTTCCTGATCATGGAATCGAGCATCTGGGTCGCGGTGATGACTGGCTTTCCCGCCGAATTGCAGCGTCTGATGATTTTTTTCTGGATGGACGGGAGCTCCTCAAAGGGAATTTCAACACCCATGTCACCCCTGGCTATCAGTATACCGTCGCTCACCCTGAGGATCTCATCTATCTTATTGACCCCCTCCCTGTTCTCTATCTTGGCTATTATCTTTATGTTCCATCCCCCGTGTTCAGATAAAAATCTCCTTACTTCATTGACGCAATCGGCATCCATTACGAAAGACGATGCGATAAAATCAAAATCATTTTCTACTGCAAAGAGGAGATCAGCCCTGTCCTTATCGCTTATGAACGGGAGCCTGGTCCTCACTTCGGGGATGTTCACACCCTTGTTGTCTTTTAACAGGCCTCCGTTTACAACCTCGCAGAAGACCTCTTTTTCACGAATCCCGGTCACTTTAAGATTTATCAGGCCGTCGTCGATGAGGACCGTGTCCCCGGTATGCAGATCTTTTGTGATGTCCATGTATGATATGGATACGGCAGTTCCGTTTCCTGTAATCTCCTCAGTCGTTAACGTGAAGGGATCGCCTTTTTTCAGTTCCACCTGGCCCTTCTCAAATTTCCGTATCCGTATTTTCGGGCCCATGGTATCGAGCATGAGCCCGATGGGTGTGTTGAGTTCCTGTCTAATCGACTTAACCCTGTCCGCGGTTTTTTTATGATCTTCATGGGTCCCATGGGAAAAATTGAGCCTGGCGATATTCATCCCGCTCAATACCATGTCCCTCAGCACTGAATCATCCATTGTCGCAGGGCCCAGGGTGCATATAATCTTTGTTTTTTTCATCGCATAACCTCATAAAAAAATATCAGGCCACGGAGACACTATTTTTACTTTTATTCCTCCGTGTCTCTGTGCCTCTGTGGCAAAATTCTTTTTATCGTATATAGGGCTCAGGCCATTTCAATGCAGACCCCGTATGGAGCTGTTTTTATCAAAAGTTATTTCAGCGTCATAGGATATCTCTGCAGTGCCCCCGGCCTTTATGCTGAGTTTCCATTTTCGAATTCCGTTCTGGTAACCGGCTGATTTCCTCTCCTTTTCATCGGCTGTAAAGTCAGGGGAAAGGTTCTCAAGGTCAACCTTGATCTTCTCGTTCTTTGATACCGGTATGGTATCATATACCGTGACCTCAGCGGTTTCGGGAAGATGATTTTCCACGGTAATAAGGTACTTGTAGAGGATCCTCCTGTTCCCGCCGAAAAGCCCCGAGGTATCCTCATATTTTTTGACGAGTTCCTTTCTGGCAGTTAAGCGGTTCTCCATGCCCAGGATAAAGTCCACCTCCCCTCCCTTCGATGTGTGCGGGATGGACACCTTACCTAAAAATTCATTTTCAAGAAAAATCTGGGCCTCTCCGTTCAGCCATGGAAGGGCTGTTGAGTTAATTGTCTTCACCCTCAAAAAGCTGTTCCTCTCCTTCTGGGGGATGCACTGATAATAGAACCTGACATTATCCTTATCGGTGATGCGGAAATCCGAAATGTACTTCTTCTGGTATTTCTCTGAAGAGGGAATGGTATGATTCATCGGAAGCACGGCCTCATAGAACATCCCCTTCTCCTCAATTTTAGTAACCGGGGCCGGCGCGATTTCGCTTCTCATCATTTCATCAACTGACCTGTCCTGTACCTGGGCAATGTCTTTCTTCCCCTTTGGCATTACACCGCCGACGGAGCCTGTGCCTGGAGCTGAGTAGGGCATGTAGACATCGAGAAACCAGGGCGACAGTTCGGGAGCGGTGACAGAGTGCGCGGGCGACCCTGTGGACATTGACAGCTTCACATCATCCCAGTTCTCCCCGGTCTTCTGATATATATTTGCATAGACCACCATGTCGATGCTTTTCCCCTCCCTGCTTGCCCTCACATCATAGAGCATCTGCCAGAATGTATTGGGGATCAGGTATGACAGCGTGAGGTCTGCCTCGGTCCCTGTTTCGGAAAATATGCTCACGATGGCCCTTTTTTCAACATCAATTTTTTCAGTGGGCCTCGCGAGCATCTCATTTTTCCTGGCATAGTCATCGTTGATATCGGCATACTGCTGCACATTCATGGCCGATCTCCTTGTTAACGCAGCATTGTTCAGGGACTGGTAATTCTTGAAGTAATTGAACCCGGCAATCTGTGAAAGCTCAAATTCCCACTTCTGGATCTCTTTTCCCACCTGTTCCCTTTCTTTTTCAGTCTTTCTCCTCTGCTTCAGCAGGGAAGATCTTTTAGCTGTCACGTAATCAAGGGTATTGTCCCAGACCTGTACCTGGGGTATCCTCGTTGCCAGTTCCCTGGAAACGGTCTGGTTTGTAAATTCAAGAATCGCATCGAGAAACTTCTCCTGGGAATTGATATTTTTCAGCTCATCGACCAGTACCTGGTCTTTTTCCCTGAGCGATTCAAGCTTCTCTTCGGTTTTTGCTATGAGCTGCTCACGCTTCTTTATGAGCGCTTTCTGTTCCACTTCGAGGGAAAGTATTTTGCCGCGGAAATTTTTGGGAAGGCTCCCGCGCATAGACCAGTCATAGAGGAGTTTGGGCAGCCCTCCGATGATAATCTCATTATTCCCTTTTACCAGGGAGATCTTCACCGAGCGGATCACGCTTGCCTGGTTCTGATAGAGCTTTACCGATATGATGCCGCTGGCAGCGCTGTTTTCATTGGCCCTTGAAAAGGAAAATAATATTATTACTGAAAAAAATCCAAAAAATATTCTGACAAATGCTCTTTTCATAATTTTTACAACCCTTTATTAAATGTAATCTTCAATGTAATATTAATACTCAGATTTAGAATGAATTTTTTATCAGAAATAAGATAAAGAGTTGTAACCTCGTTTAATCGCCGTAGAATGGCGATACCGTAGCAGGTAAAAAAACGAGGTT
>VFJS01000008.1 GCA_009885955.1 Spirochaetia bacterium | reverse complement strand
CCGTTTAAATTTCTTGTTTGTTTTCATCATGTCCCTCCAAAAAATATTTTTGAGGGATTATTGCATGAATTTTGACTTATGGGAAGATGGGGTTTATCGAGCGCTTACCTTATAATCTCTAAAGTATAAAAAATGTTTTGTCCCTTACCTCGTCAGGCGCCTGTATTTGATACGGTGAGGCTGATCAGCAGCGGAACCAAGCCGCTTCCTCCGGTCCTCTTCATACTCTGTATAGTTCCCGTCAAAAAACACCACATTGCTCTCTCCCTCGAAGGCGAGAATATGCGTGGCAATCCGGTCAAGGAACCACCGGTCGTGGCTGATCACAACTGCACAGCCCGCGAAATTCTCAAGCCCTTCCTCGAGCGCCCGCATGGTGTTTACGTCGATGTCATTCGTGGGCTCATCAAGGAGCAGCACGTTAGCCTCTTCCTTCAGGACCCGTGCGAGGTGCACTCTGTTCCGCTCACCACCCGAGAGCACGCCTACCTTCTTTTGCTGATCTGTGCCTCCGAAGTTGAACCGCGAAACATATGCACGGGAGTTCCTCAGATGTTTGCCGAGCCGGATCTGTTCCTGACCTCCGGTTATCACCTCCCAGATGGTCTTTTCCGGATCGAGCACATCGCGGCTCTGGTCAACATATCCGATCTTCACGGTCTCGCCTATCTTGATCGAGCCTTTGTCCGGTATCTCCTTGCCCGTGATCATGCGGAAAAGCGTGGTCTTGCCTGCACCATTCGGGCCGATCACACCCACAATGCCGCCCGGCGGCAGCATGAAGGACATGTCTTCTACAAGGATCTTATCACCGTAGGCCTTGGTCACCTTCTCAGCCTCGATAACCACATTGCCGAGACGCGGCCCAGGCGGTATATAGATCTCAAGTTCCTTGCTGCGCGCCTCGGTCTGCCTGTTCAGCAATTCTTCGTATGAGCTGATGCGTGATTTTGATTTGGCATGTCTCCCTTTGGGCGACATCCTGATCCACTCGAGCTCACGGGAGAATGTTTTTTGCCGGTCGCTATCCGCCTTCTCCTCCTGCTTCAGCCGCTCACTCTTTTGCGCAAGCCAGGACGAATAGTTGCCTTTCCAGGGGATCCCCTGGCCGCGGTCAAGTTCCAGTATCCAACCGGCAACATTATCGAGGAAATAGCGGTCATGAGTGACGGCTATAACCGTGCCTTCGTATTTCTGGAGATGGTGTTCGAGCCAGGCGACCGACTCCGCATCGAGATGGTTGGTGGGTTCATCGAGAAGCAGGATATCGGGCTTCTGGAGAAGCAGCCGGCAGAGCGCCACCCGCCGCTTCTCTCCGCCTGAAAGAACGTTGACAGGCGTGTCGCCTGCCGGACAGCGCAGGGCGTCCATGGCCATATCAAGCCTGCTGTCAAGCTCCCAGGCGTCCGTGGTTTCGAGCTTGTCCTGTACCGCGTCCAGGCGTTCAATGAGTTTATTCATCTCCTTATCGGACATTTTATTGGCTAACTGCTCGTTGATTTTATTGTACTCGGCAAGGAGGTCCACAACCTCCTGAACACCCTCTTCGACACACTGACGAACGTTCTTCTTCTCATCGAGCTTCGGCTCTTGTTCAAGAAAACCCACGGTATACCCCGGTGACAGAATCGCCTCACCTACATAATCCTTCTCTTCACCGGCCATGATACGGAGCAACGAGCTCTTTCCGGAGCCGTTCAGGCCCAGTACGCCAATCTTCGCGCCGTAGAAATAGGAGAGATAGATATCTTTTAACACAGGCTTCTTGTCATAGAATTTACCCACTCCCGCCATGGAGTAAATGATCTTATTCGGTTCAACTGCCATGTTTGTTTTTAATCCTCCTGAAATGCGGTAGATTCACCGGAAAAAATATCAACTCTCATCTACACGGGAACCCTGCATACTGTCAATAATAAAAACATGGGGGCCTTTCACGGAAAATCATTCCCTTCCGGTTTTTGATGAAATGAAACTTACCGGTATTGATAAACAAAATACGAAAGTTAAAAAAATGATTCATATTTAAACATGTACCTGAAATTATGAATAACAATTAATCCTTCTCGTATGCCCCGATTGTAAAACCCCCGGCGCCAATATTAGTCGCCTTTAAAGCATTTAAATTTGTTCTGGGAATACCGTCAAAGTCATATAAGATATCAGCAGAGAGGTCAAGCCCGCCGTACATAAGATTCATCGGAGTATTTATATCTTTTTTTATATGCCAGTCATTATCGCTCAAGGTAGATGCATTGCCATCTGTACCGTTAAAGTCGACAAAATAGTTCCCTATATTCTCGGTAATATTTCCATAATCAAGCAAAGTGAGGTTTGTCAGTGATGGGACAGGTGTTATCAGATCTTTAATTAAAGTTGAATTGTTATTATAGAATGCATTATTTATATTTGCCGTATCAATATAAAAAAGATTGTTTTTAACTGAATCCGGCGTGGTGGAGGCAGAACCTGTCATAATACAATACGAACTAGGGGCTCCCATAGCAATAAGGATATTGTTTTGAACTATTTCTGTACTGCTAGCCGATGTAACGATTCTGATGCATGATGTAATATTAGGTGTTTGATTTAATGCGCATATAGTATTGTTCTGAATTTTGAAAGTTCCAGGAGTACTCGCACTTTCCGCTCCGAGGTTAATACCGTATGAAGCCCCGTTCACTGATATACCCGATGTGATAAAATTATTAGTAATAGTTAAAGCTGCATTACTTGGATTGTTGGTATTAATTCCAAATGCAAAGGTAGTTGAAGTACTAATCGTGATTGCTTTGCCGTTATTAATGATATTACCATTTATGAAAGCACTTCCTGTGCCGGTTAATACTATACCAACCGTCCATACAGAAGAAGTGGCTATAATGTTTTCAACATCTCCAAGAGTGATACTGTTTTTTTCTATAAAAACATTTCCGCAATTTTGCAGGTATATGCCGAATTGCTGAACAGTATTTTTATCAGATCCGTCTGTCCTGCTTCTTATTAAGCTGTTTCTCACTGTTAATCCTGTTGATGAATTGCATAAAATTCCGGATGCCCAGGACCCCCTGCCGATTTCAATGACGACGCCGTTTAGCGTAGTTGAACTTGTAACTCCTGTGGATGCTTTAATTGCGCCATTCGGGCTTCCGGTTGTTGAGTATACGTTCTGATCTCTTATAACAGACTCATACGTTTTAATATTCCGCGACCAGTCCGATGTGGAATATCCTCCGTATAAAGAAACTCCTTCAGTCATGTTGAGAGTTGTGCTGATACTGTAAGTTCCTGATGCAAGGGCCACTATCTTTTTATTGCTGTTTTTCGCAGTAATAATGGCCGATGCAATCTCCAAGTTGTTTGCACCTGGCAGAGGTGATTCCGGATGATAACCGCTTCCTGTGCCAGTTGCTGTTACAAATATTACATCATTCCTGAATATCTGAAGACTCATATCTCTATGGGATTCATCTTCTCCGTCGGAAACCGTGAGCCTTATTGTGGCATTTACTGCAACATCTCCATTGTTATTCCCGGTAAAAATAACATTCGTTACCGGATTTTCCGGGGTAGAGAATGTCACTCCATAAGAGGTAACCTCACTCCAGCGGTATGCGATAGTATCGTTATCTGCATCAGAAGCGCTGCCTGTCAAAGCTGCCGGGCTTATCTGCCATCCGGTGACGCTATCGATAGTAACTGAGGGAAGAGTGTTAAGGGGTGAACGAAATGACTGGTATGCTTTATCAAATGATTCACCGCACCCTGATAAAATAAATAGTGATGATATTATCATTAATGTTCTTTTCATGGAATTATTCCTAAAACCTGTAAGCTGCTGCTGCTGATAGGGAAGCAAAATGATATAAGCTGCTGTCTTTTATTACCATGTATCCGGCACGGAGTGAAAGTTCAAAATTACCAGCGATTCTCCAGAATAATGAGAGGGATGAATCAAATACCGGCCTGGTTGAAGTATGATTTGAATATACGGGCACATCAGCTGATGACTTGTAACCGCTATCATATCGTATTATGTTGTATGACGCCCCGGCTCCCAGTTCAGGAATTATATATAGATTGGGTAATAGATAAAAGGAATATCCGATATCACAGGTAACAGGAATGATCAATATATAATCAAACATTTTAGTTGTAGTCTGGAAATAGTTCACCCCGATTTTTGCCGATATTCTCAGATAATTGATTAACGGATTGTCTACAGAAAAGGAAAAGTTTGCGCCGTATCCCATTGAGCATAACTCGCCCAGACGGCCGAATGGCAATAAAAGCGAAAAATCAATAGAGATCCGCGGTTTCATCGATCCTTTTGTATAAACTGTTTTGCTTCTGTCGGATGTGTTCCCGCCGCCGTCAACAGCAGTAACATAGAAACCATGAATTGTCTCAGAAGAGAGGGCGTAAACCATGTACTGATTTTCAGTTGTTTCACCGGCAATAATTTCTCCACCCGGCGTTATTTTGTAAATGCGGTAGATGATTTTCTTTCCGGTTTCAGCTTTGTTCCATTTAAGTGATGCGGTAAGGCTGCTGCTGTCACTGCTTTCCCTAGTTTCACATGTCAGGCCGGATGGCTGTTCCGGTTTCAGATCGGTTAGCGTGATTTGCAGTTCATTGCTCGGTTCTGATTCCGATCCGTTCATATCAACGGCTTTCACAATAATCGTATATTGAATCTTTTCTTTAAGACCGAAGATAGTGGATTTTTCATTTTTTGAAACAGCTATCAGCAAATATTTATCATGACCGGATCGGCAGTATACCCTGTACTCTTTAACCTTTGAAAATGGGGGTTCCCATGCGAGATTGATCCGGTCCTTCAGCATTTCAGCTTTCAGTGAAGAGGGCTCCGTTCTTGAAATCTGTAATATCTCAGATCTCATTAATTTGAATTCATCAGTTTTGTTCAGGTTCCACCTCAAAATGTATGACTCACGGTCTTCATCAATAATATAAGCTTCAATTTCAATTCCATCGCGTTTTTTAATCTTTACCCTTCCCATGTAATAGTCAGTATAAGTGGTACGGATCAGGTTTTCCCTTTTGATTATTTTTTTTGCACCATCAGGGAGAACCACTTTCATTGAACTGTCATCCTCTTCAATTATTTTCCCCTTAATGATTGAACCATCTTTTAAAAATAGTGTTTCGGCTGATACATATGATGGCACTAAAATTAAAAGAAGTGCAGTTATGGATATCCTTTTTAACATTCTGCTTTTTCCCCTAGGTAACTTCATTTCAATGAGGCTGAATGAATTGCAACTAAAAAATTAAATGGGTGTGCAAAGCACAGAATGGACTAGACCCTGTCCTAATAAAACTCCACCTCTTTATCCCGGATGAAGAGCTTCCTGATTGCGGCCTCTCCATCGGGTGAGAGAACAGCCTCCACCGAAACATCTTTCATCTCCTTCTCAATGGCCAGTCCCTGGAACTGGGGCACGAAGTAGCTTTCGATGCCGTAGCGCACCAGGCAGTTCGGCCCGGCCTGTTCCACGGTGCCGCGGATCACCCGTTCGAATTTTCCTTTCACATCGGCCGGATTTTTCGAAAAGGCCGCGGCATGCCAGAAGCGGGCGCCTGCTTTCAGTTCCAGGCCGATGTATACCCTGTCATTTTTCGCTATGGATCCTTTCCTGCCCTCCAGCAGTTGAACTGCATCATCCTGGACCAGAAGCTTCATGGGGAGACGGGATATGTCGTAGTTGAGAACGACATAGTCGCCGCTGAAAAGACTCCTGGGGTCCACGGGAACGCATTTCAGTGTCACCGGAGTGCCGTTTTCCAGGAGGTGCATGCGTTTACCTGCCATGAGGGCCAGCACCGCCATTTGTAAAATCACCACAATGACAAATATCGTTTTCGTCCAGGGCTTCATGGGTTCACCTCCCGCCCCTCCTCGATGATGCGTGAGAGCTTCCTCCGGTTCTTTTCAAGGAGACACCCGCCGGCGATCCCCACGATGCCCGTGATGATGAAGAGCAGCGATCCCGACAGAAGATCCCAGAAGAGGTCGAAATACCGTGTCATCACGTGGAGGACGAATCCCGCCACTGCCAGGTTAAGGAGCGTCTTGGAGTTAATCCGGGTGCTGTAGTAGATGAGGGTCCCGGTCATGGCAAAGAGGAGGATGTTGAATATCGCCGAGTAGACCATCCACGAAAGTGAGGGGCCCGATATGAGGAGCACCGTTACCGACATGAAGAAGATGACCGCAGACAGGATAACCGGGAGGCGGTCACGGCTGATCTTCAGGAGGAGCCCGTAAAGACCGAGGGCGATGGCAAGGAACATGAAGAGGACAACAAGGACCGATGTGCTGGCCTCAAATATGGAGGTCTGCGGCCTCATTTTAAATGAGAGTGCATAGATGATAAAAAATCCCGCCAGTGCGCAGGCCCCGTTCAGGAGCCCCGAAGGGAAGGTGTTCCCGTTTTTTCCGACCAGGGTCTCCGCGGTGAGTGATATGAGAAAAAATACCACGGTAAATATAACAAACCCCAGGGAGTAGGCGGCGAAAAATCTGCCCTCACTCAGCCCCAGGGCGAAAAACCCGAAACCCTTCATGGCCAGGAACAGGAGAAAAAAAATGACTGCAAGTGCCCGCTCCTGGATGAAGACTCCCGGGTCACGGTACGCCCGGTAGAGCATCGCGCCGGTAAAGGCCAGGAGCCCAAGGTGGGTTGCCACCATGAGGGCCGTGACATTGCCCAGGGGGAGGAGCATCATTACCGCGGCAAAGGCGACAGAGGCACCGGGCAGAACCGCCTCATGGCCCCGCCTCTTCATGACCGCCACGGCCGCAGTTCCGCACAGGATGAGCGCAATGAGCTGGATCGAGTGAAAAGCGGTCCCCGGCAGGAATGGAAACCAGAACTCCTTGAACTTTATGGGCCATGAAAGGAAGAGAAAGGGGACAGCGGTGAACACCCAGCCGATGACAAGGGCCATGCGCGCCGGTATGCGAACTACGGGATGTTCCCGGAGAATATTCCCCGCCATGATAAGCACCACCCCAAGGGGAACATGGGCCAGGGCCAGCAGCGCGCCGCAGTACCCATCGACATCATAACCGGCCAGGCTTATCCAATGAACATTGACCTGGTAAAACCAGTAAAGCACGCCCAGCAGCGAAAGGGCTGTCCCCGTAACTGCTTTCTCTCGGTAGAAAAGGACTGCCAGCACAGCCGGCACCAGGATGAAAATATAGTTCGGATTGTTATATACCGAGTGTTCCCAGGTGTTCCATACGGCAAAGAGGGCAAATGAGAGGTAGTACCCCCACTTCTCCCGTGTAACCGCCGAGATCGCCAGGGACCCCAGTGCCCATGCCAGGATCCCGTTGGTGGGATGGGAGCTGATGTGGAAAATCTGCGCCACCAGCATGATTCCAGCGCCGTAGGAGACCATTCCCACAAGGAGGAATATCCGGCCCAGGAAGAACCGATTGGCCGGCCGGAGGAACAGGCAATAGTAGGCGCCCCCGTAAGCGGCGAGTATGAGCAGGAACACCTGCGCCAGCTTGATCGACGGAGGCATTTTCCGCCAGTTGGCGGCATAGAATAGGATGATCCCGGCGCACAGAAGGACCGCAGCCAGGCCGATGATAATTGCCGGGAGGCTCATGGTGAGCTTTTTCTTTCCTGCCTCTTCATCGGCATAGATCGAAAGTATTTTTTCCCGTTGCGCGGAATCGATGATCCCGGCCTCAACCCACCGCGCCGTTTCGCGGTTCACAATTTTCTGCAATGCGCCTTTTCCCATCATGGAATTACCATAAGCTTTTTCATCCGCCTTGTCCATCTTTTTTTCCTGGAACCAGGGAACGGGTATATGCAGTCAAATGGAACCAACAATTTACCATTAAGCTATATCTTATTATGACCTCGGTCAACTATTAGTATAATAAGGAGATTTATTATGGCCCGGCTTATCCATGACATAGATTTACACAAAAGATAAACGACATTATCTCCATCATAAATAAAACGTTATTTTATTGACCAATATACCCTCATATTTGTATAAACAGTAAGTATTCTTACTGACAAAAATAAGTGGAATCTTTTTACTCTTCGAATTATGCTTGCAGATAATTTCAGCTTTAAAACAAATAGTTACTGTTATCAATAAATGTAAGGAGCAGATTCTATGTCATCAGTGGATCTTATTTCACTTAGGCTGATGCTTAACAGCTTAAAGCAGTACTGGAAAAAAAATCTATCCCTTGATTTTTTACAGGAATTAGATAAAAAAAATGAATACCCGAAGAAAGTAATCGATGATTTTTATGATCCAAACATTCTCGGGGTAAATTACCTTCTTATACCAAGTGAATTTGGGGGTATTGGAGGCAACAATGTTGCTGTCTATCAATTATGCGAAATGCTCGGCCGCATCGATCTTGGAATTGCCACTACCGCATTTGCTACATTTCTTGGCTGTGACCCGATCCGCGTCGGAGGAACCCCTGAACAGAACGCGAAATGGATGGGACGTATCGCGGCAGAACAGATGATCGTTGCATACGGCGCGACAGAAGCAGACGCCGGCAGTGATCTCCTCAACTTGAAAACACGAGCTAAAAGAGTTGAAGAAAACGGAAAAATAACAGGATATAGAATTACCGGAAATAAACAGTGGATCTCAAACGGAGGCGTTTCAGACCTGTATACGATACTTGCCCTCGCTCCGGGTGGTGCGTCATGGTTCATCGTTGAAAAAGGCACCGAGGGTTTTTCTGCGGACAAACATGAAGATAAACATGGTATAAGGCTCAGCAATACAACCGGTCTGGCTCTTGACGACGTATATGTTCCTGTCGATCATCTGGTTGGTCTTGTTGAAGGTCAGGGATTCGTTCAGGCACAGGCGGTATTCGGTTACACCCGGCTTATGGTTGCGGCAATGGCGTTAGGCGTTGGCTCCGAAGCCAATGAAACGGCAATACGTTACGCGCAGCAAAGAATTCTCGCAAAAGGCCCATTGTCTGAAAAGATGGGGTATATGCATAAACTTATTGTACCGCATGCAGTAAATCTTGAAGCAGCGCGCTGCTTTATCGACCGCAACTCAAAACGCCTCGATGAAATAAACGAAGGCCTCCAGACAGAAGGCGCAATTGCGAAATATTTTACAACAGAAGTTGCGGACAACTGCGCTGATGATTCAATACAGGCGCTTGGCGGCTACGGATATACAAAAGATTTCTCACCTGAAAAGTTAAAACGCGATATTAAAATCGCAAAGATATATGAAGGAACAAGCGAAATTCTTCAAATGACCATTCAGCGCGACAGATGGCAGGAACACCTTAAAACCAAAGGCGGGTTTTATATCAACATGGCCAGGGAAATGGACGCAGTACACGCTAAAAATCCAGATGTCGGCGCAGACAGCGCTTCTCTTTGTCTTAAAGGCCTATCAGCAATTCTTGAAGTCTGCAGAACAGAGCGATTAACCCGTCACCAGCATGTAACATTCAAGATCGGAGATTTAATCGCAAAAGCGGAAGTGTCTCACTCATTTGTTATCGCTGCATCTCAGGATAAATTATTTGAAGGTGTCCGCTTTGACAAGGAAACGTATCAGGCGATGGCAAGGGTTAATGCCAGAGAAACTGCGTTCAATGTCATCCTGGATGGCATTAAACTTGTCACCGGAGCCGGAAATGTCGATGCTCACGCACTGGCAGCTCAAACAAATCTCATTCAAATCATTCAGAAACAGCAGCAGATTACCGCGGACATGGATCTTCTATCAGTAAAATTATGTGAAATCTTTAACGCGAGATAAGAGGAATATGATGGAAATAATTTCGTTAATAAAACAGGTTCCTGATTCAACGAGAGTTAAAGTTGATCCGGTAACAGGGACACTTATAAGAGCAGGCGTACCTAGTATTTTAAATCCCTATGATCACTTCGCGCTTGAACAGGCGATAAAATTAAAAAAAGAGCATAATGCAAAACTGACCGTTTTATCAATGGGACCTCCTCAGGCCGAAGAAGTTGTCCGATTAGCGCTATCACTTGGCGCCGACAGAGGGATACTTCTTTCAGATCGTGCGTTTGCCGGATCGGACACATGGGCAACATCATATACACTGGCTCAGGCAATACGCAAAATTGGAAAATTCGATCTGATTCTTGCCGGCATGATGGCCATCGATGGTGATACGGCTCAAACCGGTCCCGGAGTTGCACAGCAGTTACGTCTGCCCCAAATAACTTTTTGCAATGAATTGAAAGTAGAAGGGAAAAAGCTTATCGCTAAAAAACTTATTGAAGGCGGTCATGAAATAGTTGAATGCATCATGCCGGTTCTATGTACCATGATAATGCCGCATGAATATCACCCGTCATACCCATCTTTCATGAGCATTTACAAGGCACAAGTGGAAAAACCTGCAGAGCTCTGGTCACTGAAAAATATAGATGCTGAAATAAAGCTTCTTGGTCTCGAGGGCTCGCCTACCCGCGTTGATAAAATATATCCGCCGGTGAGCAAAGAAAAAGGAACCATGTACAATGGAAGTCCGTCTGAAATGGTTGAAATACTGATCCAAATTCTAAAAGAAGAGGAAGTGATATAACGATGTTAACTATAAGTGATGAATGTATAGGCTGTACAAAGTGTGTCAAGGTTTGTCCTTTTGGTGCGCTGTTTATGGAAGGGAAAGTCGCGAAGGTCAATGAGAGCTGTACTTTATGCGGTGCGTGTTTACAGTCGTGCTCGGTTAATGCGATTGATATACCTCGTACAATCGGCACGGTTGATATCTCTGCATATAAAGGCGTGTGGGTTTTTATAGAGCTGCTCGATGCAAAAGACGGCAAAAAACAGATACGACCAATTGGCCATGAACTGTTATCGGCAGGAAAAGGTTTAGCTGCCGAATTAAAAGAAGAATTGTGCGCTGTCTTAATCGGTCACCATGTCTCCGGCATGATCGATAAACTTGCAAGCTATGGTGCAGATAAAGTATACTTAGTTGAAAATGAAATGCTTCAGGATTATAATACAGACTCATTTTCTGCAGTCATGTGTGCACTGGTGTCTCAATATAAACCAAGCATGGTTCTATACCCCTCTACCTATGTCGGACGCGATCTTGCGCCCCGTGTAGCAACTGAACTCTTTACCGGCCTCACCGCCGACTGTACAGGACTTTCAATTAAAAACGGGCATCTGCTTCAAACACGTCCAGCTTTTGGCGGTAATATTATGGCGAATATCCTTTGCCCGGAAAAACGCCCTCAAATGGCTACGATTCGTCCAAATGTAATGAAGAAGAATCCTCCTGTTGCCGGAGCAAAAGCCGTAATAGTAACAGTTAATATTCCAATCGATAAAAGTATCATTCGTGTAAAAACAGTCAAAAAACTCATTGATGAATCGCACGGCATCGAGAAGATAGACGAAGCAAAAGTAATCGTTTCAGGCGGTCGCGGGATGAAAGACCGTAACGGTTTTAAACTCCTTGAAGAGCTTGCAGACGAGCTGAACGGTGCAGTAGGCGCCTCTCGTGCGGCTATCGATATGGGTCTTAAGCCGAAACCTCACCAGGTAGGACAGAGCGGTACCACCGTTTCTCCAACACTTTATATCGCATGCGGAATATCCGGAGCAATTCAGCACCTGGTGGGTATGGAATCGTCGGATATCGTCATTGCCATAAACAAGAATCCTGATGCATCAATATTCAATGTCGCAAAATACGGCATTATCGGTGATGCTCATGCAATTGTTCCGAGACTGACTGAAGCATTAAAAAACCGTAAAAAAGCCTGAACAATAAAGTCAAATTCCGTTTATCAACCGGTTTACGAAAACCGGTTGATAAACACTAGTGAAGTACCGCCTCAATCTCACCTTTTTACATATCAAACTTTTTTTTAAATTTTTTTTCTTAAAAATCTATTTTTGAATTGCACTTTTTTACAATCTCTTCTATAGTTTGCTATTATTTATTAATGTAATTTAAATTTTCCATACAATTCATTTATAAAAGAGGTTTTTATGCAAAACGAATCATTTAACTCAATACTTCAAGAGTCACTTGCTTCAGTTGATAAATACTTTAAGATGTTTGTCGACAGCAACTATGGTTTAACTATAATCCAAACCGCAGTGGATTACAGCAAAAATGTAAAAGACGAGATTACAGAGCAGTTTAACAGTTTGAGCAGTGACGTTCAACAGCAAACAAAAAATACCTATAATGAAATCATTGAAAAATGCGATGCTATTCTTAACGGCGCTGCTGAAAAGATTAGAAAAACACAGGAAATATTATCATTATCAAATGATACGTTTTATAATGACGCAACGTATAATATGTTTCACAAACAGAAGTAAAATGTAATTCAGGAAGTGTATAAAAAAATTTATTAATAATTATTAAATACCGCACCTACGGCACAAACAAAACTTGCAGTTATTTCATTACTGCTCCAATCAAGAGAGATATCCAGGGATTTATTTACAAGAGCCACAACATTTACTCCAAGGGATTCAAGACTGTATATTCTCTCATCAATATTATTGCCTTGTAAATTATTCAAAATTTTTCTCCTGATTCAAACAAATTTAATCCAGAGTATATAAAAACTTACTTTGTATCAATAAAAATTTATTCCGATATATCCTTTATCTCTTCAAATTTTCTGATGTTCACAAATTTTATATGATTATTCAACTGCAACCCATAGGCACCTGCCTGGAGGGGCAAGTTATTTATCCTTTCAAAAGTTATAGGAGCCCCCTTTTAAGTCCGGGGATAAAAAAACTCCGTCATCAATAACAAGAATTATTTTTTTATTGACTTCTTGAATAAAAAATATTTTCATAACTTATAAAAATAAATTGGAGAACATCATGATATCAAAAAAAAAAATTCAGCTCGACCTGAAACCTATCAAGATGTCGATAATTTATTCGGTAAAATGAAAACTTTTTGTCAATCTCTGAAAAGATACTGTGACGAGGTATTATGGTACCATTATCGCTGAAAAGATTATTCATTTTTCATTTTATAGTCGATTATCTTATCGCTGTTCCGCTTATGTTCGCGCCCAAGACGATTATGTCGCTCATGGGATGGCAGAACGCTGAACCGGTTACGGCCAGGCTGGTTGCCGCGGCGCTTATGGGGATCGGCGGAATATCTTTTATCGCGCGTAACGCTAAAGCGGATGCATACCGTCATATGCTCACCATGAAGCTCCTCTGGTCTGGAGCGGCAGTATTAGGTCTCGTAATATCACTTTTTGAAGGAGCCCCATTCGCGACTTATGGATTTCTAGCGCTATTCGTTATTTTTTTCGGAGTCTGGCTGTTCTACAGATTGAAAATATAAACGAAAGTCAGGCTTATCCCAATTTTTTCTTTTTAGGTAATCAACCTTCTCATGGACCTCACAAGGATGCGGCTCATTACTTTTTATTGGGGATCTCAATTGAGCATGATGACGGTAACTATAGTCAATCTAACTGAAATGTAAATGGGGGTTCCTATGAAATATGATTATCATATAATCATAATAGGCGCAGGAAGCGGGGGCCTTGTCGTGGCTTCAGGCGGGGCATCAATGGGTGCGAGAGTTGCGCTTGTAGAGGCTGATAAAATGGGCGGTGATTGCCTGAACTCCGGCTGTGTCCCCAGCAAGGCGTTTCTACGGTCAGCGCATCTTGCAAAGGAAATAGGTGAATCGGTACGATATGGCCTTTCAGCGGCCATGAAGGATATTGACATATCTGAAGTAATGAAAAGAGTGAATGGAATAATTCAAACCATTGCGCCGCATGATTCGGTTGAACGGTTTACATCACTCGGCGTGGATGTCATTCCCGGAAGGGGTGCGCTGGTAAATAACCATACGGTGAAAATCAATGACAAGTCAATCACCGGGAAGTATATAGTCATCGCTACCGGCTCCCGCCCTGCCGTACCGCCAATCCCGGGCCTTTCAGATGTTCCATTTTTAACGAATGAAAATATTTTCAGCATTCAAACACTTCCAAAAAAACTGATTGTCCTTGGAGGAGGTCCCATAGGTCTGGAACTTGGGCAGGGTTTCCGGCATCTTGGATCAGAGGTGGAAATAATTGATATGGCTGCCCATCTTTTCCCGAGAGATGACCAGGAAGTGGCTCCGCTCATGGAGAAGATTGTCAGGGAAGAGGGGATTACTCTTACCCTGTCGGCGGGCATTAAAGAGGTAAAAAAAGCCGGTGATGGGATAGCTGTTATTCTTGAAAAGGATGGAAAAATTCGAGAAGTTGCCGGGAGCCACTTGCTGGTATCTCTTGGAAGAAAACCTGTTTCAAAAGATTTAGGTCTTGAAAATTGCGGGGTAAATCTGGATCAGCGTGGATATATTGCAGTGAATAAGTATCTCCAGACAAGTGTAAAAAACATCTATGCCTGCGGCGATGTTGCCGGCCCCTATCAGTTCACCCACATGGCCGGATACCAGGCTGGTGTGGCGCTCAGAAATATCATTTTCCCATTGATAAAAGCCAGGGTTGATTATTCAACAGTGCCCTGGACGACCTATACCAGGCCCGAAGTGGCTCATGTGGGATATACCGAGCCCATGGCAAGGGAAGGAGGGTTATTCATTGGCTCAATAATGATTGATTTAAAAGAAACCGACAGGGCCCGGACGGAAAACGATACGCAAGGATTTCTTAAACTTATTCTTGGAAAAAAAAACCGCATCATCGGCGCAACAATGATTGGGAATCGGGCAGGTGAGATATTACCCTTATCATCTATGGCAATTCGAAATAAAATGAAAGCAACTGCTTTCATGTCTCAGATTTTCTCTTACCCTACAGAAGCGGAAATATTCAGGTTCGCAAGCATCGCAGCCGCAAAAAAATCCTTTAAACCATGGATGAAAAAAGCCATAAAGGCGTTACTCTTACGATAAAAAGTTTATGAAATGATTGCTAAAATACTGGTGACTGAAATAAATACAACAAAAGGAGATTGACAATGAGTACCTATTATGAATCAAAAGACCTGGCCGATTTCCCCGATATCACTGAATTCGCTAAAGAACAGGGAGATGATTTTTTTCGTTATTACAATTCGGCGACAACGGCCGGGAAGCTGACTGAACGAGAGAAGACCCTCATTGCCCTTGCCGTAGCCACTACCCAGAAGTGCCCGTACTGCATCGATGTATATACCAACAAATGCCTTTCAATGGCCATAACGAATGATGAAATGATGGAGGCGGTCCATACAGGAGCAGCAATGGCAGCAGGAGTCGTGCTTGCGCATTCGCTTCAGATGAGGAAAATAATTAAAAAAAAGGAGATGTGATGGATAGTAAAGATCAACTTCATATATTGCAAAGTGCCCCCGGCTGCATTCCATTCCATGAAAGGGTAGAACACTCATTAAATAAACCATTGTCGGCTGATAAAATTGAAATACTGCAAATCAACATAGGCCGGCGCTGTAATTTGACGTGCAGACACTGTCATGTAGAGGCAGGGCCATCGAGGACTGAAATGATGTCCAGGGAAACACTGAGTGTATGCCTTGAGCTGGCCAGGATGCCCTGCATATCGACTGTTGATATAACTGGAGGTTCACCGGAAATGAACCATCACCTGAAATGGTTTATCGGTGAGGTGGGGAAATTGGGCAAACGTCTCATCGTGCGTTCTAACCTTGTAATTCTTCTCGAAGCGGAATATTCAGGGTTCATTGATATTTTTGCCGAAAACCGGGTGGAAATCGTGACATCCCTGCCGGATTACCATGAAGACAGAACTGACCGGCAGCGTGGCGCAGGTGTTTTTACACGTATCATTCAGGCAATGAGGCTATTAAATAAAAAAGGATATGGTCAGGAGGGCAGCGGGCTTGTCATTGATATTGTGCACAATCCGGCAGGCGCATATCTACCCGGGGCTCAGAATTCTCTTGGTGTAGAGTATAAACAAAATCTCTTGAATATTCAAGAAGTACTGTTCAACACTCTTTTTTGCATAACAAACGTCCCGGTGGGCCGGTACCTTGAATACCTTATGAAATCAGGAAATTTTGCGGACTACATGGCCGATCTGTGCGGAGCATATAATCCATTGGCTGCAGAAAATGTTATGTGCAAAAAAACCATTTCAGTTGGATGGGATGGTACCCTGTACGACTGCGATTTTAATCAGATGCTGAACCTGCCAGTCAACCATGGAGCACCGGCCGATATTACAGATTTCGATTTGCAAAAGCTTGTAGATCGGAAAATTGTAACCGGGAATCATTGTTACGGCTGTACCGCAGGGGCAGGTTCTTCGTGCCAGGGATCCACGGTGAACTAATTCAATCAGGTATCAATATTCGAGCATATCAATGTATTCCCTTAAATGCTCATCCTCGGCCCCGGTGAACCTCGTTGTAAGCATTGATTCCTGTACATACTTATTCTGTATGGCAGCGATGTCCAGAAATCCGGTTTTCAGATAATCAAAAAGAGGCCTGTCATCGTCAAGGCCGAGCTCCTCGCTGTTAACCCTGACGGTTTTAATATACCTTCTGCAGCTGTCACAGGTATATACCGAGAGGTTATCCACCCCTTCGATATTCAGATACCCAAGGGACTCCTTGCCGCTCTTGAGGCAGAAGGAGCATTTCATTCTCCTGAATGTCCACCCTGCCCCGCAGCATATGCACTGCATTATCCGGGCGCCGGTTTCTCCGGTGATATATGAAATCCCGGGCCAGTGGCCGCAGACGGGACACAGCCCGGAAACATGGGAACTGAGGTCGAACCTGTTTTTTACATATAAGGTAACTGCATTTCTATACTTGTACGCGGCAAAAATCGAGTAAAATGTAAGGAAGTCATTGGAGAGCCGGTTCCGGATGGAAAAATCAACAATGTTCCTGCCGTTGTTTGTCAGGACATCAAGAATATATTTTTTCGATACTTCCCTGTTACTTTCAAATATTTTTTTTAAATTTCCGGCCTCATCCCTGTACTCAACTATATGTTTCTGAATGAGATCCATGAGTGCTGATAGAAAGTCCATGTTGCCGGCTTCATCAATCTCCCATATGTCATCTGTAATGGCATATTTTTTTTCTTTGATCAACGCAATATTCTTATCAATGATGCTTTGATAAAAGGATGTATTAAAAAAACCGGAGCGTGAGCTATACAGCGCTGCCATATCGTTGAAAAAAGATTCTACTATTTTTCCGGGATCATTCATATACACTCCGTGCCTTGATTTTTTACCTATGCCGGAACTGAACCTTCATGCTAAGGTTCAGTTCCGGGTTACATACATAAAGCGTAAAAATTTATTTTTATCTTTTTCCAAAAACCGGAAGCTTGATGCAGACTATGTAAAAGGCCAGCAGCCCCGTGGATATGATCCCCAGGGTTATCAGGATCTCGCCTATATGGGGGACATATACAGGATAGCCGTCTATTTTTATTCCTACGATTGAAACATTTATCCTGTTAATAACCACGCCGATGACAACCATTGCCGAGGCATAAAAAATGATCTTCGCCGATTTCCCGGCGCCCATGAACATGAGCATGATGAAGGGAATAACCGTGCCGACAATGATCTCCAGAAAAAATGACGCCAGCTGCCCGCCTGAGGCATCAAGTTTAAAGCCCGTTGCCTGGAAGAGGGTTGCTGCCCTTACAACAGCTGTTGCCAGAACAGCCCATGGAAGGACACGTGCCAGGCCTTTGACTACATCATCTTCAAGGCCAACTCCGAAGACCCTGGATGAAATTGTCGACTCAAATATGACCATTGCCAGGCCCACTGTTATGGCGCTGATGAGAAAATTTACCGGCAGGTACGGGGTGTACCAGAGAGTAGATAGCTTCGTCGGCACAATCAGAAAAATCGAACCCAGCGATGACTGGTGCTGCACCGAGAATATTATTCCGGCCATTATCAAAAGAATAACCGTGCTCCCCCTGGGGAGTTTATTCCTGAACAGGAACCAGCATGCCGCAAGAATAATGAATGTTATTCCTGCATACCAGGGAATGCCTGACATGACAAATACAAACCATGAAACAAGCAGTATGCTAATCCATGGCGCGTATTTGTCCCATTTTTCCTCCCATGCGGTGAGCTTGAATTCTTCAAAAAATACCGGGGCAAATTCGAGCGCAAGTACTGTTGAATACAGGAGCACGCACCATGCCACTTCAAACATGACCGAATCCCTGTTCCAGAATACAATGATATGCCATATGTTCCAGCCGCGGCCCAGGTCAACAATGATTCCAAGCGCCACAAAGATGTACCCCAGGAGCGCAGTCAGTATTGCCGGCCTGATTACCGAATGGTATTTTTTCAGCCCCAGGACATGCACCGCAGCGGCGATCGTGAAACCTCCGGCGGCAAGGGCAACGCCGGTGAGGACATCGACCCCGATCCACAGACCCCAGGGATATCCGTCGGACAGGTTGGAAACCGAACCTAACCCGAAAATAAAACGCACAACTATCAGCAGGCCCCCCAGGCCAATGAGTGCCAGGAGGAGTTTCATTCCCCTGCCGGAAAAATCAATTTTTTTATTGTTCATGACCTGTCTCCTTGCCCGCTGGAATCTTTTTCATCGCCTTTGACCATGTTCGCAATAAATGCGATAAGGCCGAGCGCGGCGCCGAGGCCTATGACCGCTCCCGGTATTGAGCGCAGCGCGGGCTGGGTAAAGCTCGCCATTGCCGTTTTCGGTAAATTTTTCGGATAGCCGAAATCTTCAAGGGGTATGCTTGAAATATTCAGGATGCATGTGCCCCCGGCCTCTTCTTCTCCGTAAATGTGCTGGTGATATTTTGCGGACTCGGACTTCAGCCTATTCCTGGCAATCTTGATAAGCGAGTTCCTGTCGCCGAAAATGATTGCCTTCGTGGGGCAGGCCTTTGCGCATGACGGCTCAAGGCCGTTCTCTATCCTGTCGGAACAGAGTGTGCATTTGCGTATGTCGGGATTGATGCTGCTCCATTCAAAGGCAGGCACATTGAAGGGACAGGCCAGCATGCAGTACCTGCACCCGATGCACTTTTTATCCTCCCATACCACCGGCCCGCTGGCAGTCTTTTCCAGGGCGCCGACAATGCATGCTGACACGCATGCCGGTTCAAGGCAGTGCTGGCACTGGTCCTTGTGAAAAACCCATCCCTTTAATTTCCCGTCTTTCATCACTTCACGGTACTTTATGAGGGTATAGGTCTTGCTGGAGAGGTGGGCCGGGTTCTGATAACCCGGACCTCCGAAAAATTCAGTCTTCTCGGCCGGGAGTTCATTCCACTGTTTGCAGGCAACCTGGCATCCCCGGCAGCCGATGCACTTTGTACCGTCTATTAAAAAACCTTTCTGGTTTATTGATGTTTTCATTTTTTTCTCCTTATGCCTTCACAACATTGCAGAGGAATGCCTTGTATTCGGGAATATTTGTATTCGCATCCCCGACATGGGGTGTGAGCATATTGGCCGATGCTCCTGTTGCGATGCCCTGGTAACCGAAATGCCACGGGATTCCAACCTGGTGGACCACCATATTTTTTCCCTGCTTGTCAACAAGGTTGAACGGCTTGAACCTGTGGGTAACAAGGGCAAAGGCTGTGACATTTCCTCTTGCCGATGAAAGTTTCACCTTAGAGCCGTTTTTCACGCCGATTTTTTCAGCAAGCTCATTGCTCATTTCTATGAAGAAATCGGGCATAAGTTCCGTGAGCCAGGGCTGGTTCCGTGTCATGGCGCCTGCCTGCCAGTGTTCACTCAGCCTGTAGGTTGTGGCCACAATGGGGAACAATGCGCATTCCCCTATGCTGTTCAGTTCGCACTGGAGCTTTGTCCCCTTCCAGTACTGGAGTATGGCAGGGTTAAATGCCATTCCATTCAGGGGGTTATCCTTCCCGAAGGGAGATTCAACAGGCTCATAATGTTCCGGCAGCGGCCCGTCGAGAAGTCCGGCTGCAAACAGCCTGCCATAACCTTCAGCAACCATGATAAATGGATGCTTTGTCCCTGGAGCCCATGGGCCGTCAGGCACATCGCCTTCAAAGGCGCCCTTGCCGCTGTCCAGCGCAGGGTTCCAGCGGATTACCCATTTATTGGAATCAAAAGAGTCGCCTTTCATATCGACAGAGGCTCTGTTGTAGATGATCCTCCTGTTGACAGGCCAGCACCAGGACCAGTTCAGGTGCATGCCCGAAGCACGGCCCTGCTGGATCAGCTTCTGCGCTGCCGGCTCATCCTTTTCATTTATCCTTTTCGCAAGCCTGTTGGAAAATTCCCCGGCACTGTTTTTTACAAAATGAGTATCGGACTTTTTCCCTTCCTTGCTGTTCCAGCCGACGTAGCTTCCGGAATAGATCCAGTTTCCGCATGCCGTTGACCCGTCATCCTTCAGAACTCCGAAGGCAGGGGCCTGGCCGGCAGGTTTTCCGTCTTTTATCAGGTAGCCATTTATCTCCCTGGCGACTTTATGCACATCGGGCTCTTTGTGGAGGTCCAGGGTTTTCCCTGTGCCGTAATCCCAGTTTAGATTTACCACGGGCGCCGCGAATTTCCCCGGAGTTTTTTCATATTCAGCCTTTACCGCTTTGAACAGCGAATCGACTATCCAGAGATCGGAACGTGCATCATTGTGCCATCCCGGATCGCCGGGTTTGATTGCAGCATAGCGCCACTGGACCCATCTCCCTGAATTCGCAATTGACCCCTCCTTTTCCATGGACGATGCCGCGGGAAGGAGAAATACCTCTGTCTTTATGTCCGCTGTTTTCACACCTGGGGCCTTCCAGAAAGTAGCAGTTTCATGCTCCCATAGGTCTACGACTACCATCCACTTGAGCTTTTCAAACGCGATGGATTCCTTCTGCAGATTAGGGCCGCCTACTGCCGGGTTCTGGCCCCATACCAGCATGCCATCGAACTGGCCTGCGTACATCTGTTCAAAAAGGGTAATGTGGTCCATCCAGCCCTCACCTTTTGGTAGATAGTTGAAGCAGAATCCCCCTTCAGTATCCTTCTGGGCATGTTCCCCCCACCAGGACTTTAACAGGCTCGTGATGTACTTTGAGCTGTTGCTCAGCCAGTTTGCCGATTTGGGATCATTGGTTTTAGGCGTGATGTTTTTAATATAGGTTGCAAGATCCGTATCGCCCGGGCCTGGAGACTTCAGGTATCCGGGAATCGTGTTGTAGAGGAGGGCCATATCCGTTGATCCCTGGACATTGGATTCACCCCTCAACGCATTTATCCCGCCTCCGGCTTTTCCAATATTACCCATGAGAAGCTGGAGCATGGCATAAGACCTTATATTCTGTGTCCCCACGGTATGCTGGGTAGTCCCCATGGCATACATAATCGTAGCCACCTTGTCAGCCGCCGATGTTGCAGTAAAAGTTTCTGCGATTTTCATGAATACATCTTTCGGGCAGCCGGTTATTCCTGAAACCATTTCAGGCGTGTACCTGGTGTAATGCTTTTTCATCAGCTGGTATACACAATTAGGATCCATGAGTGTCATGTCACGCAGTGGATTTCCGGCGCCGTCAAGCTGATAGGACCATGTTTCCTTTTTGTAACTCCTCTTTGCCTCATCGTATCCCGAGAATACCCCCTTTTCTACATCAAAACCGTATCCGGGATTTATCAGGAATGACGCGTTCGTTGAATTTATTACATACTCTTTATGAATTTTATCATTCTTTAAAGCGTGATTGATGATCCCGCCTATCATGGTAATATCAGTCCCGGAGCGGAGCGGCCCGTAGATCTGTGCCAGCGACGCAGACCTGGTATACCTCGGGTCTATGCAGATAAGGGTGGAACCGTTTTCAATGGCCTTATTTATCCATTTCATTGAAATGGTATGATTTTCTGCCGCATTGCTCCCGATCATCATGATAACATCGGCATGCTGGATGTCTATCCAGTGGTTTGTCATTGCACCGCGTCCGAAAGTGGCCGCCAGACTGGCGACCGTTGAGGAGTGTCAAATTCGCGCCTGGTGCTCTATCCATGTAAGCCCCAGGGACCTCATGAATTTTGATATAAGATAGCACTCTTCATTGTCAAGTGCGGCACCGCCGAGATTGGCTATGCCGTCGGTGCGGTTGACGAGCCTCCCTTTCGCGTCCTTCTGGACCAGGGATTTTTCCCTTGCCTCGACCATATTTTTTGCGATTTTTTCTATTGCCCATTTCCAGTCCTTCTTCTCCCAGCTTCCCGAACCAGGGGCTCTGTAGAGGACATGGTCCAGCCGTCTCTTGTTTACCGTGGTCTGGATAATACCGGCTCCCTTGGAGCAGACAGATCCTTCATTAATAGGGTGATCCGGGTCTCCTTCAACGTTGACAATCCTGCCGTCCCTCTGGCTCACAATGAGCCCGCAGCCCACACCGCAGAAACAGCAGATGCTTGTTGTCTCTTTTGTTCTGTATGTTTTAAATTCCTTTGTATCGGCCCATGCTGATTTCGATGACAGGGTAAATCCTGATACCATCGACCCCACGGAAACAGCTCCCATCTTTAAAAAAGATTTCCGGCTGAATTTGTCCATCATACACCTCCAGTATAGATTAACAGCTTTCTGGACAATATGTTGTCCATTTTTGGATCCAACTTTGTAATATGTTTATATATGTACCTGATTTTACGGTGAAATCAATCTGCTTATCCCTGAGCCGACAGTGTGGCCGGGAGTCATAGATCCGCAATATCCGGTATATTACAAAAATCCTAGGATATTTATCCTTTATTTTAACATTTTGTCAATAGGCAGGAAATGAACGGTTACTGAAAGCGGTTGAACAGGTACCAAAACGCGATGAACGGTTACTTCGTATTAATCATATTTTTTAATGAGGCTATATAATTTCTACCCACGGGAAGTTCAGTATCGTCTTCATCATCAAGTAATAATTTGTAATGCCCGCTCATTACATGAGTGAGACGGGAAATATACCTGAAATTAACAATGTACTGTTTATGTATGCGTAAAAATGTTTCCGGAAGAGTTTCCTCGATACTCTTGAATTTTACATTCAGAGCAAAGTCCCGCTTTACCGTGTGTATGATTGTCTGGCTGCCCGAGGAAGAGCAGTACACTATTTTATCCGGCGGAAAAAAATAAATGTTATTCTTGTCGCTCAGCGAGATATTTGACTGACTATTATAGTCAAGGCTTTTCGGTTTCGCAGAACTGTTAAACCGCATGAAAAGTTCATTCATGTGACCCGGTTTGAAAAGACTTTTATTTTCACCGGACTGTTTTCCGGGATAATGATTGGACAGCATATTCTCAAAATGACTGGAGAATCCCTTCAGTATCCTGAGAAGAAGATTGAATGAATTATAGAGATCTCCGAATTCATCTTTCCGTATATACTCTATCTCTGTCCCGATATGGCCCACGGACAGATCGGCAAATCTCGCTGAAAAATTTTTGAGCGGATTGATGATGCTGCCGACAACATACTGCCTGAACAGCAGGAACACAATGATGACAATCAGCAGGGCAATAACCATGACCGCTGAAAATATCATCTGGTCAAATCTGACCTCTTTTTTTATAATCCTGAGTATCGACTGGTTCTTTCCGGTCAACTGCCCGATGATACTGGTAAGAAGGACCAGTTTATTTTCGCGTTCCGGTATGCTGTCCGATTTTAATATGATGTCTTTGACAAACATGTATGCATTGAGCAGGAGGCCCATGTTATTGATCTCAGCATGGTGAATTCTGGCAAGCGGGGGGAACCGGTAAATGGTTCCTTCAATTAATATCTCTCCACCCTCGAGCATGATTCCCGTGATGTCGTGGATCTGTTTTATATCGCGTTCAATGTTCAGGTTTAGATTGAAGATGTCAAAGGCATTCTCCCTTGCTGAATTGGCAAGCATGGTTACCTGGAGAAATTTTCTGCTCAGGGATTCAATCGACTTGTTCTGCAGAAATAAAATGTCGGCATTCTGCGAGCTTACACCAAGTCTGTAATAGAGAGAGACCGTCAGCAGCTGCGATATGATAATGATACCCAGGCTGATGGAAAAAAGGATAAAGACATTCCCCTGTATTGATTTTCTCATGTTACGCAACTTTACTCTGGGGATCTATGTCTGGAAAATCAGCCACAGATTCATTCCTGCTGTTTTTCTGAGTTTTTGTATCTCTGCGGAAAAAAATATTTTCCCCCACAGGCATTGTTATAATGTAAACCCGGGCTGTTCATTGAATCACCTGGAACGAACGGTTCTTTATCGTGCTTATTTTCACATCATCAAAAAAATTATGGTTATCCGGGGCAATATCAGATATAAGCCCTGTTTCCCCATTGTAATCCGACATCGATTCGATTACCGATACCAGCTTTTCCCTGAACAGATCATTCCCGCAGCGCATAAGGGCTTCAACCACGATTTTAGCATTTATAAATCCTTCAAAGGCAACATAATTCGGGGCCTCTCCGGGATAATATTTTTTATATAATTTCCGGAATTCCGCAGCCGCAGGATTGTCAGGGTCATCGGGTGATGGAACAACCTGTGTAACATAGACATTTTTTTTCACATCCTCGCCCAGCTGGAGCAGTTCAGCGGCAAAAGCTTCGGACCCGACAAAGGATACCGTGTGGAAATCTGTCTCACGGAGGCCGGCGTCCTTTGCCATTTTCACAAAATGCGCCAGCGGAGTGTACGTCCCGACCATGATAATGGCATCAGGTTTTTTCACTGCTATTCCGCTTACTGCTGACCTTTCCGGAAGTTTTCCCCTTGTATATCTCCCGATGATAACCGGCTCAATCTTATGGCGCGCCAGGGCCACTTCAGTTCCCGAAAGTACAGCTGCTCCGAAGGCATCGTTCTGCATGAAAACCGCTATCCTTTTTTTATTTCTTTTGACCCAGTAATCAACAATGATCTCCACCTCCTTAAAATATGAAGCCCGTATGTTCAGGATATATGGCTGAAGCGGGTTCCTCAGAAACTCGGCACCGGTAAAAAGGCCCGCCACCGGGATCTTTTTTTCATTGATTATTTTGATAATGGTCGCAGCCGTGGGAGTCCCTACATAATCGAATAGAATAAAAACCTTATCGCTGTCAATCAGCCTTTTTGTATTTTCAAGGCACCGTTCCGGTTCATAGCCGTCATCATGGGATATGAGGCGTATTTTCCTGCCGTGAATTCCGTTTCTGCTGTTTATTTCATTGAATAGCGAGAGAGACCCCTGGATGAGCTGGGTCCCTAAAAATGATGCATGCCCGGACAGCGCGGCCGACGACCCCAGGATAATTTCATTACTGCTGATTCCATTCCTGGTTTTGGATTGATAGATTTCTTTTTTTGAACCGCATGCAATGATAAAAATTACAATAAAAACTGCATGTAAAGTTATGCTGTTTTTTTTCACAGATAATTACTCCGGATAATATTTTTAAAATCAGGCTGAACCAAAATATTTATAATTATTTAATGATACAAAATTTCAATAAATAAAATTCAAATAAAATTTTTTTTAAATTGAATAAATATTTGATTTTTTAATTGAAATAAATAGTAAAAATATAAATTAGGTATAAACACATAAATATTTTATGATTAACCATCAGTTTATTGAGCATACATCATCATATTAGTTGACTTTTTCAGCCATGCTGTTTATTATTTTATCATAACAGACATAGAAAAAAAAATTTTAAAGGTAGTGTATGAACAAAACACTGATTATTCTTATTATTGCAACTGTTTTACCTCTTTTGAATTCTGCCGGTTGCGGAAAATCTGATATAATATCGGTAAAAGAACTTCAGCCAGGCGAAAGGGCTCCTGATTTTAATCTGAAAAATCAGGACCAAGTGACAGTGAAGCTCAGTGATTTCAGAGGAAAGAGGAATGTTATCCTGGTATTTTATCCCCTCGACTTCACTCCGGTCTGAACAGGAGAGCTCTCCGATTACCGCAAAAATTTCAGGCGGTTAGGAGAGCTGAATGCCGAAGTCTTCGGCATCAGTGTTGACAGTTATGCTTCACACGCAAAGTTCAGAAAGGAGCTGGATCTGCCCTTTGATCTCCTTTCAGACTGGGGCAGGGATGTTTCAAAGGCATACGGGGCTTTTAATTCGAACGAAAAAGTCGCAAACAGGTTCAGCTTTTTAGTTGATAAAAAAGGAAACATGCGGTTCAGGCAGATCGCGCCGCTGAATGAACCGAGAAAAATCGATGATATGATAAAAATGCTTGAGGTGATCAATAATGAAAGGTAAAAAAGCCGGCAGGATAACTTCCACATTCATCTTTATTTTTTTATTAAGCGGGATTGTTTTCTCAGTAAGCTGCTCGTCTAAATCGGAAAAAGGCACAAAATTTATCCAGTTTTATGATCCGCAGTGACCCATCTGCCAAAAAATGGAGCCTGTAGTTGACAGGATAAAGAAAAAATATGAAACCAGTTTCAGGGAATTCACAATACTCAACACACGCACTGAGGAAGGCCGGGACAGGATCATTGTTTTCGGAGTTACCGCCACACCGACTTTTGTCATTCTGAACGATCAAGGAAAGGAACTTGACCGCATGGCAGGCGACATTCCGGAAGGGAACCTGGAAAAATTCATCGAGCGGTATATTGGTAAGGCACCACAATGAAATAATAATCCGGTGTACTGTCCCATTGGACCCGGCTTCACCACGAATGGATCAGATGCAGGTGATAGGGAGATAGTTGAGATAGGGGGATAAGAAACGTATCTGAGTACCTATGATGTTTGAGCCCGATACACTGGGCAGTGCACATGAGTACAGGCCGGGGAATGAAAATCAAACAGTATAGAGAATAAGTTGATCAGTGATAGTCAATGAAGAAAAATTATAGTGTTCCTTTATCCAGTGTAACGTATCCCTTCGGTAAAAAAAGACATGAGTTTGATCATCTTTATAATACCATTTTCCAAAATTTATTTCCGGGCTGAATATTGATGTTTTGCATAATAAACTGCCATTTTTATTAAGAAGCGATCTCAAAAGTTTAAATTCCGATGCCGGGTTTTTGAAATGCTCAATGACCTCACAGCAGGCAATATAATCATACGTTAATTCAAGCATTTCCGGCGCGTTCCAGAAAAAGGGATCATATAAACTGATGGAATATCCGGCCTCGCGTAAAAGCTTTGATATTACAGGGCCGGTGCCTGCGCCAAAATCAAGACCGGTATGATGTATCGTAAAACTCCTTTTTATCTCTTCCACGATTGGTTTAACAAACTCCTGATACCGGATATCATTAACATCATTGTCATGATGAAGATATCTGTTCCTTTCTTCATCAGGGGAAAGATACTGTTGCGGGTCAAGCAAGACAGCGCGGCAGTTTGAACAGGTATAATATTTATTATTCTTTACTATAGTAAATACATGAGCCGGTTCGCTGCAGAGTGTACAATAGATTTCCATAGGTTAACTTTTTGTATCATAGGTTATTTTTTCTTCCGGCATCATTCCATTGCCTCACCTGATGTTACATGTGTTTATGAATTGATCAAAAAATACATTTCAATATACCGGCGTATCATATAATCTGATGTCAGGATTTTTCTCTAAAAAATATTCCACTGTCCAGGTATTCGGAAAAAATAAAACCGGTTGGCCTTTGCTATCCTTTCCATGATAACAATCATGGGGAAGATACATTTGCGCGTATGTACCTTCCGGTATCGTATCTAACCAGCGCAGGGCAGTCCACTGTTTCATATCAAGATTTGTTTCAACACCATATTCATCTTTTAACCTGTACTGTAAAACATCAAATTGAAGGGGGCCTATTGCTCCTAAAAGAGGCAGTTTGCTGGTGCCGTTTTCAGGAAAAAATGATTGAACAATATCCTCGGCAAGGAGATGATCCAGGCCTTTTCTGAAGGATTTGTAGTTGGATATCGAATTATTTTGTACATAAGCAAAACATTCAGGTGCGAAGCGGGGAATTTCATGAAAACACAGGGAAGGGTTGGAACTGATTGTATCGCCGATATGGAAATCAGAATTTGTGATGAAACCAATGATATCACCGGGAAATGCCTCATTTGCAATTTCCCTTTCGCGTCCGAATATACTGTGGGAATTTGATATCCTCACTTCTTTCCCGCTTCTGGTATTAAAAGCAGTCATATCCCTGAAAAACCTCCCTGAGCAGACTCTGGCAAAAACCATTCTGTCTCTGTGCTGAGGATTCATATTCGTCTGGATTTTGAAGACAAATGCAGAAAAATCAGGGCCTTCAAGTGGAACAAAAGAATCCCCGGCCTTTCTTTGCTGAGGCTCTAAAGAATGATCAATAAACCAGTCAAGGAAAAGTTCCACGCCGAAATTATTTGCCGCGCTGCCGAAAAAAACAGGTGTTGTAGTTCCACTGAGCACTTCTGCATGGTTAAAGAAGCAGTGAGCCATATCAAGGAGTTCAATCTCTTCAATGATTTCTCTGTATGATGGTTCACTGAGGGCATCCTTAACAACAGGATCCGTAATGCCGTGGACTGATACCGGGGCTTTATACAATCCTCCCACAACTTTTTCAAAGAGATGAATAGATTTATTCATCCTGTTATATACTCCTTTGAAAAACGGGCCGCTCTCCAGAGGCCAGCATACAGGATAGGCATGCATATTGAGGACTTTTTCTATCTGGTCTAAAAGTTCAAGTGCCGGTAACGCCGGCCTGTCAAGTTTATTAATGAATGTAAAAATCGGAATACATCGCTTTCTGCAGATTTCAAAGAGCTTTAAAGTCTGACTTTCTATACCTTTGCCGGCATCGATGACCATTATAACCGAATCTACTGCCATCAAAACCCGGTACGTGTCTTCTGAAAAATCCTTATGCCCAGGTGTATCAAGCAGGTTCAGTTTAAAACCGCGATAGTCAAATTGAAGAACCGTTGAAGATATTGAGATACCTCTCTTCTTTTCAAGTTCCATCCAGTCTGAAGATGTTTCTTTTTGCTTTTTTTTCGCTGTAACGGAACCTGCAAGTTCGATTGCACCGCCGTAGAGAAGCAATTTCTCCGTAAGTGTGGTTTTACCGGCGTCGGGATGTGATATTATTGCGAAGGTGCGTCTTTTTTGTATTTCTGATCGTATGTTATTCATTATTTTATCCAAAATATTTTTATTATATTTTCATGTCAAGATATTATTGATACATACCTTTCCCTGTTACCGGGTTGTTTTTTCAATCATCTCCCGCGAATTACAATGATTGATCTATTGAATGGTTGTCATTATGTTGTATCGGTTTTGCAGCTGACAGAGCAATCTTATGGCAGGAAACCGGGTGTTGAATATACAATTATTTTCAACGGTTTTTAAGCCGCAGGAAGTTCTCCTGCACGGAAGCAGCAAGTTTTTCAACAGGAATTTTTTTCAGTCCTGCGATGAATGTATAGGTATTCTTGATGTACTCGGGCCTGTTCTGTTTCCCCCTGAGCGGCACAGGGGTAAGGAACGGGGCATCTGTTTCAACAAGAATCCTGTCCAGAGGCACATAACGGGCCGAATCATGGAGCTCGCCGGCGCCATTATATGTTACGTTGCCGGCAAAGGATATGTGAAAACCGAGGTCCAGCACTTTTTGCGCCGCTTTGCTGCCGCCTGAAAAGCAGTGCATCACACCGTTCTCTATGGAGCTCTCTTTAATTACTGCAAGAGTTTCCTCCATGGCATCCCTTGAATGTACAACAACAGGGATAGCCCATTTCTTAGCCTCAATCAGCTGCCGCCGGAATGACTCCTCCTGCAACTCCCTTTTCTGCCTCATCCGGTAAAAATCGAGCCCGCATTCACCAATGGCAAAGAGAAGTCTCCTGTCACCGGAAGTCATCACCTTTTCCGTGAAATCAGACAGCACTGTAAAACTTTCAGGGCCGGCTGCAGTTGAAGGATGCATGCCGATGGTGAACAGGACACCGCTCCCTTCATTCCTGCGCGCAAAGTCCAATGACCACTGAAAACCTTCCGGCTCTATTGATACCTGGACAGAGTGGAGGACGCCATTCTCTTTCATTGACTGCATGAGGCTCTCTTCACTGAATTCATGTTTTTCAAAAATCATGTCAAAATGGGCATGTGTGTCGATCAGCATATGCTGTTTCTCCGAAATTAATTTCTTTTTCAGACTAAATGCCCTCACCGCGCTCTGCGCGCCCTCTCCCTATTCTTCAAATCTGATATTCACAATGTCCCGGAAAGAGCCGATTTTTTCAATAATAAAAAACCTGCAATTCAATAAAATTCTGTCATTCGTTTGAGTACAAGTGGTGAATTATTTTCCTATTATGTGATTGACAAATATTCATGATATTATTTTTTAAGAAAATATTTAATTTTTTCTGATATTACATGGTGAAACTATGCGGCATGAGATAATAAGGCTACTTACAGTAATACTCTTAATTGCGGCATCCACTTCTATGCTGATGTCAGAGGTTAAGATGATAAAAGAAAACCCCAACAATCCTGGTGCTGTTATTAAGACTTCAATGGGAGACATCTATATAGAACTCTTCCCCGACGCGGCCCCCGATACGGTTAAAAATTTTCTCGACCTGGCAGAGGGGAGAAAAGAGTTCAGCGACTCAAAAACCGGTGCCAAGGCAAAACGGAATTTTTATGACGGCCTGATTTTTCACAGAGTCATAGATAATTTCATGGTCCAGGGAGGATGCCCGACGGGGACCGGCACAGGAAGTCCCGGATTCAAGTTCGCTGATGAAATCAGCGGCAGGGCCCTGGGCCTCGATAAAATTAAAGCCCACACAGAAGATGGCATACCGCACAGCTGGCTCCTCGTAAGAAGCCAGGTGGATTATCAGCAGAATATCCTTTTACCCCTGTATAAAAAAATCGGGATCACTTCAGAAGAGGATTTTAACAAAAAGAAAGGTCAGCTCACTTCAGCATTGAAGGATATGACCATACTTGATGCTTTCCAGAACATGGGGTACAGATACAGTAACGTTCTAAAATCCCGCCATCCCCTCCGCGGGGTCATTGCTATGGCAAATTCCGGCCCCGACAGCAATGGATCCCAGTTTTTCATCAACATTATTGACACCCCGTGGCTTACAGGAAAACATACCGTTTTCGGCATGGTAGTAGGCGGGATGGATATTGTTGACAAGATGAGCAAGGTGAAAGTCAGGGCAAATAGCAGCCCTGAAACTCCGGTGACCATAATCTCCATCAGGGAATGGACAAAATAGAAGACGGTACACAGCTGCTCATCTGAGAAAATAATAATTGCTCAGATCTTTGCGCTGATATCTACAGATAATAAACCATGAAAATCCGTGTGAATCTGTGAACAAATATTCTTACTGAAGTATTAAAAATGAAATAATACCCGCGCGGCAGGCTTTACCACTATATTCAGCGCGGGTTTGTCACCCTTATGATAAAAACAAACAGGATTAGCAAAATTTTCAGGGTTCATGTCAAGGAGCCCGGCCTCTATGGGTCGGTGAAATCCCTTTTCTCACGGAATTGGATTGAAAAAAATGCTGTACATGATGTGACCATTTCAATCGGCGAAGGAGAGATCGTGGGCTTAGTCGGGGCCAACGGCGCGGGAAAGACTACCCTGGTTAAAATGCTTTCAGGCATTATTTCCCCCTCTTCCGGAAGCGCAACAGTGCTCGGATACAACCCCTGGGACAGGCATAATGACTTCCGGAGACAGATTGCCCTCATCATGGGCCAGAAGGCCCAGCTCTGGTGGGACCTCCCTGCCGAGGACTGCTTTATACTCCTAAAGGAAATTTACCGTATACCGGAAAATACCTATAATGAAAATCTTGCATACCTTACGGAGACGCTGAATGTAAAGGACCAGCTAAACATTCAGATCCGGCGACTCAGCCTGGGCGAGAGGATGAAGATGGAACTCATTGCCGCACTTCTCCATGATCCCAGAGTGGTTTTTCTCGACGAACCTACCATTGGGCTGGACCTTACAGCCCAGCGATCCATAAGGCGCTTTCTCCTTAACTACAGGCAGAAAAACAGGCCGGCAATGATTGTCACTTCCCATTACATGGAGGACATTGAACAGCTCTGTAAAAGAATCATTATATTACGCCATGGCTCGGTTGTGTATGACGGCGAACTGAGCGGTGTTTCCAGGGGCTTTGCAGACCACAGGATAATCTCGGTAACATTCAATGACGACAACGCTGCTGCCGGCCTGAAAATACCGGAGAGGCTGGGAACCGTAATGACTTCAAGCCAGGGAATTGTTGAAATCAAGGTGCGCCGCGAGTCCATAGCCGAGGCCGCGTCATTTATCCTGAAAAGAAAGGGCGTCAACGACCTCACGATAAAGGAAGAGGATATAGGAAACATCATCGAGTCAATAATCAGGGAATCATGAAATGGCTGTCCACGGCTGGGTTACAAAAGTATTCTCCACGGAAATAAGGAAGCTTGTCACGTACCGGTTTGATTTCTGGATGCAGTTCACCGTTGCGGTCTTTGCCCATGTAAGCGTTGCTTTCTTTCTATGGAAGGCTGTCTTTGACTATAATAATGTCACGGTGATGCGGGGGTATACCTTCCATGGCCTCATGCTCTATTACATCATGGTTCCCATGGTTGAAAGGATGATATTCGGCGCAGGACTGGGAATGGTTGCCCGCGAAATTTATGACGGCTCTCTTACAAAATATTTAATCTATCCCGTATCCTTTTTCAGGTACAAGTATGCGCAGCATGTGGCTAATTCGCTTATTTTCATTGCGCAGCTTTTTGCAGCCTTATTAATCTTCCGCGCCATCTTCGGCATGCCGGCTGAATCCGCGATGAATGCCGGATCAATCGCCATGGGAATAGCTGCCATATTTTTCTCGGGCCTTCTTTGTTTCTTCATAAACAGCTCCATTGAATTGATAGCCTTCTGGGCCGACAATGTATGGACCCTCCTTGTCATGGTCAGGTTCTGCGTATCCCTCCTGGGTGGAGTCATGATCCCCCTTGCCTTTTTCCCTGAAAAATGGGAAGCGGTTTTGAAATATCTCCCCTTTTCATACCTGGCCTCTTTCCCAATCCAGTGCATCATGGGAAGAATTACGCTCATTGAATGGGCTGAGGGCCTGATCATTACCGGAGCCTGGGCCGGGGTGTTCATGATAATCATGTCGTTCATGTGGGACAGGGGCAGATACAGGTACACGGGGGTGGGAATCTAATGTCGCGTTACGTAAGGCTGTACATCTATTTTCTCAGGTTCTCATTCAGCAAGGCTATGGAGTTCAGGCTTGACTTCTATTTCAGAATTGTCATGGACATCATTTTCTACGGGATCAACATCGGCTTCTACAAACTTGTTTTTAACCACACCGGCCTCCTGGGGGGGTGGAACATGGACCAGATGATGATCTTTATCTCGGGATATTTAATCATCGATGCAATCAATATGACCGTTTTCGCGAATAACCTCTGGATGATATCGGAATACATAAACAAGGGCGAGCTCGATTATTATCTCATACGGCCGGTATCGCCGCTTTTTTTCCTGAGCGTCAGGGACTTTGCAGCGAATTCCTTCCTCAATCTCATCATGGCCGGCGGAATCCTTACATGGTCAATTATGAGTTATCCTGAAAAAATCGGATGGTATATGGTCCTGTTTTTTATTGTGATGATCATTCTCGGGACCCTGCTCAGGTATTTCGTGAGGATGATATTTATCATACCGTCTTTCTGGGCACAGTCGGGGCAGGGCCTGGAGATGATTTTTTTTACGCTGAACAGGTTCATCGAAAGGCCCGACAGAATCTTCACCGGCCCACTGCGGATCATACTGACTACGGCCCTCCCCTTCAGTATCATGGCCTCATTTCCTGCCAGGATTCTTCTGGAAAATTTCGATATGTTGCTGCTGTTTCACTTCCTTGCCGTCTTTCTCCTTTTTTACTTCATCGTAATAAGGTTCTGGCGAAAAGGCCTCAAGGCGTACAGCTCGGCTTCATCATAATATTTTCAAGGCATGAAACATATATCCGGGCCGCAGGGGCGCCCTACTTCCCGATGACTGATGAACCGAAGACATGGGAATTGGGGCTTTCCTGGATCCTCCGTATATTCATCAATACCGGGTAGCTAACGGGATTCCTCAGCTGTTTCACATAAAAGCCAAAGTCGCTTGAAAATTTATTGGGATCGATCCCCCAGCTTTCAGGGCCTGTTCTCATGATGAAATAAAGTTCATTAAAAGAAATGAGAAAAACCTTATCTGGAGTTTTGATGAAATCATCCTGCTTCACAAAACGCCTTATCAGTTTATATGTCCCGAGTTTTTTCCCCTTGCCATCCTCAATATTCCAGACAGTTATGCTGTCGGGAATGGAAATAGTTTTTCCAAACATTTCCTTCTCCTTTATCACATAGCCCGATTCCACATATGAGGCCCTGGTCATTATGATTTTCTGAGGCACCTCCAGGGTTATCCTGTCTCCAATCCCGCCTCCTTTCCCATGACCCCTGGCGAGATATTCCCATCCCTCGGAATAATATTTTGTCTGCGTCGGATAAATGGGGTCGATGTTTACGATGTTATATACCCCTGACTTGATGAGCTGGTAGATGTCGCTCCCGCCGGCAATATAGACCACCTGCTTGCCGGATTCAGACTCCTTTTTCAGATTCATAAGAGTATTGCTGTGCCAGCTCTTCCACTCCCTCCTGGCAAGGTAGTACCATGATATCTCATTTAAAAGTTTGACGACCGACAGCTGTTCATTATTCTCCGTCAATGCCTTGTACTGGCTGAAGGTCTTATCATAATAGCAGAACTCGAAGAAACGGTTGCCCATGGCTCCCATGACCATGTCAAACTTGTCCAGGTCATCGGTAAAAAATAGGATTTCCATCATCTTCCTGTATTTTGCCAGAACATCGCTGCTGTCTTCGCCCGCCTCCTGTTTGTTAACTTTCAGAGAGGCAAAACTCCTGTTTTTCATGGTATGGATGAAAGCCGGCATGTTGAATTCAATGTCTTTATAAATGTTTAATATTTTTTTGCGGGCTGAATCAATTGATGCGTTATCAAGTTTTTCATTGCTGATCTCGGGCAGAATTTCGGACATCTGGGCTTTCAGGTTTGCCGGCATCATCCTTGCGATATATTGTATTTTGCTATTGCTTACATCCTTCATCGCATCATATATATTCAGGTCGGTCCTAATAATCTGGGTTGAAATCCATTTGCTGAATATATCCTCCTGGTTTTTTTCAGCAACATTCAAGGCCCCGGTCTTGCATTCCAATAAAAAGAAAATGAATACAAATGTGAGAGATATAATCGATTTTACCTTTTTCATACATTACCCTTAATCATAAATTTTATGCAATCCCTTAAAACAATGAATAGCAATTTACCGCCGCTTTCAGTTTAACGATAAATAATTATCCATAACATTTTTTATCGCATCCCATTCAAGGTGGAGTTTCCCGGGCTCGATGCTTACAGCCCCCTGCTTATACACTACCATAATCAGGTGGTTCAATCCGCCATGCTTAACAATGTAATATGCTGAGATGTCCCTGCTCCTGTTTTTTGTTACTATGGCCTCGCCTTTATATTTTTTTTTCCCCAGGGAGATAGTCACTTCAAAATCGGGTATGATGACAATCTCTTCATACATGGTGAAAAGGGGTTCAAGGCCCCTTGCCGTATCCGATGCAGTAACGGCTATGCTGATGTATTCCACAGGAGTTTCAAAATCGGAAGAATCAATAATTGAATATCCCCTCACACCCTCAACGTTCCAGTCATCCTTCCAGTACCATGAGCCATCAGTACATTTGAAATGAACGAGATCTTTTATAAAGCGTTCGTTATGTTTTTTTGTTTCAAGCCGGTATGATGAGAGTATCTGGTGCGGAATAGACCTGTGGCTTTTTATCCATCCGGAATCACTTACGATCTGAATTTCATTGAAGTTCCTGCCTTCAGGGAGCAGTGCCGTTATCATGTCCCGGTTTTTTTCTTTGTGCACGCCTTCAATAATAAAAGCTTCATGCTGATTGATTGTAGTTTTATGAACTGTTTTATTTTTGTACTCCGATGACCAGTCTTCTGCAAAATTTTCCGCCAGCCCCAGGGGAATGATTGAATCGGTCTTGACATCGAATAGTTCATGCTTGAATGACACATTTGTCACATCATTGAATGTTGAATATTCAAAATATCCGGCAATGGTATCAGTCGTATCATCAAACTCAAAAAAACGGAGCTCCGATATCACTTCAGATTTTTTTACCTCTTTTGTTGGCCTCCTGAAGCGCCATCCCTCGGGAATATTAAGCCTTGACATGCTTATCACCAGGTAATTGTTCCGGGGGTACTCCGTATTGCTTCCAAGATCAACAGGTTCGAGAATTTGAAACGGCTTACAGCCGGGGATAAGCAAAATGAGCAGAAATATATAGAGAGGTTTCATCATAAAGCTTTTATGTACAGAAAATAATTAAATATAACCGCTTTCAGTAATTTTTTCGCCGGAACCGGCATGTCAAGAGATTTTTTTCTTCCCATTGTAAAATTCACTACAGGACCCATACAAAATTTTCTCTCTCACTCATGCATTAATTGCTGCAATCAGAACCTGGTAAAATCGGGTTTCCTCCGCTCAATAAAGGCGCTGAATGCCTCCGCTGCTTCAGGTGAGCGCAGCTTTGATACGAAAAGCTTATTCTCATCCATTATAGCCTCCCTGATAGCAGGCAGGTATTTTCTCTTTAACAGATCTTTTGTAAGCATGAGCGCCTCCGGGGGTTTTTGTGCAAGGTCCAGTGCCTTCTTCCATGCTGCATCTAAAAAACCCGGACCTGAAAATATTCCTGTTATTATTCCAGCCTTGAGGGCCGCCGATGAATCAAAGGGCTCTCCCAGCATGAGCATTTCAGCAGCGCCATGATATCCCGCAGTCATCGGCAAAAGCAGGCTTGAGCCGGCCTCGGGGACAAGGCCCAGGTTAACAAACGGAAGGCTGAACCTGGCAGTGTCGGATGCGTAGGCCAGGTCGAAATGAAGAAGCATGGTTACACCGATGCCCACTGCAGTGCCTTCAACAGCCGCGACAATGGGTTTTCTGGCCTCTGTTATGGCGCGTAAAAAAAGGAACACCGGGCTCGATTCATCGGAAGGGGGGTTTTGAATAAATTCGCCTATGTCATTTCCACTGGTAAAGGTCCCGCCTGAACCGGTTATAAATATGACCCTGACGGACCTCTCCTCTTCCGCATGCTTTATGGCCGAGGTCATGGCGGAGTACATTGACATGGTGAGGGCATTTTTTTTCTCAGGCCGGTTTATGACGATCTTCATTATTCTATCTTCAATGGTTGTCAAAACAAGTTCAGGCATGGCATACTCCGGAAATTCAGGTTGAAGAACAGGCCCATTTTATAAGAACTGTTCCTTTAAAATTACCAGAAAATAGACCGGGGCACCTTTTTTGTCAAGAGAAAGAATACAATCAGCCTCACATCCATTTTTATTGTTGATTTCTGATGCCGGGAATTAGGATTGGTGATACACATTAATAAAAATCAAAAATACATGGTCAAATAATTGGATAGCCGGGCACCAATCGAACAATTTAATCAACTTACAACCAAAGGCAATATATTCCTCGCCCCCATTGCCGGGTTCACCGATTCCCCGTTCAGGCGGATAGTGAGAAAATTTACCGGCGCCCCTGTAATTACAGAGCTCATAAGCGCTGATGGCATTGTGCGGGAAAATAAAAAGACCCTTGACCTTTTAAAGTTTCATGATGATGAGAGGCCCCTGGGGATTCAGATCTTCGGAAAAATTCCTGAGATCATGGGAGAGGCTGCAGCTGCAGTGAATGACCTGAAACCAGATTTCATAGACCTGAACATGGGCTGCCCGGCCATGCGGGTTTCAGGTTCCGGCGGTTCAGGAGCGGCCCTTCTCAGGGATCCTGTGCGTGTACGGGAGATAACAGAAAAGACCGTATCAAAGGCGCTCGTCCCTGTCAGCGCCAAGATCAGGATAGGCTGGGACGACGGGAGTAAAAATTACAGGGACATTGTGAAAGCCCTGGCCGACGGCGGCATCTCCTTCATAACCGTCCATGGAAGGACCGCGTCACAGAGGTACAGGGGAACCGCGGACTGGGATGTGATACGTGAAATTGCCGAAACATCATCAGTACCCATAGTGGGCAACGGCGATATCAGCAGCCTGGGAAAAGCCATGGAGAGGCTCAACTCTTCCAGGTGCAGCGGGGTCATGATCGGCAGGTGCGCCATCGGCAACCCGTGGATATTTGCCGGGGAAAAACCGTCCACGGAAAAAATGATCAGCCTGATAATTGAACATCTCGAATTGATGATTGAATTCTATGGAGCCAGAGGAGTCATCCTCATGAGGAAACACCTGGTAAAATATATTCACGGCATCAGGAACGCGTCAAGCGTCAGGAGGGAACTTGTCACCGTCACTGATAAAGAAAAAATCATAGCCATTCTGCAGGGCCTGATATATGCGGATGAGGCCCATCAGTAGACAGACATCATTTCCCATACATTCAGGATGTGTAATCGATGCTGTCATTCTTTATCATCCTCATCCTTCTTCCTCTTAATGAATTTTGAACCCTGGACAGAAATCTCATAAAAAATCATAAGCGGCACAGCCACGAGGGCCTGGTTGAGAGGGTCCGGGGTCGGCGTCACAAAGGCAGAAATAATCCAGATGACCACAATGGCATGCCGCCTGTACTTAATGAGTAACTGCGGGGAGAGGATGCCGATTTTTGTGAGGATCATGACAATGACCGGAAAATCGAAAAGGAGACCAAGGGCAAAACTGAATATCATGATGAAATTCACGTAATCATCGGCGCCTATTGTGCTTGTCATTTCATCGCCTATGAAACCGAGAAGTATCTTTATGGATGCAGGAAGTATGATGAAATAGACAAAGGCTATGCCCGAGTAAAAAAGTAAAATCGCAGAAATGAGGGAGATGTTGAAAAATCTTCTCGATTTTATGGAAATTTTCGGAGAGATATATTTTCTAATCTGGTAAATAAGATAAGGGAAAACAAGAAGTACTGCAGCGCCGAATGATGTCTTCACCCGTATGATAAATCCGCCTGTGATATTAAAAATATTCAGCCTGTGGCCGGACTCAATAAAGGGAGCGTTTATAACCGCCAGGATATAATCGGAGAAAAAAAAGCCGGCTATTGTAAAAAGGATAAGAAGGCCAAGGATAATGAGTATGCGTGAACGAAAGGCATCGAGATGGCCAAGTAATGCCCCCGGAGATATTTTAAGGCCCCTGTCGTCATCATCTGCACGGTTATTGTCTCCGGGTTCTTCCCTGCTGAATTTTTTCAGGCTTTCATTGTCTTCTGAGTTAAAACCATCTGTGCTTACCAGATAAGAGTTTTCCGGTTTTTTAATCCCCTTCCCGGGTTTTGCGCCCTTCTTCCGGGGTTTATCCGGTGGGGCCTTCTTCTTTTTTTTATCCTGTTCACTTTTTTTTCGATCAGCCATTTTATCCCTTTTATGCCTCAATACAGGTCATACCATTTTACTGTCCATTATTTTCAATTAAGAACAGATAAAATCTTCCGGGATATTCAATTGTCAATAAATTATTATTTTCTTATAAAAAAACAGCCCAGTTTTCATGGGGCCTCTGGAATGTATATCTTTGAATGTTTATCAGGGAAGCAAAGTTAAAAAAAGAGATCGTATGACATCTTTATTTACATAGTTACAGGTAACATACATGGAGTATATCTATAAGTAATCATGAAGGGCTTTTGATTTTTCCATCCGGGCCTTCAGCGCTTCAATCTGGCTGCTATTTGTGATGAACTTTGTGACATGCCTTTCAAGTTGAAGCTCAAGGTTTACCTCTATAGGCCTGTTTGAAAATTTAACCGAAATCTGATTTTTTATCTTGTTAAATCTGCAGAAAATGAAAACTACAGGCTTCAGGTAATCCATCCTGCCTACGTCCTTTACCACGGCTATTTCATTTGTATTTAACTCGCAGAGGTCCTTTTTCCCATAGAAGGACTGGTTGTTATTCAAAATGCCTCCAAGGTAGTTTATGAATGTGCTCACAAGTTCATAACTGAAATTGACATTGATGGAATTGACAATATGCCTCAATGCATAAGCCGGAGTATAGGCATCCCTGTATGGCCTCTGTGAAGTGAGGGCATCATAGACATCGCACAGGGAAGCAATCTTCGGAGGCAGCGGGAGGTTTGCGTACGGGAGCCCATAATATCCTCTCTCATTGAACTTTTCATGGTGGAACAGGACTGTCTGGGTCACTATTGGATTTACATCCGGTATTTTTTTCAGGAGTTCGTAACCGAGCTGGGGATGCCTCTTCATTTTAATCTGATCAGCAACATTGTAGGCCCCGTTATGTTTTAACAGCTGTTTGTCTATTTTCATCTGTCCTATATCGATAAGGTATCCTCCAAGGCCTATCTGCTTAATCTCGTCATTGCTGAACCGGTCCATTTTTTTAGCAAGAAGGGCGGACAGCACCCCCACATTTACAGAATGGTGAAAGAGGTATTCCTCATAGTTTTTCAGCTTTTTCAAAAAGTTCAGAGCCATCACATCAGCCTTGGTGAGGTCGGATATTATCGATTCCATGGCCATTTCAGATTTATGGTATGTCTCGCTGTCAAGTTTATCGGAATGAAGGATTTCACGCATTATCTCAGCTGAGAGATTTATTGCCCTGTCTATCTTTTCCCTGGATACTACCGGGCTGGCGACAGAGTTTATATAATAAACATATTTCCCGTATTTTCCCCTTATTTCGTTGATTTTCTCATTAGTGAGAGAAACCCTGGCGTCCAGTATCTTCTCACCGCCGTCGGAATAGAGCGGATAAATAAAAAATTTATTCGGTGTTAAATAATCGAGATCAATTGTAGTTCTCTCTTCAATATTATTTGATGAATTTGTCATTTATGCCTGTTATCGAAAAATTTTGGGAAATACAAAACAAATCACTCTTATATATAAATATAATAATCCCTTAATAAATGTCAAATAATAATTGCATCATCCTGCTAAAAATAGATGACTCCGTGGATTCCGGTAAACTTGATTTTTAAACTATTTTTTCATCATAATAAACAGATAATTAAATCCACGCATAAAAAAATTCTGTTCCTCTGCAGCCTTGTGATAATTGCCTTTTTTCAGGTCTTTATTATGCCGGACCACGGATATGATATCAACCGGGGTGAAGTGCCTGCACAGGCTCCCGAAGATGTTAAATCCGATTGGAATCAGCCCGCTTTTCCTGTTATAACAATCCGATATATAAAGCGCCATAAATTTTCTGTTCCTGAGAATCCGGTTTATCTCATCTATCACCCTGTCCATGGCCTTGAAATATTCAGGGCCATCGGCGCTTAATTTCCCTATGCATTTTTTTTCATCGGAATAGTCAACATTGTCGCCGTATGGCGGATCGATAAATACAAAATCGGCCTTCCTGTCTTCAAGCGGAAGTTTCCTGGCGTCGGCACGGAAAATATCATCCCTCCAGGGCTTTATATCATACCCCAGGACGCGCCGTTCAAGGTCCCTGCATACATCTATTGTTGTACCGCTTCCGCACATCGGGTCGACAACAAGGTCCCCCTTGCCGGTATAGCGCATGAGGAGGTTCCATATGATATATGACGGTGTTGCCCCGGTATAATCCTGATCACCCTGTTTCCCGTTACCGTAATTCTGGGAAGGGTAGTCCCATAATGTTGTTGTCTGTATCCTGAGCGGCGGTTTAGGCATGGTTCCTCCTTTTAATGATTCTAAAATCGGCTATAAAAATATATGTTCTGTCAAGAATTAATATGGAGTATGGGAATTTATCTTATAGCGCCTCTGTCCGGAATGTTGGAAAATAAAATACTTTTGATCTTATCAATCTAATGCCCTCACCCGCGCTCTGCGCGCCCTCTCCCAGTAGGGCGAGGGCTTTTATGCATGTATTCTATACTTTTATAATAATCATCTTTTTCAAAGAATACATAACTAAAAAACAGCTTCTTTCCTTTATAAGTGACTTCAAGTAATCATGCAAGTACACATTTTTAAAAAATTTTAAATATAACTACCACCCCTCTCCCTATTTCGGGAGAGGGGCCGGGGGTGAGGGCACCATTGGTAAAAATAAGTATTTAATTTTCTATAAATCCCAAAAATCCGGAATGAGTTACAATTGTTTATGATGAGATTAAATGTATGGATTATTTAAAAATACCTTATATATAGTAATATGACAATACAGATAAAAATCCGTGAGCTACTGCCGCTATCTAAAATAAGATGATGACATTGATGAGAGAAGAATTAATATGTTTTTAATACTGCCGGTAAATAATGATTGAATTATCGATATTATTTTATTATGATATTCCCGGCCCTGTGGGACGAAACAATCGGAATTCAGTGTGGGTATCCAATGGAAAAAGATATAAAAATAGACGAAGACCTTCTTGCTATAGGGGAATGGTCCGGAGAAGGTTTCAGGCAGATAATGGAAATTGAATATTTCAGGGTGGCAGTACTCAGATATTTCGAAGGGGTTTCCAGCAAAAAAATTTCCCGCATCGAAAGGCATCATGAGACTGATGAAATATTCATCCTCACAGAAGGGAGCGCGGGCATGGTACTTTTTCACGGCAATGATCTCTCTGGGGAACCTCTGGTATTCCAACTGAAAAAAAACAGGGCCTATAATGTGAAAAAAGCCGTATGGCACCAGGTATTCCTCTCCTCTGACGCCAATATTTTTATCTTTGAAAGAACCGACACCAACCGGGAAAATTCTGAATATCATTATCCCGACGATACTCTTTCAAAGGCCATTCTGGGCAGTCTCCATATTTGACAAAATGAGCTTGACATGACCCGGGATTTCATAAAATATCAGCACCAGTTAAAATTTATCATCGGAGCAGGTTTATGGAATTAATAATAATTGCCTCTGTTTCTCTTGTATTTATCATTTTACTTATAATCCCCAACATCCGCATAGTTCAGCAGAATACGGTTCTTGTCATTGAATTTTTCGGCAGATACAGGAGAAACATGCACGCCGGTTTTAATTTTAAAATCCCGTTAGTGGAATCGGTGCGCGATACGGTTTCCCTGCGCCAGCAGAATTTTTCAAATGAAGGAAAATATCCCTCCAAGGACAAGGTCATCGTAGATATTTTTACAAACCTGATATACAAAGTTAATGATACCCAGGAGGGGATAAAGCGCTACACCTATGTTCTTGAGGACAGGGTACAGTCACTGGGGGCCATTATTGAAAACTCCCTGAGGACCTATATCGCGCGGGAGACCCACGAGGGAATCATAGAAAAGAAGGAGGAGCTTGCACTTCATATCCGCAATGACCTGGAAAAACAGTTTGAGGAGTGGGGCATGGTCATAGCCAGCTTTCAGATAACGAATGTGACATTCCCGACAACCATAACCGATGCAATGTCAGAGGTTGTGGCTTCACAGCAGCTCATGAAGGCAGCGGAGAATAAGGGTGAGGCGGTGAAAATTCAGGCCATCAAGGAAGCCGAAGCGGAACGGGAACGGAAACGCCTCCAGGGAGAGGGCATTGCCCTGGAAAGGGAGGCCATTGCACTGGGGCTCCAGAAATCGGTTGAAATAATACAGAAGGCCACGGGCGGAACATCCCAGGAGATTCTCTCGCTCCTTACCCTCACCCAGTACCTGGATACGCTGAAAAGCATTGGTATGACAGACAATACCAAGGTGCTCTTTGTCGACAGCAGCATCAACAAGAACACCGAGATCATGCAGCAGCTCATGGCGGCCTTTGATATATATAAAAAATAGGTAACTACTCAGCCAGAAAATAGGCATATATCGAAGACAAAAAGTGCTTGATATAAAGCCATTCAGAATTACATGTTCATCCTGCATGGCTGGAATGTAAAACTGTACCGGGGCTGTAGCTCAGTTGGGAGAGCGCTTCGTTCGCAACGAAGAGGCCGAGGGTTCGATTCCCTTCAGCTCCAGAAGATTTTTAATACCATTAATTTGTAGATGCCTGAGAGTCAGCCACAGAGACACTGAGGCACAGAGTTTGACAGAATTAATTAAAATACTGAATTATTAACTCTCCTTTCTCTGTGTCTCTGAGCCTCTGTGGCAAAATTTTATTATTTAATGCAGGGTATCACGTTGCCCTGGTGCTTCCATTGATCAGGTCATCAATACGCCGCATCACTGTCGGGAAAACCTGCCCAGTTAAGAAATTCATCCCAGGAGGTGTCTTTGCACAGTTCAAGTTCCCGGTAAACCTTTGTCGCATACTTAAAGGTCATGGCCACACCCTGCGCCCTGCCGCTCCAGTCGCTCCCATGCCACTCACCGGCAACCAGTCCGCTGCTTTTAATGACGGACATGGCTCTTTTAGCCTTATCTTTCACGCTTTTAGGAAGGGATGACAGGACTGACGCCTTTTCAAAATATTCATAGAGGTCCCTGGTGAAATAATATTTTTTAGTTCCGGAGGAATATGCTCCAAACATGGGCAGTCCCTGGGAAATTTTTTTGAATTCCGCCCCTGAAACTCCACTTTTCATTGCTGCGAGAGAAAAGTCATCAATTGCCCTGGCAAGATCTCCGGCATGAGCAAGGTCCATCACTGAAAGTGTCGCACTGCCGCCATCTCCTGTAGGGGTGTAAAATTTTTTATAATATGCCAGTACCTGCTTGGCAAGGTTAACGGGTGAAATTGATGGTGTAGTTTTTATTTTCGAGAGAAAGTTGTAGTCCCAACCCTTTCCCGGGATGGTCTCTTCAGAGGCAACCAGGTAGTCCGCAGTATTTTTATACTGGTATGCTATCTCTGCCGTGGCCATGAGACAAGCGTCGAAGCCCAGGATATCAATTTTCTTCCCTGCCTTTTTTACGAAATAGTCTGCAATCCCTTTCTGCTCGGTTTCAGTGAGATGATCCCCGCCATTCGTATCGTCCCAGCTTATGCCGCGGGAACGCCTGTCAACGGCGCCGCCATGGTTCCAGTAGACCCACATGTAATGTTCCGCGCTGAAATTTTTTATCGCATAGTCAATAAATTTTTTCGCTGTTGCAGCCGATCCCATGTTCACCTCGCCCGTATCTTTCAGGAGCACAACACCGCCCTTTTCTATGTAATAATAACCGTGCCTTGAAGAGGCTCCGCTGTCCTGCGAGGGATCATTGTCCCAGAGGACCACGATGTTCATATTGTCCCCGGAACCGGTTTTTATCATCTCCTCAATGTCCAGCGAACTGAATGGAGAGAGGTTGTTGTCGCCGTCCATGTAGACAAGGACGGTCCATTTCTTTTTAGCCTGCGGCAGAGGTACATCTTTCTTCAGCACAGCTACGCTGGCCCGGTCCAGGGAGATTTCTTCATTCCCCGCGGCCCCGCTCACGATACCGGCACTATTGCCCCTTTTCCCTTCTTCATAACATGAAAAAAATGGAAGGAGGAGCGCCATGACAAAAAAAATACATTTATTAAACATCTATAACTCCTTTAAATAAAAAATATCCCCACGGGTTTTTGAAATCTTATATACATTTCTTTTATATGAAACTTTAACACTGGAATATACTTGTAATAGGTAAAAAAAAATTTCAAAAAAGAGGGGGGTGATATTAATACGATTTTGCTGCGGGTTTGATAAAATATTTTTATTTTTTTTGACAGTCACCACTGAAGAGGATTGTGCTGGTTATCAACTTAAATTTAATTTGTTCTATGGATTTTGAATAAGACTCTCATCAGAAAACCTAATAGTAGCTTGACATTTCATGAAGCTGATATATTTTCGCAGAACATTCAAATGGAGGATTTTATGAATAAACAATTTACACGCATGTCTTTTCTTCTACTCACACTGGCAATGGTTTTATCATCATTCCAGATCTACGGCGGTGATAAGGTATACAAAATCGGTGACAAGGGGCCAGGTGGCGGCATTGTATTCTATATAACAGATGGCGGAGCCCATGGGCTGGAGGCGGCACCTCCAAAGTGGAAGGGAACTCCTGAAGACCCGAAGACTCAATGGAGCAACATGTTTCTTAAATCAGTTCCGGGAACCCTCACTGCCATAGGTTCGGGATCGGCAAACAGTAAAGCCATCATAACCCAGCCGGGGCATACGGCAAGCGCTGCAAAATTGTGCAGTGACTACAATGGGGGCAGCTTGAATGACTGGTACCTCCCGTCAAAAGATGAGCTCAATGAAATGTTCAAGCAGAAAGCTGTCGTGGGGGGCTTTACAGAGCGTCGTTATTGGAGCTCTTCAGAAGGAAGCGCTCAGGGCGCATGGGCCCAGCATTTCAGGGAAGGGAAACAGAGCAATAATAACAAAGAGGTGGAAGATTATTATGTCCGTCCGGTCCGGACTTTCTAGTACTCTGATGTACATAATGAAACCATAAATTCAGGAGCAATCGCATGAGACGATTGCTCCTGCGGACCAAGTTAAAGCATTTACATATCCCTGGCAAAAATATAGTATTATGTACCCTGCCATAAAATTTCCTATTCGCACTTCATTCCGCCTTTTATCCACGCAGTGACTTGCGATTTCCATTCTGTCATTCCGCCTTTTACTAAATCAATTTCTTTTTTGTCCTCTGGCAATTTGCCGCTATTTGGAGTAGCGCCTTCAATGCCCCAGAGCACGCGGGGATCCTCGAACAGGTGCTTCTCCATTTGCCTTGCCACCAGTGTATTATTTTTAAATCTGGCATGGAGAACCGTCTTAATAGTCTCACAGGCCATTTTTGCGCTCATTCCCGAAATGTAAAGACCCGGTTGTGCGAACCAGTCATCTGCATCTTTAAAACCTGTTACATCACGATCATGGCAATCGACACATGTATCGGCCGTTCGATTTTTATGAGAGTTAAACAACAATCCCTTTAGCTCCTTTTCAAAGAAATCATGGCAATTCGTACAACTTTTTACCTGAAATTTCTGGTGCAAGTGAGTGCTGAATTTACTGCCGTCCAAAGCTGACGATTTTGTTGATTTAGGAAACTCCTTAGAAAATAGAATAAAAGAAAATCCTAAAAGTCCAATTAAAGTTAAAAAATATCTCATAGATTAATCTCCCGTGCGGCATTATAAAATTTATCTTATATATTATTATCACAAATGCAAAAAAAAATTCCTAGGAGCGTCCATAGGCCCTTACCCTATCTTCAGTTCCCCGTTTTCAAAGGAGAGCATAATCCTCCCCTTCCCCGGATTTTTATCAAAGATGTACTGTACCAGCGGCGCAAGGACCCTGCTCTCAAAAACCCTGTGAATGTTCCTGGCGCCCAGTTCAGGGCTGTATCCCTCTTCAATGATCCAGTCTTCCAGGCTCAGGTCAAATTCCAGATCAATATGCTCCACGGCAAACCTCTCCCTGGCCGCTTTGAGTACGCTGTTCACCAGGATGTTTCTCACATCATCCTTTGACAGGGAATTAAAAACGATAATTTCATCCACCCTGTTCAGAAACTCCTTCGGGAAATACTGGGTCAGCGCATTGACAATCCCATCGGTCTTACCCGAGGGGCTCTCATTTCCCAGGAACCCCATGGAACCCTTTTCACGGTACAGGGCATTGGATGTCATGATTACCGTAACATCTGAGAAGTAGACCTTCTTCCCCTTGGAGTTGAGTATCTTCCCCTCTTCAAAAATCTGGAGGAAAAGGCGTATCACATTGATATCGGCCTTTTCAATCTCATCAAGGAGGAGGATGGATGTGGGGTTGTCCTCAATAAAATCGGTGAGGGGCGGCGATGTTTCGAATCCCACGTATCCCGGGGGCGCGCCGATGATCTTTGAAACGCTATGGGGCTCGCTGAACTCAGTCATATCGAGCTGCATTAATTTATTGTCGCTTCCGAAAAGATGGCGGCAGAGGCACTTGGCCATGTAGGTCTTGCCTGTGCCCGTGGGTCCGGTGAGAAGGAAAACGCCGTCCGGCTGTTCCGGCTTCAGGTCGAACCTCCTCTTGGCAATGCGGATGATGTTGCAGATGCTCCGTATCGCCTCGTCCTGTCCGAAGATGTCCTTCTTAAGATTGGGCTCCAGGTCAGCAAGGCGCCGGATTTCATCATCATCATTCTCAATAAAAGAGATGCCGGCCATCTCGCCAATGATAGTCTTGATGTCTGAGGATTTCACCACTCTGATTTTCTTCAGGGAGTTCCTTGATGCGAGCTTCTCAAATATGTCTATGGCCTTGTCAGGGAAGTACCTCTTTTTCAGATACCTGGACGAGAGATCAACAATCTCATCCACATTCTCCCTGCTGTACTCAATATTATAGTAGCTGTTTGCCTTATCGATGGAGCTGTAGAGTATCTCCCTGGTTGCACCTGGCGAAAGCTCCTCGATCATGACCGGATAAAAACGCCTTTCCAGCGCCGCATCTTTCTCGATATATCTCCGGTACTCATTGGTGGTTGTTGCCCCGATGCAGGTTATCTCGCCGTTCTGAAGCGCGGGCTTCAGAATCTGTGCGATGTCCAGGCTGCTGTCCTCGACCCTTCCGGCGCCGATAATCGTATGGATCTCATCTATGAAAAGAATGATGTTGTGGTTCCCCCTGGCATCGTCCAGGATCTTCTTGATCTTGATTTCAAAGTCACCGCGGTACTTGGTTCCTGCTATCAGGAACCCGGTGTTGAGCTCGATTATCTCTTTGTTCCTGAACTGTTCAGGGACATTGCCGCTTACGATCATATTTGCTATCCCTTCAACAATTGCAGTCTTTCCCACCCCGGGGTTGCCTATGAGAAGGGGATTGTTCTTGAACCTCTTGAATAAAATTTCGAATATGGCTTCGATCTCCCTGCCCCTGCCCAGCACCTCGTTCAATTTTCCCTCACGGGCAAGTTCGTTGAGATTTCTTCCGATTTTTTTTATGAAGGAGTCCCCCTTCTCGGTGTCGCCTTTCTGCGAGTCCTGCCTGTTGAAGGGTTTGCCGTCGTTCTCCACCTTGTCGGAAATCTCCTTGAGCTTCTTTGCAGGGAGATCATATGCCGGATCGATCTCAATGGACTTATCATAGAAATCCTTTGCGAGCGCATAATCGCTGTTTATTTCAGCGATGAGGCCCAGGTTGTAGGCGGCGTATTTGTTATTGTGATCGGATTTATAGGCCTTTTCATAATAGGTATGGGCATTATCATAATCGCTTTCATCGTAGTAGAGGTTGCCCATTTCATTCAGTGCCAGAGAATAGTCGGGCTTTATCTTGAGGCTTTTCTCAATATATTCAAGGCGCTTTTCACGGTTCTTTCTCTCCCCTTCAATGAGCGCCAGGTTGTAATAGACATAGTATAGTTTATCATCCCTTTCCAGGGCCATAAGGTAATACTTCTCTGATTCATCGTACCGCTTGTTGTCATAGTGGTAGATCCCCAGCTGGTTCATTGCTTCGGAATAATCGGGATTGGCATCGATGGCCTTCTCAAAGAATTTCGCCGCATCATCATGCCTGTTTTCAGCCTTGTACACAAGGCCGATGTTGTAGTACCCGTCGGCAAAATTTTTATCTGCCTTTACCGCCTTTTCATAATACTCCTTTGCCTCACTATACTCGCCGCGTTCATAGTGCTCATTTCCAATCCGGTTTAAATCACCGGCTTTTTCCGGATTTTTTTTCTGTCTGCCCATATATCCCCTGATTCAATCTTTTGATGTTGTATGCGCTGAAATCCATTGGTCATACTCCTGGACCCCTATCGATCCATCGTCAGGAGAATCACGTACTCCCCGCTGCAAGTATCATAATAATTAAAGATTTACCTTGTCAATAGAATTTACTAAGTGATCAGTCATTTATGAATTTGTCAATTGCAAATCCCAGCAGTGCACCCAGCACAATGGTGGCCGGAATTATCGGGAGAAGCACTCCCGGGTTATTCCAGGCGATTATAAATCCGCAGGGGATGAAGATGAGGAGGGGGATGATAATGCCCTTCAGAAATTTATTTATTTTCAGACTGCTTGTGGCTATCATGAATCCGGCAATGACCCAGAGGGAAAAGGCAGAAATATTCGCGTCCCATGTGAGCCCCTGGAGAACCATGGGTATTACATCAAGTATACCTGCAGTAGCTCCGAGGAGGACTCCGGTAAGTATTCGTTTTTTCATATTATAAGTATTCAAGATTTCCTTTAAATGTCAATTGATTTTTCACCTGATAAAAGGAGCAAATTCTGATTATTACAGTTCTTTGCACATTAAATGGAACCACAAAATTTTATTCAAGTTTCCATTACTGTATTAAATTTTTTCTCTGACCTGGCCAAGGTGAGCAGGATGCCGCTATATCAGCATCCTTGCCCTTGCCGGAGGCAACTGCCTGGGAACCTTCTGGGCAATGAAAAGCATATGAATTCCTGCCAAAATTAATTTTTATAAAATAAATACTATCTTGACAGAAGGGATTAACATTATTTTATATTAAACTAATGCCCTCACCCCCGACCCCTCTCTCAAAATAGAGAGAGGGGTGATGGTTACATTTATGTGTCTTTAAAAAGCATATATTTAAATGTCCATGTAAAAGAGAATAAATTCTGCATAAAAAACCCTCGCCCTATCGGGAGAGGGTGCGCAGAGCGCGGTGAGGGCATTTAGTTTTATTGGAAATTAATAATTGATGGAGCCCCCATGATCCAGAAAAAGTATGAATCGGATTTCCTTGTCATAGGAAGCGGCATTGCCGGTCTTTCCTTTGCCATTAAGGCAAGCAGATACGGCACAGTAAATATTGTCACCAAGAAGAGGGACTTCGATTCAAATACCAACTATGCCCAGGGCGGGATTGCCTCAGTAATTGACCCGGGGGATTCCTTTGACAGCCATATCGATGACACCATGAAGGCAGGCGGCGGCCTGGGCAACAGGAAAGCAGTTGAGATAATGGTCAGGGAAGGTCCGTCAAGGATCATGGAGCTTGTTAAATGGGGCACTAAATTTTCCTATGCCTCCCTGAGCAGAAAAAAAAAATTCGACCTTGGCCGTGAGGGGGGGCATTCCAATAAAAGAATTGTCCACGCAGCCGACCTTACCGGAAGAGAAATTGAATCAGCCCTTTTAAATAAAATTTCAGCATCCAGGAGAATTAAAATATTTGAGAATCATACGGCAGTTGACCTCCTTACAGAACACCAGCTGAAGATAAAAAATCCCTATGGAAAAATTCACTGCCACGGGGCATATATTCTCGACAATGAATCCCTCAGGGTCCACATATTTTCCGCCAATTTTACCCTGATAGCAACCGGCGGTGTGGGGCAGGTGTATCTCCATACAACCAACCCGGAAATTGCAACAGGAGACGGCATAGCCATGGCATACAGGGCCGGGGCAAGTATCGGAGATATGGAATTCATACAGTTCCACCCGACTTCATTCTATGACAAGAGACGAAGCGGCATATCATTCCTCATAAGCGAAGCAGTCAGGGGTGAAGGCGGCGTACTGATAAATTCAAGGGGTGAAAAGTTTATGAAAGATATCCACCCTATGAAGGACCTGGCGCCCAGGGATATTGTGGCAAGGACAATCGACCGGGAACTGAAAAGGCTCGGTGATGATTGCGTATTTCTTGACATAACAGACAGGAGCAGGGAATTTCTGAAAAAACGGTTTCCCCAAATCTACGGTCACTGCAAAAAGGCCGGGATCGATATTTCAAAGGACCCCATACCTGTAGTCCCGGCCGCACATTACCTCTGCGGCGGGATAATCTCCGACAACGATGGGAGGACCTCTGTCAAAAATCTGTATGTCTCAGGCGAAGCCGCATGCACCGGCGTACATGGCGCCAACAGGCTTGCCAGCAATTCCCTGCTGGAAGGAGTTGTTTTTTCCCACAGGGCTTTCCTTGACATGGGAAAAATTATTGAATCACGCGCCGGCAGAAAAAAAATCCCCAATTTCCCTCAATGGAGCAAGGAAGGAACCTTTGACCCCAAGGAATGGATTATCGTGAACCATAACATTGATGACGTAAAAAGGGTAATGTGGGACTATGTGGGAATAGTCCGTACCGACATGAGGCTTGAGATAGCCCGGAAAAGGATAATTATGCTGGCTGAAGAAATACATACTGTGTACAAAAGAAGCACCATATCATTCAAAATAATCGAGCTGAGAAACCTTGCAACAATTGCGAAGCTGATTATAAAATGCGCCCTTAAAAGAAAAGACAGCATAGGCCTTCATTATAATTCCGACCATCCACAACCGTATAAAAAACTCAAAAGGGTAGTCATACGGTCCGACCATAAACCCCGGCTCATATCAAACTGGCAATAAGGGCCTGCAGTGGGAAACAGATACGTTATCAGGGAACTGAAGCTGGACGATGTAAGGGAACTTTTCCTCACAGGCATAAAAATTTTTTCAGGGGAGAATAATATCTGTCTCCCATGGAATGAAGAAAACCTGGGTGATGCGCTTGCCGGCTGCGCCGGCCTCTCTATTGTCGCAATGGACAAAAAGAAGATTGCCGGATTCATAATCGCAACCATCGAAAATAATTCGCAGAAGAAAGTCCGGATAGTATGGGCGGGAGTAATCAATCCCCTCAAAGGGAAAGGAGTGGAAGAGCGGCTCTATTCAGCTTTCATGGACCGGATAAAAAAACTTGATTTCATGAATGTGGAGATTATTATTCAGAACAGCAATGGATATCTTATTAATTTTTTTAAAAAAATTGGCTTTACTGAAAAAGAAACGTATATATCTTTGCAATTTAAAATATTAAATGATTGAAAATAGATAATAATAAAGCCCCCACCCGATCAGGCTGGCCTTTTACAGCATTTTTTTGCAAGATACAGGCGATAGGGAGATGGATGAGATAAGGATGCGAGCACTATTGGGAAAAGGGCTGCATAGCGCGGTAAGGGGAATTAAAAACACGAGTCCTGGAGCTGAAATTGAAAAAAAATAAAGATGACAGTAAAAAAATAGAATCCCTTGTTTCAAAAACGGCATTTCAGATACCTCCCTCAGGGATACGAAAATTTTTTGATATAGTATATTCAATGCCCGACTGCATATCCCTTGGCGTTGGCGAACCTGACTTCACGACACCATGGAGAATTTCAGATTCCGGAATTTTCGCGCTCAAGGAAGGATATACTCATTACACATCGAACAAAGGGCTCCTGGAACTGCGCGAGCTCATATGCACGTACCTTGCAAAAAAATACAGGGTCGCCTACGATCCGGAGACCCAGGTAATTGTAACCCTCGGTGTGAGCCAGGGCCTTGATGTGGCTCTCAGGAGCATTATCAATCCCGGCGATGAGGTAATCATATTTCAGCCATGCTATGTATCCTACTCGGCCAACATTATGATGCTCCACGGTGTTCCGGTTATTGTTCCCATGCGGTATGAGGATAAATTTAAAATCAATCCCGATCTTTTAAAAAAGGCTATAACACCGAAAACAAAGGCCATACTGCTGAACTACCCGTCGAATCCCACCGGATCAACAATCAGTAGTGAGACCCTGAAAATAATAGCAGCCCTTGCCATGAAGCATAACCTCATAGTAATTTCCGATGAGATTTATTCTGCCCTGTCATATGATTCACCTCACCATTCCATAAGCGCCATTGACGGGATGAAAGGGAGGACTATCTTATTAAACGGCTTTTCCAAATCCCATGCAATGACCGGATGGAGGCTCGGATATATAGCCGGCCCTGAATTTCTGATTGGCATGATGCTGAAAATTCATCAGTATACCGCGCTTTGCGCGCCATCCATGTCTCAATATGCCGCCATAGAGGCGCTGAAAAAAGGGGACAGGGAAGTAGAGATGATGGTCGAAGAATATCGAAAAAGGAGAAACTTTATAACAAGCCGCTTTAATGAAATCGGGCTGCCATGCCTGAAACCGGAAGGGGCTTTCTACGTGTTCCCCGATATTTCATCAACAGGCCTTGATTCAAATGAATTTGCCATACAATTAATAGAAAACAACAAGGTGGCTGTTGTGCCGGGCATAGCTTTCGGCTTGGCAGGAGAACATCATATCCGATGTTCCTATGCAACATCAATGCAGAACATCAGGGAATCACTGGATAGAATAGAGGCTTTTGTCAAAAGCCTGTAGGTTGACATGGCTATTTTAATTGACGGTCTGAATCTCATTTACAAGATACCCGACCTTGAAGGCCTCATGTATGAGGACAGGGTCACCGATGCTGAAAAAGGACTCCTCGAAATCCTGAAAGAATACAACACAATAAAAAAAGAAAAAATAATTGTTTTTTTTGACGGAAAAAAGCAGCCTTCAGATAAAACAGTGAGTGAAAAAAAAGGCGCTATTGACATCTACTACTCTCACGATTACTCAGCCGATCATATGATAAAAGAGTACATTAAAAAAAATATAAATCCCAGGATGCTGACCGTCATTACTTCGGATAACGGTATTATCTCAGACGCGCGCCGTTTCAGAGCAAAAACCCTTTCCAGCGAAAAATTTGCTGATGTGCTGAAGATGACATTTACGGGAGTTAAAACCGGGAAGGGGGAAGAAAAAAATCCCAACCCTGTTCTCTCGGAGGATGAAATATTCTACTGGGAAAATATGTTCAGGAAAAAGTAGATCCAAACGGAATGTTATATCCCGGCAGATCCATGAATGTTACCTGGCCATTGCCTTATCAATGAATTCCATGGCCTCGGCAAGTATCCTGTTCCATGCTTTCCAGTCGTGGGACATATGCTTCTTTTCCCTGTACCTGATTGTGATGCTGCTGTTATTCTTCTTTTTTTCCTGTCCAAGCCTCATGGCATAGACAAGGGACTGTTCCTTTGGTACGGAATAGTCATTGACTCCATGAAAAAGAAATATATTCGTATTCATAAGATTAGCGGTCAGGTTCATCAGATTGTCATCAGTCTCCCACCTCTCCTTGAAATCAACCGGATCTCCATACACTGATACCAGGGGCTTCTCCTTTGTCATGGAAAGAATGTCATAGTAACCCGAAAGTCCGGCAGCCACGCAGAAATAATCTTTATAAAGGCTTGCGGCAAGCATGGAACCCCGCCCCCCGATGGAAACACCGATGATACCCGTTTTCTCTCTTCTCATTGCCAGGCCGAATTCATCCCTGAGGGCATGCATCAGTACCTCGCCGATGAACCTTCCTCCGGGCATGGGGCCCCATTTGATTTCAGTCTCCCGGTAGTATTTTGTCTCATATATTGTCTTTCCCATGCCGGGGCATACAATGGCGATTTTATAGCTGGCGGCAATACCCTCTATACCGGTCTCATTCCCCCAGTCCCTCTGGCTCTCGGAATAACCGTGCAGGGCTACGAGGGTTTTTGTGTCCGATGTTTTGCTGTAACCGGCGGGAAAATAGATCTGAAGGGGCACTGCGGCACTTTTACCCTCCCATGAATATTCCAGACTGATGTTCCTGAGCCATCTTCCGGGCACAGGGGCGCCTTCATGTTTTATTCTGTACATCTTTTCATTACCCGCGGAATGGGCCCGCTCTTTCCATGTAAAAGTTGATAAAATAAATAAAAGAGTTATAAAAGCTCCAGCACAAGTCCTTATTTTCATATTACCTGTATCCCCTGCCGGAAAAGACCGGCAGTTTTTTAAAAATAAAATTTAAGCCTGTTGTCCTGCCCTGTTTTTTCTACTCTTCTTTTCTTTAAACGTAATACGGAATTCTGTACCATCCAACCGGATAATTTCAATTTTTCCATGGATCTGATGTACAAGGGAATTGATAATCTGCATCCCCATGGAACCGGCCCTGGCCATATCAAATTTTTCATCCAGGCCCACTCCATTATCCTTAACCGACATGATAATTTCATCAGCATCAGCATCAGCATCTCCATAACCCATGGCTACGGTGAGTTCCCCTTTTCTGTTGTCAGGAAAGGCATACTTGAATGAATTGGATATGAGCTCGTTGATAATCAGGCCGCAAGGAATCATGGTATCTATATTCAGATTGATATCATCAACCTTAAGATTCAGTTTAATCCAGCTTGTATTAACATTGTATGTATTAAAAAGCTCGCCGGCAAGGCTGCTGATGTATTCCGATATGTTCAGGGACCTGATATCACTCGACTGATAGAGCCTCTCATGGATGAGGCCTATGGATCGAATCCTGTGCTGGCTTTCCATGAACAGGGACTTTGCCTTTTCATCATCTACCTGGTTCATCTGCAGCATGAGCAGTGTCTGTACAATCATGAGATTGTTTTTCACCCGGTGATGTATCTCCTTCATGAGAAAATCCTTGTCCAGGAGAGACTGCTGCATGGCTTCTTCAGCTGAGATCCTCTTTTTAATCTCGAAATTTGCCTCCTTGTAGAGATAGGCAACAGCAACCCCTATAATGAAGCACAACATGACAATCACAATCCCCGTTGTCCAGAAAAGGGGCGCGGAAATCTTTTTCTTCACATCGTCTATGCTCTGCAGATACACAACCCTCGAACCGGGATAATTTTTTAATTCACTGTCATGCATGGTAAAAACCGTACCGCCTGCATCAACTGCGCTGCCAATACCGGTTTTTTTATAACCCGACCATTTGAAAGGGCCCTTGCCGAAAAGCATTGACTGAATAACACTTTTTACTGTTGCATCGTCCGGCTCCCAGAGAAAATTATATTCAATATCCTTCCGGTTTGATACAACGATTATTCCATTGGGGTCATGGATCAATATGATCCCTTCATCAACTTTATTGATATCGAGAAGCCATTCTTCAATTGACATTTTTATTACTGCGACCCCGAGCGGCATGTGTCCAATGCCGGCAAATACCGGGTGACTTATATATACTCCTCTTTTCATGGAAGTTACCCCAAGGGCAATCAGCAGTCCGGGAATATTGTTCATTGCGTCTGTGAAGTAAGTCCTGAAGGAATAATTTTTTCCTATAAAGCTGTCGGGCTCAATGCTGTTTGAAGAGGCTATCGTTAATCCCCTGCTGTCCAGCAGATAGCATACATCGGACTTCAACGAACCGTTAATAAAATTCAGCGTGGCATTCGCAGCCTTCAAGCTTGATGCATCCTTCATTGTCAGGGCATCCCTGATTTCCCTGTAACCGCTCATCAGCTCTGCGGTTTTCCGGCTCTGGCTGATATTAATATCGATCTGCCGGGCCATGGAATTAATCCTGTCATGGGCTTTTTTTTCCTCCTCCTCAAAAGAGGCCTCTTTAATGAAACTGTAATACATGTAGCTGCCAATATAAATAGAAGCAATGGTGAAGAGCGACATGATAATTATAATGGCACGTATTTTCATAAAGGAATTTTAAAGGGAAATTAATGAATCCATGATCCTTGATTTCATTTTACTATGGCCGTTGATTTTTAAAGCAGCCTGTATAATAAAAAAACCAATAGCAGAGGAAATGTCAATGATTAATGCAGTATTACCTGTAATTTTTTATGCCGGTTTCTTTTTCATATACAGGCGCCAGAGATAAAAAACCGGAATTCCAAGTATAATGATTATGATGGCAAATTTTGATGTACTGGTCCAGGCCATGAAGCTTGTAACCATCATAAAGGTTGATATTGTTATGAATACTATCGGTGTTACCGGGTAAAAAGGGACCTTGAACGGCCTTACGATGTCAGGTTTTTTGATGCGCATATGGATGAGCCCGATGACAGTAAGTATTGGAAATACCCCCAGCGCAAAGCCCATGTACTCCATGAGAAATTTCGCATTGCCGATAAAGACATAGAGTATTGATAATAAAATCTGAATTAAAATGGAGAGTGAAGGAGTCCTGAACCTGGGATTGATACGCGCAAGAAACTGGAAGATCATCTTGTCCTTCGCCATGGCATAGTAAACCCTGGGGCCTATCATCATCTCAACTGATATGGATGATAAAAGAATAAGCGCAATAGCCAGCGTAAAGAAGATCGACATCCTGGTTCCAAAAAGGCTCCGGACTGCAACTGCCCCCACTGTCTCCTGTCCCATGATCATCTCTCCAGGCGAGGAGAGAAGAAAGACAACATTGAGCGATATATACACAACCATTGTTATGACAGTACCGAGAAAAAGGGCCCTCGGGAGGTACTTTCCGGGATTTCTCATCTCTCCGGCGATGTAGGAGGCGCCGCTCCATCCCGAATAGGAGAACATGATGATAAGGAGAACAAGCCCGGTGCCGGGCAGCCCCTGACTTCCTGCCGCAGACTGTTTCGGGTAAGACGCATACAGCCGATCAACCCTGCTCCAGTCCGCGAAATAGAATCCAAGCACGATCAGAAGAAAAATAATGACGAGCTTCATGATAGTAAGAGCATTCTGAATTCTGCTCCCGGATTTTACCCCATGTATGTGGATTGCTCCGAAAATTAATATTACTACCGCAGCCAGGCATTTCTGCGCAACAGGTTCAGACAGGAAAGTGGAAATTCCGGCCTGGGGCCCAAGGAAACTCTGCACAAACTGGTTCATGTATTCCACAAAGGTTATGGCGCTTATTGCCACGGAAGCTGAAAACCCAACAACAAGTGAGATCCACCCTGTCAGGAAAGAGGGGAGAAGATTGAATGAATTTCTCAGGTAGATGTATTCTCCGCCTACATGGGGCCACATGGTCGCCAGTTCGGCATAGCACAGGGAACCGGTGAGCGCGACAACCCCTCCCAATCCCCACAGGAGCAGAACTTCCAGGGAGTTCCCGGATATTTCCAGTACAGTCCCTGTTGTTATGAAAATACCTGTGCCAATCATGCATGCCAGGACAACCAGTGTTGCAGTTGGCAATCCCAGTTCTTTTTTTAGTTCCAATCAGACACCCAGAAAATAATCATATACCATAAAATTTTATGCTGTAATATATATCGGGGAAATAAACATGTCATATGCAGCAATTTCCCGGAATTTCTTTGTTTTTAGCCGGCTTGATATGAAAAAAATCATAATACATTGTTTATTATCATGATTTCTATTTCAGAATTAAGGGCGCCATGAAAAATTATTATTTTTTTGATATGTTATTAATATGGTGATGTATCAAATCATCAGCCGCATAAGTCAAGAATATATCCAGAAATTTATCTTCAAATATTTCCGTTCTCCTTCATGCTGAAAAAGGATTTATTGGAAATAATAACATGGTCAAGGAGAGGTATTCCGATAATCCTCCCGGACTCCTCAATCCGCTTTGTTGTAATGATATCATCGCGGGAAGGGGCAAGCATGCCTGATGGATGATTATGAGAAATTATTATCCCGGTACCTCCTTCCCTGATTGCATCGCGGAAAACCTCCCTGGGATGGACAATAGCTTCGGAAACGGTTCCCATGGAGATCAATTTTTTTTTCAGCAGGCAATTTTTGTTATTAAGAACCAGGACAAAAAACCTTTCATTTTGAAGACCGGCAAGTTCAGGAAGAAGGAGCCGCCAGACTGCTTCAGGGGAACTGACCTGAACCACGCTCTTTGAATCTGTTATAACCCTAATCCCCAGCTCGAAAGCCGAATGGATCCTCACAGCTTTTTTAACACCTATTCCCTTCTGGCCGGCCAGCTCCCTGATGCCTGAATTCTGAAGGCCGTAGAGCCCTTCAAACTTCCCGATAACAAGAGATGAGAGCTCCATAACACCACAATTTTTACACCCTGTACCAAGTATGATGGCAAGGAGCTCAGCATCGGAAAGATTTTTAACATCATGCCCTGACATGCATTTCTGAATGGGGAGCATGGATCCGCTGCCGTTGTCCTTTTTCATTTCTTATCCCCCTGTTTAATTATTCGATGCTCTCCTATTTATATACGAATGGAGATAATGAATATGAAATAAAATTTCCTGCTGTTTATAAAATGCTTGGCAATCCGGAACCTGCCGGTACATGTTACACCTCAACAGCCTGATTTCCGGCCATGAAGAGCTTCATCATTTGATAAATATTTTTACATAAAAATTGCCAGAGAGCTGGATATTTATTGCCGGGGCGCCGGGGACGATGGCAAATATGAAATTCAGCGAATAACCTGATAAGGCAGGATTTGGCATCATCCCTGCCCTTCAGGTAATCTTTCCGGTATTGCTGATGAAACTTATTTCTTCTTAACCGGCGCCGGAGTTTCGGTCTTTGGTGTCACCGCTTTCTTCAGCCGGTTCAGGTCGCCCTCCTTGGAGATGAGGACCCCGTTGGCATTTTTAATGATCTCAGCGCCGTCAGCCTCGTCTTTCGGGACAGACTTGAATACTATATCCCTGGCTTCAGCAACGGCCCTGTCGCCGTCGACAAGCGCCCGCGATATGGTGTAGGCATACTGTCTGTCATTAACAGCCGCAAGCTCTTTCTGCAGCTTCCTTACATTGTCGATATGGCCTTCATAGGAACCCAGGCCCCTTGCTACGGGATTGTCTATGAACATTTCGTTAACTGCCTTGAGGGCCTTTGCCTTCTCCTCTCCCCCGCTTATGGCATTCCCCGCATCCCACTTTGCCTTTGCATCGGCCAGAAACTTTTCAAGTATCGCCTTGAACTGGGGATACCTGGCTATCTTCTTTGTGACTGTTTCCACGTTCATGGCATAATTTTTTATCTCATTTTCCACATTGGGCTTGCATGATAAAATAAAAATCATGATAAAAGCGAAAATACCCGCATAAAAATTCCTCTGATTCATAAAAAACCTCCAAATAAAATTTACAGGGACCATGAATAATATAATAGAGGCGGTTCCCTTTAAGGCACTGATATGTAAAAATTCATAAATACCAACTGTTATCCCATATAAAATATTCATTCTATCAGGTAATGACAATAAAAAAAATGACAAATCGATAAATATTCTAAGAATATTATTTTACCCCCCAATCAGGATTATCAGCAACATTATTCCTGATTTCATACCTAATAAAAAAAGGCATGAAAATACGTTTTAATATGTATAATCGGAGGTACCATGAGTACATACAGAAAAGTTACAAAAATTCATAAAAGCATACCAACCATCGAAGGCGCCGGAGTCCGGCTTAAAAGGGCCTTTGGAAATAATGATGCGCCGCTCCTTGACCCCTTTCTCCTCCTCGATGATTTTCATTCCGATAACCCGTCGGATTACCTGGCAGGTTTTCCGTGGCATCCGCACAGAGGAATTGAAACTGTCACTTACGTTATCCATGGGCAGGTGGAACATGGAGACAGCATAGGCAACAGCGGAGTGATTGGAAGCGGTGATGTTCAGTGGATGACTGCGGGAAGCGGCATTATCCATTCAGAAATGCCGAAAAACGGAAGTGGAATATGGGGCCTGCAGCTCTGGGTGAACCTCCCCTCTGGGTCCAAGATGATGGACCCGCGATACAGGGATATAAAAGGAAAGGATATCCCGGAGGCTGTCCTGAAAAACGGGGTCAGGGCAAAAGTCATCTGCGGATCTGCAGGAGGAGTTACCGGGCCGGCCAAGAACATCATTGCAGATCCTGAGTACCTTGACATCACCATGCCTCCCGGATCTGCATTCGAACACAAGACCGCCAGGGACTACACAGTATTTTCCTATACACTCGAAGGGTCGGGCCATTTTGAATCAGGCGAAGGCAAGGAGGTTGACAGGGAGAACCTTGTAATTTTCAGCGACGGAGACTCGGTGCTCATTAAAGCCGGCATGAAAGGTTTGAGGTTTCTCCTGGTATCAGGGAAACCCATAGGCGAACCTGTTGCCTGGTACGGGCCCATTGTCATGAACACGCAGGAAGAACTTGAGACTGCCTTTGAAGAGTACAATAACGGAACTTTTTTAAAGCACCGGCGCAAACCGGGTTAGGCAGATTTTTTTGAATTGCCTGGGCTGAAAAAAATATTTCCAAGGAGTACCACGTAAGAGAGAAAAGCAAAAACAGCGGCAACAGGATTGTAATACCCTATCGGGGCAAGGACTATTACGGTGAACCAGTGGTGAATGATTACCCGGGAAAAATTGAGTTTGATTGGAAAATTTTCCCTTCTCGCGATAACGGCCATACCGCTGAGGTTCCAGCCGTACAGTGATGCGAAGGCATGGGTTTTTAAAATGAATTTCATAAGAGCATCATTGAAAGGATACATATTATTATAGGAAAGAAAACCAAAGATTATATAGAGTATCCCGGTAACGGCTGCAAAAAGAAGAAATACCATCCCTGAGGTGAGGAAGGCCTTTTCCTGATCCCCGCTGGCATGCCTTATAAAAATAATGAATATTGACGTCACCGAAGCAAAAAGAATCAGCGTCACAACAAGCTGTGGCATGAATTTCTCTAAAAGAATGAAAATGAAAAAAATGATAACCCCCATGTTCACTGTCCAGAAGGCCGAATTTTTCAGGAGGTTCCTCTTATTTTCACCCTTCCCTTCTATGAATGAAAACATCACTGACATTGTTATGAGCGAGACTGGAAAGGAAAACCCCAGGAAGAATGTATTCAGTACAAGCTTCTTAAAATAAACTACCCGGTAAAATTCATTATTGATAATCACAAGTGCCGAAATAATAAGGCCCATTGACAGGCACAGGAGTGCGGCATGGTGGAACTTCTCAGAAGCGCCGGATGCTGTGGAAAAAAAATTTTTCGGGAAGGGTGAGAACCTTTTCCACCTTTCATGCTCCACGATGAACAGCATGAAAACCGAAATAATTATTACCGGGGGGTAGATATGTAAAAATGCAAGGATGGAATAAATTATTGCCATTATGAGAAATAATGATGTATTCCATGCAAAACTCCAGGTGCCGGCAGTGCGGCAGAGGATCAATGTACCTCCGGCGCAGAGGTTAAATAGAAATATATGAAGGCGTTCAAAACTGTAATTCCCGGCAGTGCTGACGAAGAGGTGGAGAAATCCGAAAAACATGGCAGCTGCCATAATGATAAAAAAAACCGCCCTCATCCCGGTGTTCATCTTTTCACCAGGGCCATTTCAGTTTCTTAATCCAAGCAGATGTTCAAGGGCATCCCCGGCCTTTTCATGCCTGAACTCATAACCGGCATTCAAAAGTTTTTCCGGCATCACCCTCGCACTGGAGAGAAGAACCTCCCTGCCCATCCGGCCGAACAGTATCTTCACTGCCAGCTCAGGTATTGCAAACCATGCCGGCCTGTTCATAACGCCCGAGAGTATCCTGGTAAAATCACCGTTCGTAAGGGGATTGGGTGATGTAACATTTACCGGGCCGTGAATCTTTTTATCAAAAAGAATAAAATTTATTGTGTCCAGGACATCGTCAATACCGACCCAGCTCATGTACTGCCTCCCGCTGCCGATTCTCCCCCCGAGCCCCAGAATGAACGGCAGGAAAAGCCTCTGAAGAGCTCCCCCTGCAGGCGTAAGTACAACTCCGAGCCTGAGGAAAACCGTCCTGATCCCGCCCGACTGCGCAGATCCTGCAGCATCCTCCCATTCCCTGCAGACCGTGGATATAAAATCATCACCGGGAGTATCTTTCTCAGTAAGAGTTCTGTCCCCCCGGTTCCCGTAAAAACCTACAGCCGAAGCGCAGATTAAAATTCCCGGGCCGTTCTTCATCCCTGCCATAGCATCGGCCAGAAGCCTGGTGCCCATCACCCTGCTGTCAATAATCTTCTTCTTCTTTTTACGCGTCCAGAACCCCCTTCCTATCGGCTCCCCTGCAAGATGAATTATTGCATCAACCCCTTTAAGCTTCTCCTTATCAATACGGCCGGATTCGGGGTCCCAGAAAATCTCATCATCCCTGCCGCTCTTCACCCTGACGATAGATAATACATCATGGCCCCCGGTCAGGAGAAAGGGGACCAGCGCGGAACCGATGACCCCCCGCGAGCCTGAAACAGCAATCTTCATGGGCCTCTTCTTCTTCCCATGTAACATGCCGTGGCTCTTCAGATCACCGGCGGTGATATCATGCCTGTACCGGAATATACGCTCAAGCCTTTGGAGTACCATCCCTTTAAAAAAAAGCGCGGTGATACCGTGGATGGGAAACCTGAAATCTATCCTGTCTTCAAGAATGCTTCTCCCGGCTCCGTCGGGGATGAAATGGTGGGAATGGATCCATTCAGCAAAGGGCCCTTTTACCTGGATATCACGAAACAGCATATTTTCAATATAATCGCCATGTTTTGCAGACCAGTTTATCAGGAAAGGCCCGCCCTTCAATTTGAGATTAACCGTACCTCCGTCATCAATGCCCCCCTCCTTGGTTACTACCCTAACCGGGTCCCAGGGCGGGCTCAGCCTCTCCAGGGCCCCGGGCCTCGCGTGCCAGCGGAACAGCTCCTCCACCGGGGCATCAAATGATGAGCGCCTGTAAAATTTCTCTTTGAATGTTTTCTTATTTTTCATTTTAGATGTTATTTCCGCATTCCTGCCGCTTTCAATTTTTTATTTGAATGGCTTATATATAATTCTAAAAATCTTTTCAAGCAGCTGCTCCATATGATATTTGAAAAATATGAATAAATTTGTAAATAAGAAAATTACCTCACCGCAGAAACATTCTATTTTTTGGAGATGCCGCTATTGTTTGCTTGACACGATGGCGGCAAAATGGTTTCTAAATGTTATAAAAAAATCCTGATGCCTTTATAATTTTCAATTATTTTCATGATAAAAAATTTTGAGTAGTTATAAATGAAAACCGGAAAAAAATTCATTCTATCAACCTTTTTCATAATGTTTACTCTGAGCAATGCTTTTGCTCTGAGCAATGCTGCACCCCGGGATATTTCCGGATCCTTTGAGAGGGAATACTTCATTATGAAGGCCACAGGAAAGTACCGGGAGGCACTAACTTTACTGAAAAAATGGATAAAAGAGGTTGATGACCCTGTTCTCATTGAAACTAACCTGTTCAGGATGAATGAGCTCATTGTTTTTCCGGAACTTATCGACGACGGGATAGGCGCGATAGAAAGTTTCCTTGAACATCCTCTCGTTAAAAAAAACAGGTTCATTGCTTCCAGGGCCATACACTTTCTCAACTTTCTTTATTTAAGAAAAGGAAGGATTGCCGAGGCCGGCGACATCCTGAATAAATCGGGCTTTTTGAATTTCCATATCCTTGGCCCTTTTTCCTGCAGCAGCATCGATGAATTCGAAAAATCAAACCCGTCCTCGGAAGGAATGGAAAAAAGCCGGTTGTACAGTGGAAGGTACCATGACACTGGATGGATCAGCGGTCCCATGGACAGGAGGGGAATATCAAACATTACAGATCTGAACCCTGACACAGTGAATTCATTCTTTTATTTCCACACCGAACTAACTGTCACTGAAGAAAATGATTATTATCTAATCCTTGGCAAGACAGGCTATATAGATTTTTCATTAAATGGTAAATTAATCTTCAAATCAAGGGACAGGCATGATTTTTCTCATGATCAGTATTATTTAAAAGTCAGGCTTGCTGCTGGTACACATAAGCTTCTGATCAAGGCTGCAGATGCTGACGGCTCAATTAAATTGTCACTCAGGGCCACAGGAAGAGAAGGCGAAACCCTGACAAAACCAGGCGGGAACAATAGTAAACCCGGTTCAGAAGGACGGCTTCTTGATGCATCACTGTTCCCCTCGCTCAATTATCTGATAAAAAAAGAAACACCCGCAGAGAAAGAGTCCTTCATGGCCGGTTACCTCCTCTTTGTATCCGGTCTATCCACAGACGACAACGGCGCAATGAACAGATACTTTTCATCGATCAGCAGAAAGAGCCTCTATTTCTCATGGGCAAATTTTTATGCAGGAAAATCAGAAAAATCCCTGGAAAAAAAAGACCGGTATTTCAGGGAGGCCGATGAATCGGGCTCCAGCGGCATGGAGCCGCTCATGGAACTGATACACATGAAGCTCTCATCTGGCTTTTATGCCGACGCCTATGAGATGATTTCAAGGTTAAACGAGCTGAGCCGCCATTCCATCATCCACTCCTGGTTCATGGCAAAGTTTTTCTATCATAAAAAGTGGAATCATGAAGCAGTTAAAACTGCTGGGAATCTCCTTCTCACCGAATTCCCTTCATTGGGGCATTCATTGCTGTATAAAATGTATCTTGAGGAAATGAAATATGACCTGGCGTTGAAAAGTATGAAGGCTCTGGAAGACATGGACAGATATAATAAAACACTCTCCATGGAAATTTCCGATACCTTCATAAAATCGGGATATTACGATAAATCCATTTCAACCCTGAGCGGGCTCACCTATGTATTCAAAGACGATGTGGAATTGATATTAAGCCTTGCCAGAACTGCTGAATTAACCGGTCCGCCTGAAGCCGCGCTCCCGTATCTTTCAGCTGCCATTAAATCTTCACCATATAATAAAAATATCCTGAGAAAAATGGGTGAGATATACTATCGGATTAACAGGCCGGGACTGGCAGTATATTATCTCAGGCAAGCCTCTTCTCTCGACCCGGACAACTACCAGCTGAAAAAATTTCTGTCAGTCATATCCGGAGAGATAAATGAAACCGGTGATTACCTTTACAATGGCACCATTGCCGGCCTCCTGTCTTCGGCAGAAAAGTACAGGAATGAGCAGGCTGTCATTCTCCTTTCCGAGACTGCGGCACGGGTCAGTCTGGACGGCTCCAGTGAAAAATGGATCAGAAAGATAGTGCTCATCAACGATGAATCTGCCATTAAGGATTTCAACACCCAGTATATCATAGTCGATCCCGATGTGGAAACTGTTGAGAATGTCAGGTGCATTGTGATACATGATGGAAGCAGGATAAACAGTACCGGCCGTTACAGAAAATCATTATCAGATCCTGAAAGCAGGCTCTACTATGACCTCGAGGCTATAGTCATTCCGGTAATCTCCCTTCGAAAAGGGAGCATCCTGGACCTGAGCTATACGGTTAAAAACAGAAACCGGAAGGAATACCGGGATTATTTCGGAGAGAAAATCATGCTCGGCGGGGAGTACAGGACCATCCTCACCAATATTGTCGTGAGCTGCCAGGAAGGAAAAAAGTTAATTAATTATAATAAAAATATTGATGGCCGTTCCATTGAAATTTTCAAAAAAAATGGAAAAGTCATATGGAAAATTAACGTTCAGAATCTTCATCCGCGCAAAAAAGAGGAGTCCATGCCGCATTACAGTGACATCCTCCCTGCTGTATATTTCACTACTCACATAAACTGGGACGAATGCCATGCATGGTACAGGCACCTCCTGAAAAACAGGATACATGCAAGCGGCGAAATGAAAAAAATTCTTAAAGTTATACTTGCTCCAAATGATACGGATATTGAAAAGGTACGGAAGATATATTATCATGTAACCGGCAATATACGGTATGTCGGCTTTGAGCTGGGAATAGGCGGGATTCAGCCCAGGGAAGCAGCGCTCACCTATGCATCACGGATGGGGGACTGCAAGGACATAAGCCTGGTCCTGATTGCTCTGCTAAGGGAGGCCGGGATTGATGCAGGGCTTGCCCTTCTAAGAACATCAGACCGGGGGGCGGCAAACCTCTCCATTCCGTTTATAGGCGAATTCAACCATGCAGTCTGTTTTGTAAAAATAAATTCCATGGCATCAGGTACCATAGATCTGTTTCTTGACGGCACGGTAACGGATTCAGGATTCAGGGAGATCCCCGACAGTATCACAGGCGTCACCGCATTGGTTCTCAGCGATGACAGGTATTTTTTTAAAAATATAGAGAGTCCAATGTACCTTCCGAATTCACAAAAGGCATTTACCAGGGTAACACTGGACAGGGACGGCAACGCCTCCCTGGAACGCAGACTTATATTTTCAGGCTCATCGGCAGCTGAAGCAAGGGCAGAACTTAAAAATTCTGAAAAAAAAATAATGGTCCTCAATGAATACTGGAACAGGAGGTATCCGGGCGCTGCTATATCCGGATTAAAAATCGAAAGCATCAATCCCGATATGCCCGTATCATACAGTTATACAGTAAATATCCCATCCCTTGCACAGGCTGGGGGAGATGAAATGATTATGAGATCCTTCCTGATACCCACTGAAAACTATACAAATTTATCCTTCGTAAAAAACAGGCTCTCTTCAATACTATTGCCGTCGAAAATTCAAGTATGTGAAACAGTTGAATATTTTATTCCCGATGGATTCAGGGTATTCAGCATTCCGGAAAGCAGAGAATTTAAAAATTCCAAATTCAGCGCAGGATTCACATTTATAAAGGAAAAAAAATTAATCAGGGCAGCTTCAGTAATTAATATTATCCACAGGGATATAAATGCTGATGAATACATTCATTTCAGAGAGTTCACAAAAACGATAACCGGCAAAGAACTTGAAAGGATAATCCTATTGAGGGATTGATCAATAAAGCCTGTTAAACTCCTTCAGATATTCCCCGGCAATATCCCGATTATCAATTATCAGAATATTTTCATCATTCCTCCTATCGGCATTTCTGGAGAAATTATATGAGCCGGTTATAACAAGCTTTTTATCGATGATGATCACCTTGTGATGCATATTATATTCATTACGATCAAGCTTCACAGGCAGTCCTTCAATCTTCATCCTGACATACTGGGAATAGCTGCTGTCGGAGCCTTTTTTTTCAATGAGTCCGGACACCCGTATTCCGTCCCTGAATTTCTTAATCATTGCCTCGCCGATATTGCTGCTGGTGAAGGAGAAGGCCATAAATTGTATCGATTCCCTGGCTTTGAAAATCAGTTTGAGGATAATCCGCTCAACATCATCTTCGGGAGAAAAATAGATATTGATATCCGTCTCATCCACCCTGATATGATATTTTTTCCTGATAGAAGCAAACGGCCCGTACTCTTTCCTGTTGCCGAATATTTTTTCATTGAACATCTCGCTGAACTCATCAGTATATATCCCTGCAAGTTCCTGTGAATGAATAATAATTACATTGTTGTTATTTCTTTTCGACGCGTTTTCAGTCAGGTTAAATGAGCCTGTCCAGGTCAGTTCATCATCCACCACTGCAAACTTATTGTGCATGAGCCCCTTCTTGTTATCGGTGACAACGGGAATTCCTGATTTCATCAGACTATTGATACCCATGCCTCCGGAGGTATCCCGCTCCGTGACAATCCTGACATCGACACCCCTTAACTTTGCACCGATAAGGCCTGCGATGACAGCAGGTGAAGATACTTCGTAGAAGGCGCCGCAGATACTTTTCCTGGCGCCTGAAATTATTCTTAAAAAAGCTTTTTCAGGATTATTGTCGGATAAAATCCCTTTCTCTTTTTCCGGCGAGGTGAAATAGATTTCATACCACTTTTTATCACCGGAAGCCGCTCCGTTCAATAAAATGAAAGTCAATATAAATATCAGTATACTTTTCATTAATAATTTTTCTGTGATTTCAGCTCTTCCCATTTATCTATCACACTGTTTTCATATTCAGTATAAATAATCTGCTCATTTGATCCGGGATATATCGATTTGACTTTGGATATGAGGGTTCTGTAAGCTGCCATCTCCTTCACTTCAGAACCGGCATTGATCATATCCCGTATGCCTTCATCGTTTTTCTTCAATAATTTAATGTAAAAAGCATAAAGATTTTTCAAATCCAGCAGCATGCTCCTGTTCTTATCGCTTGATAGATCCTTCTCGGAATTTTTCAACTGTTCTTCTATGAAATTAAGTATATATTCCGTATCCAGCGCGGTTAACTCGAAGTCGAGGATGAGCTGGTAAATTTTTGAAAGATCCTTTGCACGGAGATGGATCCTGGCAAGGTAAACCGGATTTTCCGAGATAAGGTTAAGATTGATATTTTTTTCCTCAATGTCATCTGCCGGATATTTCCTCTCCGGTACTGACAGGTTCTCCATAACTTTTATCACCACATCTTCATCAATCTTGTATCTGTTCTTAACAATAATAATATCATTAGACGTTATTGATTCATCTGTTAAAATATAATCCGGTATGATATGTATATCAAGATCCTTGACCATCTCGGCAATATCCTTTATCCTGATCAATTTAGCAGGGACCATATCGAGTTTCATGTCCGTTGGCAGAAATATATACTGGGGATCAATCCTGTTTTTAATATTAAATGGGATGATTATTTTCCCCTTTTGAATTTTCAGAAGTAAATAATTTTTTTCATAATCTTTTTTAAAATCGAGGCTGTCACCCAGAAAAACAATGAGAAGGACCATATGTACCATTACTTTGCCTTCAACATCAGCATATATCGATTTCCCTTTCGAATCGAAGGCAAGGTATTTATCCTTGTCATAAAATATTTTTAAGGTTATCCCCTTCGGAGTTCTCTCTTCCGTGAAATTCATGTCAAATCAGCCTGTCAATCATATTGCAGAGCCACTTATGGAGCGGGTACATATCCCTGAACCTTTCAAGGCAGTAATCAATTAATGCATCAGAAAAAAGTTCATCGGGAATGTCGGCTTCAATTCCAGCATGCAGACCGTTAAAAAGCAGATAATCAGCATACCGGTACTCCCTGTCATAACCCCTGGGTATTTTTTTATAGTGTTTTTCCCCGATACTGTATTTTTTTTTCAGTAATCCGGAAACTGCCTTATGGAGCCCGTTACAGAATTTTTCATCGGAGACAGCATCCCTGTATCCTTTTAGCATATAATCAGGGAACATATACATACCGGCGCCCAGCATCAATTTTCCCGGCTCAAGATGAAAATAATATCCTGAAGATTCCATTCTTTTCCCCGGACCGTCCCAGAACCAGATTGCAAGGTGAGTTTTGTATGGCGTCTTGTCCCTGCTGAACCTGGAGTCCCTGTATATCCTGAATATAGATCTGTCAACCCTGGGGTCAGCATGGAGATCAAATGCAATTTTCCCCATTCTCTCACCCATTTCAATAACGAAATTCCGCGAAGGTTTCATGACAAAGTTCTCGTACCCTGACCTGTTTTTTTCAAAAAATGTTCTGCTGTTATCCTTTGCAAGGTCACGGTAAAATTTTATTGTTTCAGAGGAAAATCCTGTGAATCCGGATTCATCATTCATAATAGTTATCCCGATTTTAAATTCAAAGTGTTATCAAACAGACCACTGGCTCCTTTTCCTGAACCTTTCCAGCTCAATTTTGTATATTCTGACTACCTCTTCAATATCCTTAAACTGCTTTATGAAAAAAAATGATTTTATCAGGTTTTTTATTTTTGAATCATCTGAGAGATTCGACATCTGCTTGCTGTTTGCCGTAAAACGGTTATCCACATCCCTGAATATTTCGCCGATAATATCTTCAGCGGGCTTTGTCAGATTCAGCAGAGGCCTTCCGGTTTTCATATGTATGTTTTTCAGAATCAGGGATATCAGGGTTATCACCTTCCGGGACTTGTCGGCCTGCCTGTCGGTCTTCATCTTTTCAAAGGCATCAATGATGGTCTTGTTCATGGTCTTGATCTTTCCAATCAGCTCGAACTTGATATCTTCTGCCATGCTGTTAAACGAAGGCGTCTGGTTAGGATAGTAGACTTTAAGGAATGCCTTGGACATCATAATCCTTCCGCAAAGAGACTGATTTATCGACTCGCCGTTTATACTGTCCGATAAAATTTCAATATCAATTTTATACATGCTATTAATGCTTTTAAGAAATGAAGGCGCTTCGACCTCGTTAAATACCTGCTCCATGCCCTTGCTCATCTGCGATTCTTTCATGAAAAAATATTCCGAGAGAAGCTTCTTGAAAATCTCATAGGCGTTACCCACGTAATCCGGATCAAGCTCATACTCAATGCAGAGGTCTATTAGATTATTATACGATTTATTTTTCTGGACTGCCATTATCATTACCCTTTTTATTTTACCCTGGCATAAACATCCAGGTTCAAATCATCATAGATACCCCTTGCAAAATATTGGAACCCGAGTCCGGCTACCATAGCCGCATTATCGGTGCAGAGAGAAGAGGATGGGAAAAGAATAACATCATCATCATCCTTAGCATTATCAATTAATTCCCTGAGCCGCATGCTGCATGCAACTCCCCCGGCGACAACCATTCGCCTGATACCCGTCCTCCTTGAAGCCGCAAAAAGCCTCCTTACAAGTATTTCAAGAACCCTTTCCTGAAAAGCATATACAAGCTCGGCCTTATCAACACCTGGCTCGTTCCGGTAAAGAACAGCGACCGCTGTTTTTATCCCGCTGAATGAAAATCTGTAGTCATGGGAACCGGCAAGTATTTTCGGAAGGTACAGATTCTTCCGCACTGCCGTAGTTGCAAGCTTCTCTATAGCAGGCCCCCCGGGGTAGCCTATATCAAGATACTTTGCAATCTTGTCAAAAGCCTCCCCTGCCGCATCATCAGCAGTTTTACCAAGAACTTCCATGTCTCCAAAGTCCCTGACAATGTACATTACCGTATTTCCTCCGGAAATGAGAAGCCCGATAAAGGGAAAACCCGGTTCATTCCCCTCAAGGTAAGGGGCATAGAGATGGGCTTCAAGATGATTCACCCCTATAACCGGGATGCCCAGTGAAAAAGAAAGGGCCTTTGCAGACTGTAATGATACAAGCAGTGAACCCACAAGGCCCGGCCTGTTGGTAACGGCAACATAATCGATATCATTGAAATCCACTCCAGCCTCATTCATTGCAGTTTCAATAATAGGATTTATAATTTCCAGATGCGCCCTTGAAGCTATTTCGGGAACCACACCGTAAAAATCCCTGTGAATTTCTATCTGGCTGAAAACCGTATTGGATAGAATGGTTTTGCCGTTTCTGACAATGGAAGCCGATGTTTCATCGCAGGAACTTTCGAGCCCGAGGCCCAGAACATTATTAGTCATTCTTATTAATTTTTTCCAGGCCCGAAGCAAGCTGGCTGTCGAATTCTAGATCATATAATGAACTTTTTTTATACAAATTTATTCTCTTTTTCAGCATGTACCCTGCCGTCTTTTCCGACATTTTTTTATTCTGAGCGGCAAGGAATTCAACAAAGCTTTTCCTTGTCTTTTCATCATAAACGGTGTCCTTGTGAACAAATTTGTCCATGAGTTTTTCGCTGGTGATTTCCTTGAAGATCTTCAATTCATCGTTCGGGATGTCAAACATGGGAACCTTGTAGTCGGGCTCAATACCCTTGTTATGGATGAGCTCACCAGACGGCGTATAATACTTTGCCACGGTTACGGCAACGGCAATATCCTTTTCTAAATTAAAGGTCTTCTGGACCGAACCTTTGCCGAAGGTCTTTTCGCCAAGGAGTTTCCCCCTCTTGTTGTCCCGTATCGCGCCGGCCAGAATTTCAGATGCCGAAGCGCTACCCTTGTTGACAAGTACAATCAGCTTCTTTGTATATACCGGGTTTCTTTCGGACCGGTGGACAATTTCTTCTCCTGAACCGGCCCGCCCCTTCGTGGAGACAATGATCTGCCCCTTTTCAATAAAAAGTCCCGATACCTCGATGGCCGATTGGAGCAGCCCGCCCGGATTAGACCTGAGATCCAGGAGAACCCTGGAAACATTTTTGCCGTTAAAAAATTCAAGGGCATCGGCCATGTCCTTCGCAGTATCCGATCCGAAATTGATTAATTTCACATATCCCGCATTGGAATTTTCAATCAGTGAATATTCAACGCTTTTAATTTTGATAGGAGTCCTTTCAAGTTCAAACTCCATCTCTTCATCCTGCCCTTCCCTCTTTATGTTTATCTTTACCCTGCTGTTGGGCAGGCCCTTTATCATATCCACGATGTCTGATAATTTTTTATCTTTGATTAATGTCTTGTTGACCCTTGTAATCACATCACCTGAAAGTATTCCGGCCCTCTGCGCCGGCGAATCATCAATCGGCGAAATAACAACCACATCACTGTCCTTGATGGTTATGACAATCCCCACGCCTACAAATTTTCCGGTAGTCATCTCGTTAAGGCTTGAAAAGGATTTCTCATCAAGAAGCCTTGAATAGGGATCATTCAGTGATTTAATCATCCCTTCTATAGCCCCGAATATGACATCCTTATTATTCGGTTCATCAACATATTGTGACTTTAGAATCTGATAAACTTTATGAAAATAATCAAGGTATTTATGCGGTGATTCATTTGCAGAGGCAAGAAAGGAGAAATTAATTCCCAGCATCAATCCAGTAAAAAAAGCAAGGATAGTAAAATGAATTCTCCGTTCCCGAATTTTTTTAAACATCAGATTCTCCAGATTAAATATAGTTTTTATTTATCAATATTTGCCCCTATGTTAATTGTCAATGAAATTACATGGCAAATCAGTTTAATCCTTATTATTAATTACGATTAAAATGATAGCTTTGTTGAATTTTTTCTGCTGCATATAACAGTTTTTTATGTATAATTGTTTTTCACCCTGCCTCACTGCCGATATAAAGCTATCATCTACTCAAGTATTTGCATAAGATTCAGATGATATGGGGATAGATGAAATAAAAAAGATAAAAAAATGATGATCATAAAAAGTATTTGAAACATGCATAAAAACATATTAATGATACCGGATATTGAAGCGAGCCCAGGATGTACCGATTATGAATAATCGGCATTCATAACAAAAAAATGAGCCCCGGCCTGCGCCGAAATGTCAAAGGACATATACGGTGTTGTAGTTTCCCTCTTTGATGCCGGAGCAGAGAGTGTTTATGGGAAAAACAATTGAAATCCCAGTATTGCCTTACTATAAAATATTACCACTACCACCGGTGTTCTTGGAAAAAACATTACTCTGAGCAAGAACAAAAAAAATCAAACAAAAACAGATTCAGGAATAATTTTTCTGCATAATTGTTCTTCAATTTCAAGAAATTTTCTCACTCTTTCTTTAAAAGTCACACCGAAATTTATGAAATATTTATTATAGGTTAATTTTACAGGTGATTCATAATTTTCATCCAGATAAAAATGCACACAGCCGTATTTATAATTTCTTGCATCCGTTACATAATTCGCCCTGACAGGATTATTTATTATGTAACAATTTATATAATTAAATGCGGTTCCGGGATCTTCTGATTCCTCAACAATAGTATCGCCATATCTTTCATTCCAGAATGGCCCGCTCCTCACCATCAATTTGTTATACCTGCGGGCATATTGAGCTTTAATAAACTGCATTATCCTGGAGATGGACTCTCCATCCTCTACTGTTCTTATAAAAAAATGGAAATGATTGTGCATTATAACATAGGAAAATAATTCAAACCTGTATTTTGCCAGGGCCATGTTCATAACCTTAATCATAAGGTCCTTCATTCTATCGGCCTTCATCAGATTTGATTTATCAATACATCTTGAATAAACATGATACGTTAAATCAGGGGCACATCTTCTGATTGGATTTGACATATTTTATCCTGTATAAATTAGAAATAAATTTGGTATTCTTTATTTAATACGATTATAACAGGGAAATAATAGAATTTAATTGCTCTGAGCTTATAAATTTTTTTAAATCAGGTTAATTATTTAATTACTCTGAGCATGGTAAATAAATGGACAAATACATGATACTTTAGATGTGAATGACATTAATTTGTGCCAATTTGTAAAGCAGACACAGTTTGAATTCTCATTTTTTTCTCACAACTCCGCAGCTCTGACTTTTTTTATTGTTCATCAATATTTTTCAGACTTGATAATTTATTCCCCATTATTACTCTGAGCAAAAAATACGATATAAAATATGCATAAAAACATATTAATAATTTCGGACATCGAGGGAAGCTCAGGCTGCACTGATTATGAATCATCGGCATTCATGACAAAAAAATGGGCACTGGCCTGCGCCGAAATGTCAAAGGACATACACAGTGTTGTGGTTTCCCTCTTTGATGCAGGGGCAGAGAGTGTCTATATCAAGGACTTTCACAGGACTGGCTGGAACATCCTTCCAGAGATTGTTGACAGCAGGGCAGTTATGCTCCATGGATATAAACGCGGTGCAGTACCGGGCATCGGCAATCCGCCCCGAGTATCGGCCCTGCTCATGACAGGGATGCATGCATCCTCCGGTTCAGGCGGGTTCCTTGCCCATACTCTTACTTCCCGGATAGAGAGCCTCCTTGTCAACGGGAAGCCCATGTCCGAGGTGGAACTCTTTTCAGCTTCCCTGTCCCCTTTCGGAATACGGCCAATTTTTTTTTCCGGGTGTCCTGTGGCATGTATGGAGGCTGAAAGGACTGTCAAAAACATTACTCTGAGCACCATTTATATAAAGGATAAGTCTGATGAAAAGAGCAGGGACAGGTGGCGTGCCGGCATGGCACGGTCAGCAGCGGAATCCCTTGCCAACATGAACACTGAACCCCTTATTCTCAAAGGGCCTTTCATGGCTGAAATAAAAATCAGGGACGGTGAACGCACAGCAGGTAAAATGGCTTCCCTATGGAGGTACAAGGTAAATGGCGATACAATTGTAATTGAAGCCGGAAATATTCATGAACTCTACTACAGCCTGATAAGGCTCTGTTATCTTACTCCATTTATTGAAAAAATCCTTCCCCTGGGGCTTGGCCTGTTTAATATATACGGATTATGGGGAAGGCGTTGGGCCAGAAAAATTCTGGCATCCCGCTCTTCGGCATCCTGAGAATTCCGGCAGAAGTGGTGCCTGGGCCTTATTTTGACTTCAATGAATAGATTCCATCCCATTTTTTAGGAGGAGGGGTCTTCAGGTATTCATTGCACCTATCAAGATATTTCAGGCTGGGGCCGTCATCGGTGATAACCTTAAGAGCCTCACTGAAATGGGACTTGGCCTTTTTCCAGTCCCTGTGCGAGAAGGCATTAAGCCCCTGGTTATACTGATCAATCAGCTCATACATCCTCTCAGGGAGGGTCCCTTTTTTGCCCAGGAGTTCATAGATAACCACCGCTTCAAGCTTCCCTACAACCCGTATGGTATCGAGCTTCCGGACATCAACAAAATCCTTTGCGCCGTCATAGGTGGACTGGCTTATCATTGCGCCGGTGCTGTAGAATTTATTCGCCCCTTCGAGCCTTGATGCAAGGTTGACTGAATCCCCCATTGCCGTATAGTCCATCCTTGTCTTTGAGCCCATGTTGCCTACAGTGGCAGTACCGGTGTTCATGCCCATCCTGGCGCTGAGGACATCCTTCCCGGCCTCCTTCCAGACCTCCTGGAGTTCCCGGAGCCGCCTCTTCATGTCAATGGCAGCATAGCATGCCTTCACCTCGCTGTCAGCCATGTCAAAGGGGGCGCCGTAGAAGGCCATGATAGCATCCCCTTCATACTTGTCAATAGTCCCTCCATGGCCCAGGATGATATCGGTCATTTCAGAAAGGTACTCGTTCAGCCTTCCGACAAGCTGCTGCGGAGTAAGTTTTTCCGATATCGATGAAAATCCCGCAACGTCAGAAAAGAAAATGGTAATCTTTTTATTTACGCCCCCGAGCTCCAGGGATTCGGGGTGCTTGATGATTTCATCAATAACACCTGGTGTGAGGTACCGTGAAAATGCATTCTTGATGAACTTTTTCTGACTCTCCTCTTTTAAGAATTTTACCGCCGAAATGGTAATGGACGGCAGGAGAAGAGAAAGTATGATGCCGAGCTGGTTTACCCAGACGCTAAAAAAAGCAAAAATCATTATGACCATCATGTTCGCCGCAATAAATGACGCGATGATTGTAATGATTGAATATTTCGCGTTCAATCTCTGAATAACAAATCCCAGTATTATGGCTAAGGCAAGCATGATCACGTAATTCAACGGCATGGGAACCTTTCGTATGTAGTTGCCTGTATGTATCGTATTTATGGTATTATGGTATATGCCCACCCTGGCATACTCGCTGCTCACCGGGATGGCGCCCAGGTCATGGGTACCGGTGGCAGTGAGGCCGGTGAGAAGAATCTGGTCGGCAAGGCTCTCAACCTTTATGACAAGCTCAATTGCCCTGAGATCATCCTGAAGAATTTCCAGTTCCTCCTTCAGTCTGCCGTCCTTGGTCTTCTCCTGTTCCTTCTTTTTTTTATCAACATCGGTCTTCAATTCATTGTAAAATTTCCATTTTATCTTTTCAATATCCTTCCTGAGACTTGAAATCTTCTTGAAACTGCCAATTCGTGCCGTGGAATCTTTTGCTGCGGCATGGAGGGCCTTTTCTTTAACAAGATCTTCCTTCAGCTTTTTTAATTCCCCCTTCTCCTTTCTATCCATGCTGTCTTTATCGTCAAAAAACTCGGCAACCACAGGGGCGTATTCTACGTATTCGAGGAGGGAATAAAAGGGCATAATTTTAAAAGATTTCTCCCTGGGGCCGGGGCCGGCCCAGTTGATGTAAATGAGGCTGTTCCTGTCAATGGGAATCTCGATGTCCTCGATATTCTGGTTCTTATGGTTCAATGCCTTTTTGAGAACAATCCTGTCGCCGGGAAATATTTCAACATTGCTCAGAGTAATTTTACAGGCATCAATGTACATGGCAAGCGCGATGTTGAAATAAATCCTGCCGTTAAAAACCTGGAAGAGTTTGATCTTCCTGATGACTCCATCGATGTCCGTATCCCTGTGTACAAAACCGAAGTATTTACCGGTATTCATGAGTTCAGGAATCGGATAGGATATTCTTTTTATCCTGCTGTCGGTGAGCTTTTCGAATTCGCCTGCCCTCTCTTTCGGGATTGGAATGGACGACTTTTCTATGAATCTCTTCTCGGCTCTGGCAAAAACCTGAGTGCCCTGGGCCTTCTGCTTCTCGGGCCTCAGGTCATCGTAGTCAAAGGTGTATGATAAAATAACATTCCCGTATTCCGAAACCCCCTTTGAAAATAGAAGGTCATTGTCCAGGGCTACCGATTTCACATCATCGGAACTTATGCTCCTCCTGCCGCCGGCTTTTACAAGCAATTTCTTAAAGGCATCTTCATCCAGGTTGATGGGGGATTTGTCCGGGAACATGATATCAAGGGCTATCTGTGATGCGCCAACCGCCTTCAACGATTTGAACCCTTTCCCGTAGAAGATCCTGGGCCATGGAAATTGACCCACAGTCAGGAGGCTCACCTCGTCAATGTCGACAAATGTGAGTTTGTCCCACTCCTCCACCTGGGGCTTGGCCTTGAACCTGAGGTCATAGAGCTTGAGCTCAAAAATGTCATAGGTCTCCGAAAAACTGAAGAGAAAGACAAAGAAAAAAGCCGCAACAGCAATGACGATTCCTGAAAACCTGCTGTGTTCAATGAACCTGTTGACCTTATCAAGCAAATCTTTAAACATGCCGTTCTCCCGTGGAATTATTTATGGGATTACCGGGAATTGGAGTTCCCGATGTCTGTTTCCTGTCAGCTGGCAGATTGAGCCTGATATAATTTTAAAAATTCAGATTCAAACCGCCCATGAAAAATTTTCTCGTCTTGTCGTTCTCGGTGGATGCGTATGCCTTGCCGGGCATGAAAACCGAATAATTCACAAATACGGCCAGGTCGTCAAAAATTCCCCATCTCAAGGAGCCGTCGATCCCCTGTCCTATGTGCTTGTCATGTTCTGTAGCTTCTCCGCTTTTAATTGGTGAATTTGCCTGATCTTTTAAATAATAGGAATATTTACCAATGAGGTTGATGCGTTTCATAGAAGGAGAATCAGATCCTGAAAAAGGTGATAAGGTGAATCCTCCTCTGGCAACATGCATGTTGGCAAGAACAGGCCTGAGGGCATAACCGCCGACATAGGTTCCAAATGCAAGGAACCCGGTGTCATCGCCCTTGACGTTGCCGTTCGGCGAACTGTAACTGCTCTTGTCCTTGTCCCCGGAGCCGTAAGCATACTGCAGTGAAAGTACGGGATTCATGGCAGCAACGAAGTAATAGTTGATATTTACCTGCGCGGCATAGGCCTTGATGCTGTCGCTCTTGCCGGCCTGGGTATAGCTCTTCCCTGTTTCATATACAAACTCTGCGTTGTACTGGAGCATTTTCATAATGACGCCCTTAAGCCCGCCGCCGTAGTACTGCGACTGGTACAGGCTCTTTTCACCCGCTGCCTCCTTGCCCCTGTCCTTCTGGGACATGCCCATGAAATAGAGCGACTGGTTGTCAATGTCAAAGGAGAGGGACCCGCCGGCAAAAACCCTGTTCGATCCGTCGGTATTGTCCCGGGTACTCAGCTTGTACGGATCATCATCCTTCTTAAGATAGCCGGTGTAAGCCCCGAATAAATCGGCTTTCACATACCTGGAATAAATGTTCAGCTCGGCCCCGTCCCCCCTGCCGTTAAGCACGAGGCCCGAGCCAAGCAAAAAATAATTTCTCCCGAGGGTGAGTTTCATGGTATTCGTTTCAGTAGTCATGGTAATGAATCCCACATCAAGGTCGATGACATTTTTGGCGTCATTCTTATATCCCTGATCTTCAAAAACCTGTTTATCATATCCATCCATTTTAAGGAGCTTTGTGTAGGTGTCCTTACCCCTTATATAAAGAAAGCTGTTTTCCCAGAGATAGGATTTAATCCAGATCTTCAATGAATTCATGGATGTCCGCAGATTCTTAACCCCGTCATTATCATCAATAATAACCGGATTCAGCCAGCCGCCGTAAAGTATCCCCTTGGTTGAAAAGGAATTGCCCGATTTCGGAACCATCATGTCCGCGTCATTCTGGTTATAGGGATAAATAGAATCAGCGAGCAGATCTTTTGGGAGATTCTGCTGGGCAAATACACTGGACCCGGCAGCAGAAATAAAAGAAAACAGTATGCATGCGATAATTTTATTTTTCACTTTTTCTCCCCTTTCTTTTCCTGGACTATTGTCATGATTTCAATGAGTTCCCTGCCGCTGAGTGTATCCCATTCGCTCTGGTCATTTTCCATTATGCCTTCTGCAGCGCAGGCTTTAAAAGCGTACCGTTCATTCCTGAGGATAAGATAAAGCAGTGAATCTTTCAGGCCGAGATACCTGGCAATCATCTTTGACAGCATTCCCCTGGTGAGCATTTTCTCCTTGCCGTACCCCATGCTGCCGACCTTGCTGAGTTTTGCAAGCGTATCAATATTTTCTTCAAATTTTCCAGGGGTCTTATCCAGATTTAATACAAAAAATGCCGCCGCGTCTTCATAGGTGGTCTTCTCTTTAACATCAAGGCCGTGGATAAAGTTGAGAGAACCCAGCTCCTGTGAAAATAGCGCTGCAGGCATAACAGACAGCACAAAAATAATCAAAAAATTTTTCATTGCCATTCCCCTCTGATTTTGAAATTATTATTCAAAAAAATATTTAATTCAGATGAAGCTTGATAAAAAAACTCTATGAAATCCAGCGGCTGACGCGAACATAAAACATCAACTGATAACACAGATACTATTGGTTAGCACAGCCGAAGAATAGTAAACTGCCGGGCCGTTTAACTTTTAAGGCCATCCGACTGTTATTTTTACATTAGTCTTGTTTGTTCCGCTGCCGCCTGTTACGCTGTTTACGATGTTAAGAGCGTTGTTATCGCTGTTTATAAGGTCGCTGCCGTTGTTCTGGATATTCGCTTGTTCATTTTCAGTCAGATTTTTACTGAATATGCTGCCCAGGGAATTACTCTGCACAGCGGCAAGAACATTCTCAGGGCCCGGCCTGTTGCCATGCTGCTGGAACACCTGCTTTCCGCTCACCGACCGTTTCCCGCCATGTTTGTTTTCACCTTCCGAGTTTCCGGAGATCATTATGATGCGCGTTCCCCTCATTGGCCCGTGAGAAACAATCTTTTCAGTCCCCCGGACACTGGAAGTGGCTATGGGCGTTGAGACCTTGAAAACTGTTTTTATCCTTTTTTCCCTGTTTACATTGGCCCTGAGGCTCCCTCTTTTCAGCCCGATGCTGGTTGAAGAGCTGTCGGCCGTGGACTTGCTCCCCTGTATTTTCATCATGGTAAGCGGCTGTACCGTCACGATATTATCGTCAATCTGAATCTCTGCTGTAGACTTGACGCTTGTGCTCACCTTTGTCCCGTCTTTGAGGATCATCCCGTTCCTGAGAGGAACCCAGGACTTATCATCCTTGTATGCCGCTGTGCCGTTCACCGAAAGAACCTTGATGGCTGCATGGGCCTGGGAGGCGGCAGCGATAATGAGAACCGTCATTATATAACAAAAAAAGTAATTCATTGCTTTTGCTCCTTTAAAGTAACAACAGAGAATTAAAAGGCATTCCTGCAGTCATTGTATCTATAAATAAAATGCATTGCAAATCTTTTTTTAATGATTTAAGCAAAATATTGCAGCAACACCCTGAAACAGAAGGTTACGGGGGAGGATATGCAATAATCTTTATACGGGCAAAACCGGCACCTGAAAGATAAAACCGGCAGTGTAACGCCTTTGTTTTGAATTTTAGTCATTAGTTAGTACTTCTACCTATTTTATGAAATCCAACTCTTTTTATTTTTAGATAAAAAAATAAATTACAGGATTATAAAAAATATTATTGAAATTATTATCAGCTTTTTATTATACTTATAATACTGATTAGGACTTGACATCTAATCGATTTACTGAAAAAAAACAGATTATGTTTCATGAAAATTATAATCCTTTTTTGATAATACTTTTTTAATATTTTTTTAATGAGGAAAAAATGACAAACAATAATAGATTAAAATTAATGACAGGGATTGTATCCGTAATTATTTCAATTTTACTGATATCATGCTCAAATGTAAAACCGGGAAAAACAAGGGTCACCATAAACCTGAAAGGCCATGAGGTTCAGGAGAACAAAATATCCATGGTTGACCGGTTCCTCCGCCTCTTCGCAACAGAGGCCAGGGCTGCAGCGCCGCAGGGTATCGTATCGCTCACCCTGTTAGTTACAGCTTCAGACATGGACCCCATAGTCAGGGAATGTCCCGTAGATGCCGCAGAAATATTGCTGGAAGTGCCGGCGGGAAATGAAAGGATCTTTGTGCTTGCGGCAGTTGCTTCATCAACAAATTATATAGGGACAGCCACTGCGGATCTGACAACAGGAAAAGATGAAAATCTTACCATTACCATGATTGCGCTGCCTTCCTCCTATACTGCACTGTCTGTAACACCAGCCTTTCCCTTAGGGACGCCATCGGGACTCGGGGCTTATACGCTGAATGTATCTGCATCGGGAACAGTTATCTATTCAATCCCGGGATATCCCAGCGGCAGCGCGGTTCCGCTCATACCCGGTTCAAGTTATACTATCGAGGTGCTGGCTGCCATAACATCAGGGACATTGCGGTACGCCACGACAACCCAGGTCCTTGCCACTGGAGATATTGTAGCCTTAAATGCTCCCATGTCGCTGTACAGGACAAAGGTGCTCATTCCCGATACCTGGAACAACCGGGTTGCGCAGATCGATGAATTCCCGACCACAGTGAGCAGTACGGGATGGACTGTTTTTGATTACAATTATATGCTGCCCCTGGACAATACCTGGATCGATTTTGATTTTCTGCCGAATGATGTCGATTATGATTCCCTTGGAAGAATATATATCGCCAATAATTCTAATAACACAGACAGAGACGTAATTATAAGGGCTGACAGTATCAGCGGCGGAAATGTAATTGCCTTTGGAGCAAACGGTTCAGGTTTTGGTTACGAAGCCATAGCTATTGACAGGGTCAATAATGTTATATATAAGGCAAAATATAACGTTCTGAGCAAATGCAACCTTGATGGATCCAATGACACAGCTCTTGCCACTACCACCGGAATTACCAGTATATACGGGTTAGCAGTTGACAGCAGCGGGTTGCTGTATATAACCTATGGCGCTTCAACGCCCCAATTTATAGGAATATATGACCCCGCAACAGACAGCATACCAACATCAACTATGATCACCGGAAATCCCAAAGGCATCCTCATAAAGCCGCCATACGTATATGTGACTAATCCAAATGGAGGGAACGGCTATCAGATAAAAAGATTTACCACCGATTTATCTACATCTACAAGTAATGGGGATTCTACCACTTCAGCAACGAGCACTCCCGGGCTTTTTTACGGGCCGGGCAACTTTCTGGCAAAGGATAATGATAAAATTATTGTTACTGATTATTGGGGATGCGGCAGTCAAATCTTATCATTCGATGATTTAAATTGGAATGGCTGGAATATATATGGAACAACCGGAACATTACAAGATCAATTCTATTTTTACAGCGGTTGCAAATAATCATAAAGATTTGTTTATTTTTTATAATTGATAATACTCAGATTTAGAATGAATTTTTTATCAGAAATAAGATAAAGAGTTGTAACCTCGTTTAATCGCCGTAGAATGGCGATACCGTAGCAGGTAAAAAAACGAGGTT
>VFJS01000093.1 GCA_009885955.1 Spirochaetia bacterium | reverse complement strand
TGCGCTGTCGGTGACAGACTGCTGGTTAGGCTTTGTCTGTATCGGACTTTAACCGATAAGATATTACAAGCTTTGCTTGGCGCACTTATACAACCCTATTCAAGAGACATATAGAATTATATCAGAAACTGCATATTCATGACAATAAAGCAAATCTATGCACTCTGTCTTAAAATTTATTTTACAGCCAGGGCGCTTCAGGTCCCTGACTGTGTTTTGAATTATTCCTTGGCGCCGGCTTTTTTCAGAAGTTCGGCAACCTCGGGAAAACCTTTAGCCGTTGCCATTTTCAGTGCGGTATAGTCCTCAGAATCCTTCATTTTCAAATCAGCTTTTGCAGCAATGAGCATTTTCACTATATCAACATTACCCTGAAATGCGGCGCCTATTAGAGCTGTCATCCCGTTTTTGTTTTTTTCATTCAATTTTGCCATGCCGGCAATAAGGTATTTTGCAATTTCCACTCTACCGGAGTTATTATGATCAGCACCGCAAACGATGATCAGCGGAGTGTTGTCATACTCGTCTTTTACATTGACATCCGCTTTGGCATCGATAAGGAGTTTTACAATTCCCGCATAACCAGATATTGAAGCATTCATCAGCGGAGTCTTGTTATTCTTGTCTTTTATGTTAACGTCAACTTTGGCTTTGATTAATGCTTCAACGATTTCGGCCCTTCCGGCTTGTACGGCTACAATAAGATTTTCCTTGGTTGGTTCCAGCGATTTTTTATAATTGGTTCTGACGGTAAGGATTCTTTGATATTCCTGTTTCATTTTTGCTTCATCGATCTGGAAAAACATATCAATGGCGCCTTTCAGATCCGTTTTTTTGACATTTTTCATGTTGGCAATCATGGTATCGATTTCTTTTTTCTGCTTTTCCTTCGTGTAATTTTTCGGTCCGCCCTGGCTTAAAAAAGCACTTAGGTTCATGCCCACGTTGAAGATTATCGCAAAATCTTTTTTTCCATTTTCGCTGGCAATGTCAGCTGCCCGGACAAGTGTTCCTAAATTTTTTATTGCAGCAACGTATTCGCTTTCGGTCATTTTTTCATAATTGGTGGTCAGAAAAAGTTCCTGTATTTTTGCCGAATCCGTTTCTGAGCCGAGAGAGCTGTTTCCTTTCGGTGCTTCAACCGCATATAGAACCGATGACAGCAACATTATTAAGATCAACATTGATAATTGTTTCATTTTCCATTTACCTCTATAGATATGATTACTTCTCCTTTGGGGTTTGTCAAATATAATTTAATATATTGGAATCTGTACAAATAAATGATAAAAACAGATCCCGGAAAACGATAAAATCCAGAAAGTATTTAATACAACCCTATTCAAGAGACATATAGCATCTTCTCGGAATCAACGTATTTTCATGGTAAATGAAAAGATTTATGCACTCTGCCTTAAAATTTTATGAATACAGGCTCTCCAAAACCGCTGTTGTCCATGGATGTCGTCATGTTATGTATCAGTACCAGGGATGCAAAGTCAAAAATATAATCGGACAGCTTCTCCATTGATGTGCTGTAACCCCTGGCGGAGTATTCCCTGAAGTTCCCTGTTTCGTCCCACCTTGCCGCAACTGCCTCTTCCCCGACTACCCTTCCAGGCTCTGCAAGTCCCGCAGTGCCGAGGTCCCTGAAAAAAGCAGTGTCATCTACAGTGACCAGGGCTATCGCTGTCCGGTAATCCCTGACAATTATCCTGGCCGGGTATTTTTTCATTTCACCGTGCTTCTGCACCTCAATAAGCTGGCTGTCGGCCAGGTGCTGTGATGCTGTGACGATAATATTCCCTTCAAGTACAGCCCCTGCTGACTGGATCTGTTTCACCGGGCCCTTATCCCATGGGGAGTAATAGTCGTAATGCTGGGCGGTTATGTTAATATGAACAATCATGTCCTGGAGTGCTGTTCTCGGTTCAGGGAGGGCATTGACATCCATGACAATGAAACATAGTGAAAAAATCAGAATTTTTACAAATATTGATTTGAACTTCATAATTTTCTCTTTGAAAATATTGGGTATGGTAGCCCCATTTGCCGGCCCATGTCGAGTAAAGGCATGGGCCGACAAATGGATACCTCTAATGATTACTTGGTTATCTCTTTTGTATATCTCCCACACCTATAAATGGCACTGCCCCACCTCCTGTAACCTGCGGGAGTATCCCATTCCATTTTTCTATAGCCCTGAGATTGGCCTCTATCTTTCTAAGTTCTATAAGGTCCGGTGAAATATTTGCCCTTTGTAGTCTCAGGGACTCCGCCTCTGCTCTTGCTGCTGTAATCTTCTGCTCTGCCTCTATCTTTATCCTATCGAGGTCTCTTTTTGCCTTTAGTGCGAGCTGTTCTGCCGTCTGCTTTGACTCAATGGCTTCCATAAATATCTTGGAGAAGCTGAAACCCACGATAGAGAACGCATCAACTGCTATGTTGTGTGTAAGGAGCCTTTCAGTAAGGGACAGTTTCATTGCATCGCTTACCGCCGGCCTCTTTGTAATAAGCTCTTCTGCCGTATACTTGGCTGTCACAGCCTTTACCACCTCCAGCACTGCAGGGTCTATGATTCGCTCTTTAAAGTGTATGCCGATGGACTGATAGACAATATTTGCCTTGTCTGGAATTATATGATAGTTAATCGCAACAGTAGAGCTTACATCCTGAAGGTCTGCCGAGGCGGCCGCAGCAGCTGTCTCTGCCTTCTGCACCTTGACATCCACCCGGATAATCACCTGCATTATAGGTACCCTGAAATGCAGTCCTTCATCTAACACCTTATTCTGAACAGCGCCAAAATTAAGGGCAACCCCTCTTTCACCCGCCCCAATCTGAACCCAAGGATTTAAAAACAGGAAAAACACCAGAATTACTCCAATAATCAGTGCCGCCCTCATAGGACCTTTCTTCAATACAGACTGCATTGCCTCCTTAACTTTGTAAATATCACTTTCATCCATCTTGCTGACTCCTTTTGATTTTAAATTTATGTTTTAATTACAAGCTATGCTTTGTTTGGAAGCGTTATACCGTTAATTGGTTTTCAAAAAAAAAATTTATTCCTCCTGAAAAAAATATCACAGGAGGAATGACGGATCAAAATATTTTACGACATGCTGGTCATCGTTAAGATAACCGATGATGATATTGGTGTCATAGAGATATATCATTCCCATTCATCTCGTAAAGTTCTCTGGTATTTGATTGGATCAATATTCATATTTTTTTAAATCCCTCTCATAATTACAGCTTGAGGTTTGCTAATATATGAAAAATCTATTTTTATATATCCAGGAATTTCCGTTAGTAATTGGGTGAAGCTGATCCCGGAAAACGTTATAAAACCAGAAAGTATTTTATGTAACCCTATTCAAGAGACATATAGAATTATATCAGAAACTGCATATTCATGACAATAAAACAAATTTATGCACTCTGTCTTAAAATTTTTGTTTTTATTGCCAAATAATTGCTATTTTCTTAAAGTCATTTATAATTATTGTTGTTACATTTACTTTTTAACAAAAGTATTGTAATTGAGGATATTATATGTGTAGTTCAATAAGTAAAACATTTACTTTTTTAGTTTTTTCCTTTTTTGTTTTTTTATCATGCTCAACAGAAAAAAAAGCACCTGTCAATCCGCCAACACCGGTAATTTCAATCTCCTTATCCTTCGAAAAAACTGGAAACGCTATGACTGATCCGTTTTCTGTTTACGCGACAGTTTTAAAAGACAATGCTTCTTATACCAGCGCCAATCTTTCAATTCAGACAGATAAAGGAAGTATATCGGCCGTAACTGAAACTGCTCCAGGAATTTATAAAGCAATAGTTACTCCTGCATCAACTGGTGAATATCATATTACTGCAACTTGCAATGATACTGTATTAAAACGCACAGCATTAGTTTTAAAAAATGTACATAGCGACTGGGGGCAGCCACTTTCTGTTCCTGGAGATTTTGTCAACACTGAAGGATTTGAAGATGGAGCTGTTATCACTCCGGATGGTGAGTGGCTTTTTGTACAATATTCACCTGCATATTTTTCAGGTATATTTGTTTATTCTGCTTATTCAACTTATACACACCCATGGGTAAAAAACATAATTGGCCCATACACCCAGCCTCAACGACCTAATTTTTTTGACGCGCGAATTATCAATGACAAAATAGATCATCACTATTATCTTCCTGTTCCCGAAGGAAGTACTTACGATACAGATGACGGCGTTACAGATGGATTGCAAACAAAGGTGCAATTTGTTATGCCAACAATTTTTTACGGATTCAAACGTCAGCAGGATGGAACTTTTACACAACCTTTTATTGTTGCGGTTAATGATGATAAACGTGCCCAGCTAAATCCCTTTGGTCTTTCTTTTCGAATGAATGGTGGAACGTCAGCTACTGCCATTTTTTCCTTTTACGATCCTTATTCACCAATTTCAAATTATACTGATGGATTGGATGTTGTTACTGTTGATCTTACTCTTGGAGTTGATAACCTTATTGGTGATTACACAGTTTATCCGCAAAGTTTTTCACCTATGGTCACAGTCTTAAAAGAAGCAAATAACCAGGGAAATCCGCATTTGTATTGTGATTCATCCAATAATATCAAATCGATCTGGACTGACGCTGAGTTTGGTGATCAGTTTCTTTATGCATATATTTTGACTTCCGGAACTCTTCAATCCGGATCCTGGACTAAAGTTCAGTTGCCATCTGTTATAAATAATGGATTAGAAGCAACTCAACCTTTCTTTACCGGATCTGAACTGTATTTCAGAAGAGACAGCAAAATTTTAATTTCAAAATTTCTTGGAACTCATGACGATATTAACATAGCTAATAACGCAAACTGGAGTTCAGTCGAAACAATATTAGAAGCAACATCATCCACCACTGTTGGAGAGATTGTTACGGTTGGTGAGCCAACCATTGCGACAATCAATGGAAAGCAATATCTTTATTTTGTTTATGGAGTTGTTCGCGCATCTACCGATCCAATTTACGCAAGTTTTTCCGACATTAACCTTAATGTTGGATTTGTGGAAAAGAAATAATAGACTTGTATATCCAGTAATCTCCGCAGATCCATGTCTAAAACAGACCCCAAAAACAGTTAAAAAATTCAGTAAGTATCTCAGGTACGGACTCATTTGATCCTTAACATTTTAGACTCATAACATCCTTTACAAAAGTATTTGTCAAGTAATACTATTTGTTTCTGACTTCGGCATAGGAGGAAATTGCCTATGCCCTGGAAGGAGACTAACGTGTATGAAGAAAGAATGAAGTTCCTTGTAGCCTTCAAAAATGGAGGCTGGTCAATGACAGATCTTTGTCGGGAATTTGGAATAAGTAGGGTCACAGGATACAAATATCTCAGACAATATGAAGAACAGGGGCTTGATGTTTTATTAATCAGTTTAAGGCCCCTAAAAACCATCCTCACGCAATAGGGGAAAATGTTTCAAGACGCATTATAGCATGCCGACAGGAACATCCACCTGGGGGCCACGAAAGATACTGGCATCGGTAAAATGTAAATATCATCGAGCCAAAGAGTGGCCCTGTCCTGCAACAATAGGCAGAATTATCAAACGAAATGGGATGGTCAAGAAACGGAAGCGCATCAAGAAATCTGTAAAAGTATTTCCGCTTTCACATGTGCAAAATCCAAATGATGTCTGGTGCACAGATTTCAAAGGCCATTTTACTGTTGGAGATGGGAAGCGTTGTGATCCGCTGACGATCAGCGATGCTCACAGCAGGTTTTTATTAGGCTGTAAAATTCTGCAGAAAACTGATACCCTGATTACAATACAGGTATTTTCGAACATTTTCCGTGAATATGGTATGCCGAATGCCATAAGAACAGATAATGGCTCTCCATTTGCTGCCAGGGGGATAGCGGGTCTAAGCCGTCTTTCTGTCTGGTGGTTAAAACTGGGTATTCACCTGGAGAGAATTGAACCAGGGAAACCACAGCAAAATGGCCGTCATGAAAGAATTCATAGGACATTAAAGCAGTGTACGGCATTGCCAGCTCGTTCCTCATTGGAGGCCCAACAAAAAGCCTTTGATGATTTCAGGAAGGAATATAATTTTGAAAGGCCCCATGAAGCATTGGATAATAAATTTCCATCTGAACTTTATGAGAAATCAAAACGGCCTTTTCCGGAAAAACTACATGAAGTAGAGTATCCAACAAATATGGATATTCATATAGTATCTGAGATGGGAGATATTTACTATGAAGTTCATCGTGTCTTCATATCAGGGGCTTTGGCAGGAGAACCTATTGCCTTAGAAGAAATGGATGACAGGCATCTTAGGATCCATTTTTGTTCAACCGTAATAGGTATTTTAGATAGTTTCACCGGTAAAATATTACAGTATAAAAATCCAGTGCCGATAGAAAATGATATAGAATTTAATGAAAAAGCCAGGAATGGTCAGAACAAAGTGTAAAGCATGTTGTGAGTTTATAGTGTAAAGGATGTAGTGATTCATTCATTTATACAACCCTATTCAAGAGACAGAATAAAGATTATAAGAAACTGCATATTTATGACAAATAATCAAATCTATGCACACTGCCTTAAAATTTAAATCCTGGCACAAATCCAGTGATTCACGGCCATTTCAGATTTGTTTTACCTTGGCCAGCCACTCCTGAAAATCCGCATCCTGTTTTTTCGCTTTGGCCATAAGCGCCCCGGGATTCTTCGCCGGTAGAACACCAAGTTTTTCCTTCAGCCATTCGCAAAACACCGCGTTCTGTTCTTCGTTGTTCGCTTCCGGGTCGAAAAATTTCCTATCGTTGGGTTCCCACTCCTGGTTCGATGCAAGAATTGCCAAGAATTCCTCCCAGGTAGAAGCCATCACTGTCGTACCCTCGCCTTCTCCGCCGAGATAAATAATCGGGGCGCTGTCTGATGCCTTGCCGTCACGAAACCAGACGCCGTAGAGCGAGTGGATGCCGTCAATGCCAAAAATTCTGACCTGCGACCAGCCCGCTTCGTTTTCCTTAAACCAGGCTTTGGCAGAAGCAAATTGACCTGCGTCAATCTCAAAGCTGCCGGCGAAAAATTCGGGGCTTTTATCCCAGTAGTTGCACAGTGCGGCGAGAAGCGGTGGCACTTTGTGAGGGACAAAACTTATTTCCATCGCTTTCAGCGTCTTGGATGTTCCTGCCGGGTCTGGCATGCTTTTTTTCCCTTTCGCAATTGCTTTTTCGGGCGCGCCGCCACGCGCACCTGCTCTTTCCAGAAGGGCAATCGTTTTATCAAAATCGGCGCCGGTCTGGCCGCTATCTTCTTTCTTGCCCTCACGTGCCAGCTTCAGTGGATCGTTTTTGCCGACCTTCTTTTGCACATCTGCACCCTTTTCCAAAAGAAGTTTCACCACCTCGGCATGCCCATTCATCGCTGCGCGCATGAGTGGTGTGTACTCATAATCATCTGGTGCTTCGATGTGGGCTCCGGCGCTGATCAGCGCTTCGAGTGCTCCCATTCTGCCTGAAGACGCTGCCAACATGAGCGGTGTCCATCCCGACAAAAATTTGTACCGTTTTTCGACGTCGGCACCCGACGTAATCAAAAACTCGACGAGTTGTTTTTGTTTGGGCGCCGTCGCCGGATTATCGTTTTGCCCCATGGAACTGATCGCGTTATAGAGCGTGTCGCAGCCGTCTTTGTCGCCCTTCTTGATCGAAGCGCCTGCCTTGAGGTGTCTCTTGACCGCGCTCAGATTGAGATCGAACGCGGCCTCAAATAGTTTTTGTTGTACGCTACCTGCCATGGCGATAGTCCCCCGATCCGTTAGAGTTTGAAAAACGGAACCCTGCCAGGAAAATGGTCTTGGCAAAACAAAATTTCACAAAACAGGGGTTCCTAATGAAGAACTATATAAAAGCAGTTCACAAAAATCAAGACATAAAATTTTAAACCCTCCCGGCACAAACTTTTTTTCCGAAAATACGGTTCCGGGGAGCAGCCAGCTTCCGATATCATATAGTATGTCTCTCCTTTTAGGAATCTCCGCAGATCCATTGCTAAAACAGACCCCGAAGACAGTTAAAAAAATCAGTAAGTATTTCATAAAACCCCCTTCATGAGACAGATTGATGCATATCGGAAACTGCATTTGCATGACAAATAAGCAAATCAATGAACTCTGTCTTAAAATTTTTTCATTAAAAAAATTCCTCCGTATTCATTTAAAATTGTCTGTTTTCAATCATCGAATCTCATAATAAAATAATACCTATTTCAATTATTTTCACTAAAAAAAATGACTTTTAAATTGATCCGGACTTTCTGCGAATACAATGAAAATATCTAATTCACCATTACCTTTCATCCACTGGTCCTTTTCACGCCAGCCAGATTTTCCGATCTCCCGGTTTATCTGGTCGGCGTTCCGTCTTCCGTAAATGTTATCATGTTACCGGGATTCATGGAAACAAGGGTTTTCCGGCCCTTAAAAAGGGTATTTACCTGCATGGCAGATGCAAGATTCGCCCGAAGCACTGTTCCATTGGCATGAAAGGAGATAAAGGCCTTGCCCTTCAGGGGATAATTGATGCCATTGATATTTACCTGGATATCCCTCGCAAGATAGGCCATCTTGACATTCCCGTTCGGATGAAAATGGGTCATCTTGTTCTTTTCGAAGGCAAGGGGACCATATTTTGTCTGTAATGCAGCTTCTGCTTCCAAATGGCCCCAGAGCAAGGTCCCTTCCCGGGTAAAGGCCACCTGCTTGTCTGCTTTCAGGTTCACCATCCCCCCGGTCACATCACAATTTATACCGGCAGCAAGATCGGACATGTAAACAGTGCCATTATCGTAAAAACGGATTCCCATTCCCTTCGCCTTGAGCAATATTTTTTTCTTTCCTATGGAAAAAAGGGTGTCCTGTTTCATTTCTGCAAATTCGGGGATGCCATTTTTATGGAACGAAATTTCAGATTTTGCGAAAGCCGTGAAGGTACCGCTGCTCAGTTCAAAAACAACATCGTCAGCAAGGCGGCAACCGGTAAATACGCCTTCGCGGGTGAAGGTTATTGCAGTCCCGGGAGCGCAGGCGATATTTCTTGTCCCTGCGGTGACGGATATATTCACCGCCCCGACTAAATATTCCACGAGGCCATCGGACCTGAAATAGATCATCGAGCCAGGACCGAGGGTGAACGTTTTATCGCCAACCATCACATCCTGCCTGCCGGCAGTGACGGCGATCCGCAGGGAGCCGTCATGAAAAAATCCTACCCTCGATTTCTTTATGAACGGATAGCTCCGTGTCCCTGCCTTGAAGGTATAATCGGCGGCGATATTACCCACCGAAACCGATCCATCGGGATAGATATCAAGGGATTCGCCTTTCAGAAAAAGCAATTCCCTTCCGTTTGCTCTGAGCACCGTATCCTCTGCCAGGTTCCAGCAGGATTGCAGCCGGCCGTTTTTAAAAAAACTTGCTTTTCCGATACCCGCGGTTATGGCTTTACCGTCTGCATTGAATTTAACAGGACTGTCGAGAAAACCATGTTTGAGGCTGCCGTTCGCATGCCAGATGACCTGCTCCCCCCTGCGCAGAACCATGGTAACCCCGCCTACAGTTACCGGAAGGTTCGTCGCCGGCGTTTCAAGTATGTTTTTTACCGGGGTGTCAATACCCCTGATAAATACCAGTTCGCGTGTTGCCGCGTTTGTACCCACGGAATCCCCAGCGACGGAAACATCGATTTTCACGAAAATTCTCGCCAGGTCGCCATATTTACCGAAACCGAGGAGCAGATCATCGGTAATTTCAATTCCCAGGTCAACAGTGCCCGACCCCGATTCGAGGGATTTATTACCCATGAACAGCAGATCCATTCCCATGGAATTGCGCCCCACCATGTACAGCCGGTATTTGTAATCCCGGGAAAAATTTTTTATCGCGTAGGAGACAGAAACCGAAAACCATTCATTGACATCAATCTGGCTGCGCTGCGGAATACTGGTTGCCAGCACGTCGAGGAGGACTTCCCCGCTCTCCCTTGTCTTTTGCGGACCCGGTGAATCAGCATACGCTTTCCCCATGTTTTTTTCAGCGAAGAAAATATGTACATGAAAAACAATGAATAACGCCATCACCGATTTAAACTGCTTATGGAACCTCATGATAAAACCCCCATTGAATTTTTTTCTCCGGCATAAAAGTTTGCCGATAGTAATGCTTGCTCAATCAACATATATTACTCTATCCGCAATAAACGGACTTCTGTTTCCGCCCCATCCAGGCTACGGGCGACACAGCGGAGAAATTCGGCAACAAGCAGTTCCTCCAGTGTGTCGTCCCCGGTTATGCTTTCCGCAAGGTAATGGTCAAGACCGGCGGTATCAGGGCTTGAGAGGAGCTGTGTAACTCCGGGAATGAAAATCGGAATGGCACGCACCGAAACTGCGATGGAGCGCTCAGAATCACTCATGAACGCATTCAAGTCGTCATGGGTAAGATATTCCAGCGACAGCCAACCGTCCCAGCGCGCACGTTCCGCAAGGAGGACTAATATTCTAATGAGTTCCCCTGAATTAAAGAGCATATATTTTCAACGGTTATTTGAGACCAGCTTCTAACAAGTATTCCCTGCAGACAGTGGCTGCCCCACCGACAATTTTCCATAGAAACAGATACAAAAATCAAGGATTATTCAATTATTTGATTTCAACAAGGAAATACACGTAGAACAAATTATTATTCCCCTTCCATGGTGTTATATATAATAATGTATAATCAAATAACAATCAAAGTATTTTTAAAAAAATTTTCTATATAATATACAAATATTAAACACCCAGAAGATTTCTCCGGTTTCTTTCTATCATATTCAAATAACAATACTTCAACAATATTTTATTTTACATATGGAAAATACGCAAATAAATGATAAAAACAGATCCCGGAAAACGATAAAATCCAGAAAGTATTGTCGAGTAGACATGTCGCTACCCCCATATATTTAATATGTAAGGCAGCGCATGCCCCTCACAGAACCGTACTTGAGGTTTTCCCTCATACGGCTCTT